>CAZLYM010000126.1:0-12046 GCA_964563475.1 uncultured Pirellulaceae bacterium
ATCAGATCGCTACGCGGCGATTGTAAACCAGCCACTCGATCATCAGAACGACGATCACCGCCAGCACAAGCCATGGCCAGAACTCACGTCGCACGGGAACTCGTGACCGTGTTCCTTCAATTTCGACATAGCCAAGCTCCATTTTTTCGGCAACGGCCAAATCGCTTTCTCGCCGATCCAGCAAGTTGACTGCAATCAATTGGTCGACATCTTGATCGTCCTTAGGGCGGATCTCGTACACACCAGAAGCTTCTGTGTTAACAAACACGAATGAATTATCAGTTCGAGCCGCGACGGTTTCTGTTTTCCCATCCGGCCCTGTGACGTTTACCTCAGGATACGGCAATCGTGACCGAAAATTCATCAGCTGCCCCGGCTTACGATTGAACGACTGCCCAAACTGTGACTGACCTCCAAGAGTAACAAACAGATTCTGCATAAAGATTGGAAACCCTAACTTGCGAGGCCAATCCGTGTTCACACTTGCTTCACCCGCGTCATCATACTGGATCAGCGGAAACCCAATGACCAGATCGAGGAATCCGCTGCGAGGGGCAAGCATCATCACCGATCCGTCGACCGAGTCCACTAGGGACGTGCTACCGGTCGGGCCTTTGACAAAATCACTGGACAACACATTCACGGTCGTCATCTGAACCGACTGCATCAACGGATGAGCATTGTTGACATCAACGATCGGTGTCACGTCCGAGTGGCCTGCCTTCGACCATTGTTCGTCAACCGGCAGCGAGCCCCAGAACACGGTGTTGCAGGCGGGCATTTTTTCTGGAGCACATTGATCAAACACGATCAAGTCATAGAAGCCGAGAGTTGTTTGTTTTTCGTACTGTTGATCTTTTAGAAAATCCGGAGATTCAAACTGAACATTGGCCAGCTTTTTAACTCGGTCCGTCCTAGCAGCCAATTGCAAGTACTTTTCGTCTTCGCTGACAACCAAAACGCTCGAAAGCCGAGGGGGATTGAGAACACAATGAGCCACATTATCTAAGGCGTATACATCAGATGAATCGATCTGCACACGAATTGGAATCGATTGATCGACCCGCCCAGCAACCCCCGACAAATCAAAGCTGATGCTAGTCGAACCAAGTCCCGGAACATTCACTCCAGCACGTGCATCAAAAAGCTCGTCGTCGATATACAGAGACACATCGACCGCAGCCTCCTCCATACCGGAATTCTGCAACCGAGTGAACGCTTCAATCTGCCCATCGCTTTCCAATTGATTATTCAGCGACAAAGCTGTAATTCCGACATTGGAAGGCACCTCAAAAGATCCGATGGGGAAATACTCGGCAGTCAGTTTCCCAAAAGAAAAACGAGGAACCTCTCGGACTCCGCCATCGCTATAAATCTGCAGAACGGTGTCACGTCCCTCGGCGACTTGAAGATCGATTTGGCTTTCACGATCACTGGTGCGTCCCGGATTCGCCAAGCCGGACGCAGCAGTCAGTGCTTCGGAGATATCGCTCGAACGCTCGGTTTGCTGAATCTGGTCCACTTTCCGCTTCAACAATGAGCGATTGGTCGTGTAAGACTGCTGCACAATCGCTCGATCCGAAAAACTGATTAGCATTCCCGCATCACTACCGCTCATTCGATCGATCGTTTGCTTGACCAGCGTTTTTGCCTCTTCCAATCGACTTTTTTTAGACGCAAGATCCGTGGCGGACATGCTGGCGGACTGATCAACCACAAAAACAAATCGTCCGCCGGCCAACTGTTCACTACGACACCCCGGACGCAGACACGAAAGCGCCAACAGCAATACGGCGAAAAGCTGCAGCCAGAGCAGTAAATTGTTTCGCAGCCGCTGCCAAAGGCTGTTTACGTGCATGTCCTCGATCGTTCGAGTCCACAAAAAGGTACTTGGAACCTGCAAGGGTGACCGGCGCAGCTTCAAAAAGTACAGCAGAAAGATCAGTGGTGGCACGACAGCCAGAACCAGCCACTGATACCACGGAATCGTGTTAAAATCGAGGAAGTTCAACGCACCAGTCCTCGCTGCCGCAGGTAACGCGAGACCAGTCGATCAACAGATCGTTCGGTACTGGTCATCGTATACACAATGCCTCGTCGGGAGCAGAAATCCCGAGACTGTTCGATAAACGTCGCCAATGTTCTACGGTAGCGATCGAGCAACCGCTGGCTGACTGAGATTTCGGCGATATCATCATCCTCGCAGTCGACCAGCTTCAGGTCGCCCTGAATGTCCGGATCGATCTCCTCCTGCGACAGGACGTGGATCACGTAGATGTCTAGGTTTCGCGCTACCAGATATTTGAGTGCAGCTTCATAGCCTGATTTGTCCATCAAGTCCGTAATCAGCACCAATACCCCTTTGCCCGTGTTCCGTGAACAAAAGTTCTTCACGCCGTCAGCAAGTGGCACATTGTCGGATGATTCCATCTGATTCAAATATTCGATCATCCGCCAGACTTGGCCGCGACCACGCAACACGGGGGCAGCAGGTGCCGCAACCGGATCCAACGGTTCGATCTTGATGCGGTCGCTGCGGCACAATCCGATGTAGCCCAGCGCGGCGGCCAGCTGTTTGGCGTATTGCAGCTTGCTTGGGGTACCGAAATTCATCGACTCGCTGACATCAATCAACGTATAGAAGTGCAAGTCTTCCTCTTCTAGGAACAGCTTTAAGAACAGCTTATCCAGACGAGCGTACAGGTTCCAATCCACAAAACGCAGATCATCGCCCGGGACGTAATTGCGAAAGTCAGCAAACTCAACGCTCTGCCCTTTGCGCACACTGCGTCGCTCGCCCTTCATGCGGCCGCGGAAAATCTTCCGGCTGACAAGTTCCATTCTGTCCAGTTTGGCCAGTAACGAAGGAGGTAGCAATTCATCGGTTGCCGGCTTTGACGGCAGAGTCTTTTCAGGCATCGTCGGCTTTCTCAGGGACGCGGTCCAAAATCTCCAACAACACCTGATCGCTAGTCACGTTTTCAGCCTGAGCTTCAAAGTTTGGAATGACTCGGTGCCTCATCGCTGGAAGAAAAACCCGCCGAATATCTTCGAAGCTGACGTTGAATCGGCCCTCAAGCAATGCACGAACCTTGGCGGCCAGTGCCATCGTCTGCGCACCACGTGGACTGGCTCCCCACCGAAGGTACTGGTTGGTAATGTCCACCGCGTGCGGTCCCTCAGGATGAGTCGCCAGCGTCAAACGGACGATATAATCGCGAAGATGGTCGGCAAGGATCACCTTTCTGATCAACTGCTGCCACTCAACGATTTCTGCACCATCCATCACAGGCTGCGGTTCGACTTTTACACCCCGCGTCGTCCGGTCCAGAATTTCAGAAAGCTCCTCTCGGTTCGAGTAGCCAACCACTAGCTTGAAAAGAAATCGGTCCAACTGGGCCTCGGGCAGCGGGTAAGTACCTTCTTGCTCAATAGGGTTTTGAGTCGCCAGCACAAAAAACGGTTTCTGTAATTCGTACCGTTCACCACCCACCGTGACCGTTCCTTCCTGCATCGTTTCCAGCATCGCCGACTGCGTCTTGGGAGTCGCACGGTTGATTTCATCAGCTAGGCAAATCTGCGTGAAGATTGGTCCTTTCTGAAATTCGAAAGAACGATTCCCATTCTGATCTTCCACAACCATATTGGTGCCCAGAATGTCCGCCGGCATCAGGTCGGGGGTGAACTGAATCCGGTTGGAATCGAGGCTGAGGGTCTTGGAAAGGGTCTGAACGAGCAAGGTTTTGCCCAGTCCAGGAGCCCCCTCCAGAAGGCAATGCCCACCAATCATCAGGCAAGTCAGCACACCATGCACGATCTCGTCATGGCCGACGATAACTTTGCCGACCTCGTCATAAATGGATTGATAACGTTCGCGAAACTTTTCAGCCTGCTGCTGAAACTCATGTTGGTCGGTCATGGGCGATTCCGGGTAGTTTCCTGCCGTGAGTAAAATTAGGGTAATTCAAATAGCTAATCAGAATAGTTAATCAGACGACTCGGTCGAGTCGTTATTGCGTTTCTGCTTTTCTTGAGCCTTACGTTTGGCTTCAAGCAACCGCGATGTGTACGATGATTCGTCGTCCGGGTTTAATGTATCACGGTGAATTTTTGGCGGTGCCGCAGGAGTTTTCTCGATCTCACTGGCCAATACGTTTTCTAGCTGCTGCTTTCCGGACTTCGCGTCCGATTCGCTGCCGGCGTCCGGCTCGAACCGCGTCGCCGCCCGGCGTTGCTCGATTTCTTTTTCGATCTCCTGCTTTCGACTTTGCAGTCGAGACAGCGAAGGAGCCGAGACTTCCGATTCTTCCGCAACGACAAACGATTTTAAATACCGCAAAAATTTCCACAGCCACTCAAACGAGATGGCAACTCGACGCACCAGCACATCCGCAAAAAAAGCCGTGCTACAGATCACAAGCAACAGTGGCCAAATGTCTTCAATCCCAATCGCAGCTGAAAGGGTAGGGCGGAAGGTGTCCGTTTCCAGCAACTGATTTAAGCCTTTGCGAGTCAGCCCCCCGTCGATAACGGATCCCGCTTCTCCGCCGCGTGGCTCAAACCCAGCCAGTGAATCCAGCAGGGCCAGATTCGCCGAGCGATCAGAGTATTCGGATGACCACGGGATGTTAAATCCGGAAGTCAACCGTTGATAACCTTCGCCCGGAAAAAGCGAAAACAAAAAGTTGCCCGATCCGCTCACTGGCCGCTGAGCCACATACCGACCGGGGCCAACTTGGTCGAAATTCAGATCAAACCCTTCCTGATCAGGTCCGACGCCTCGCCCCGAAATATCCAAGAAGTTAAGAAAATCATCTTTGTCGTCCAGTGCCGTAACCACGACTTTCGCGACCCCGTCTTTAACTTCCGAGGCGACGTTGAAGTTGGCAGATTGAGTCACAGGCCGCATCGCATATCGGACCATCTGGGAGAAAAATTTATCATACTGCTCGCTCTGGACCCAACTATTGGTCCATCGGTGTCCGGCATCTGCCGTGAACACGACCGTCCGCCCGTTTCCATATCGCCACGTGGCCAACAATGTTGAGTTCTCTCCTTTATCGTTCTCGGGCTCGCTGGAGAGACACAGCTGCTGGACAAGATTGCTGGGCTTAACCGTTGTCATCACATAGCCGGAAAACGTTGGAAGGTTTTCTGCATCCAACCCAACAAGCATCTCATGACTACTGGCCGCCGCAGTCGGCACAACGCTCATGCCAGTCTTTGACTCCTTGATAACCGGTTTAGCGACACGCCGAGCTTCCCGTTGATAAATTTTCGGCAGTGCTCGTGGGTCTTTCACAACCCAATACTTGCCGCCCGTCGCTTTGGCGATCCTTTGCAACGGAGTACTGCCAGGCGGTCCATGAGTCCCTACTGCTACCGTCGAAATCTTAATCCGGTTTTTTACATACGATCGAAGCAGCGCGTTGGTGGGAGGCGTCGCGTCGCCATCGCTGATGATGATCGCGTGTTTGATCGAAGCATTTGCTTGCTTCAGCCCGTTTAACATCAACCGCATCGGTGCGTTAAAGTCAGGCATGTCACCAGGCGTCATCCGATTGATCATCCCGAGCATGCGGTTTCTATTTTGGAAAACTCGGTCCACGCCGTTTGGCATCCGCCAGAGCCACCTAGGGGCTCCTCCCATGTCGCTCCAATCCACCACACCACAATAGTCCATCGGTCCCAGCACTTTCATTGCTTCTTCGCCGATTTTGACTTGCCAAAAATTTCCGTCGGCCATCTCCGAAGCATGCATCACCATCGCCAAGGCTCCGACCGCAGAAACTTTGTCGTTCTTGATCTGAAAATCAACCGGCATCGCTTTTTCTAACAATGTGTTAGACCAGCCGCCGGCCCCGAACGAGCGATCACCGCCCAACATAACGATACCGCACCCCATTTGCTCGCAATTGTCGACCAGCATTTTGATCTGAGCGTCACTAAATGCAGCCAGTTCTGGGCTGTCTGCATCGTCGCCCGTCGCCCGCGCAAGATTCGCCAATACGACTGCATCGTAGGGCAAAAGCTCCGCAGCAGACGTATAAAGTTGATTCGATGGCAGCACGTCAACTTCGATCGAACTCGCCTGTAGTCGCTCAACTAGGTGCTGAAATTCGCCCTGATGAAATCCGTCTTCAATCAGTAGGACTCGTCCCTTCCCGCGAATATGAGCAAATGAGGACGCGTGATTGTTGTTCTCAATCGCGTCGACCGCCGCGTCGTCCGGAACAAACGTCGCATCAAGCGTAAAAACACCGGCCCGTTCAAGCTCGTGCTTGAAACCGTGTATGTTCTTGCCCGGCCGCAACGTAATCTGCTGCTCGGCAATCAATTCGCTCGATTTCGCTGTGCCCATCGACAAACGCAGTTTGCCAGTCACAGGTTCGGCTGAATCACCTGACAACTCGGCTTGATTATTAATGACAATCCGAGCCTCGAAGGCCTGGCCTTTGCGAAGCTCTGTCGGCAACACAATCTTGTCGACCGAAACCTCCGACTTTGCAGACAACGCGACAGGAACGACATCAATCCCGATTCCATCTTCCGCCATCGATCGAGCCAACGATAACGAATCGCCCATGTTCTCGTTGCCATCGGACACAATCACGACTCGTCGAGCTGTATCCTCTGGGAAAGACGCTTTGGCCAATTTCAGCGCGGACTCGAGGCTCGTGGAATCCGTCTGCAGATCCGTCGACGACTCCAACCGATCAATCAGCGGCAGTTTTCCATCAAAAGGAGCCGCTTCAATTTTGGCGGTACCGCCAAAGACGATCACGCCCGCTAGATCCTTTTTCCCGTCGCGGCGATGGCTTTCAACTTCGCGAAACACATAGTTCAACATCATGTCTCGGCGAGCCGCAGGGATGCTGTCGCTCTGATCGAGCAGATAGATCACGGTCAGACGATCGGTCGTTTGCCGCACCTGAGTCTGTGCCAACGCCAGCACCAGCAACGAGACAACGATCGACCGAAGCAACAATGCAAAAAGTCTTCGCCAACTCCCCAGGCCGGCAAGGCTGTGAAAGCCCATCCACCAAATGATTGGCAACAGCAAGAACAGCGTTAGAAACCATGGGCGGTCGAACGCTATTTCGAATCCTTGGCTCATAAATGGCTCTGGCGCTTTTTGACGTCTAAAAGTTAAGCTTGGTGTCAGCACCTACCCCGAGGGATACCCTGTTGTTCAGGACCGGCCAACCACAACGAAATGGTGTGACAAAGCGTTTACGGCGTTGACTTGAACGAAGCCGCCCGTCTTCGCCGTCCCCAAGATAACAGATTCCAAGGCTTTTCGCTGAGATTTGCGACCTGCCAGAGGTGTCTCCCATCACATTCGAGAGTCCATTCTACCCTGCACGATCCGCAAAATGGGGCAAATTACCACACTCGACTAAGCCCGTTTGCCAACATTGCTTGGAAATGGCGCCATAGACCTTAGAATGGTTTACCCTATTAAGCCTACGCTTACGTAAAATGGCAAACTTATGCCGGCTATGTCGGATAGCGAAACTTTCGCGGTCGACGGCAACTCACGTCGCCAAACCGTGACCATTGTAGATTCGAATCAAGGAAACTGAGATGTTCAAGTTGATCTCCACCAAGCTCTCCACCAAGCCAATTGCGATCGTTCTTCATGCGTTCATTCTTGGAATGTGCCTGTCAACACTTGCCGTTGCTGATGACGAAGCGGCAAAGGAAACAAAAGAAAAGAGCGGCATCTTTAATTTCCCTTCCCTTGAGAAAGTCACCAAGAACTACAAGGAAATTGAAGTTCAAGGCGGGAGCAAACCATTCTATCGAGTCTGGAAGCGTGAAGCCGATGGTCAGATGCTGGCTCAGTTGCCACGCGACTTTGACAGTTCTTCCACCCGTCACTTTATCGCACCGACAGTTTCCGGTGGTGAATTGTTCGCCGGACTGCAGTCAGATTCGTTTTATGTTTACTGGAAACGATACGGAAAACGAGTCGCACTCGTTGCCGAAAATCTGGCCGTCAAAGGCTCCGACAAACAGTCGAAAGCTTCTGTCGATCGATTGTTCACGGACAAAGTTCTCTTGAGCCTACCCATCCTTACGATCGCGCCTCGTCAGGGACCCGTGATTGATTTGGATCAGTTGCTTGTTGGAAACGCCAACGTCTTCTTCGGACGAGCCATGAGAACTCAGTCGTCTTTGACTTCGATCAAGCAAGCAAAAGTATTCCCGAACAATATTGAAATCGCCTTTGAAGTCCCAATGCTCAATGGCAATTTAAAGACGCTTCACTACTCAATCAGCAAGATTGAAGGTAGCCCCGGTTACTCGCCACGCAAAGCGGACCAGCGGATCGGCTACTTCACAACGACTTATTCGGACTATGGAAAGTACAGCTCTGACGACACGAACGTGCGTTACATCAACCGCTGGCACTTGCAAAAGCGAGACGAAAAGCTGCGAATGAGTCCACCGAAAAAGCCAATCGTCTTCTATATCGAGCACACGACTCCGATTCGCTATCGCCGCTGGGTTCGCCAAGGGATCATGAATTGGAACAAAGCGTTCGAGCAGATTGGAATTGCCGATGCGATTGAAGTCCGGCAACAGGACCTAGAAACGGGACAACATGTCGAGAAGGATCCCGAAGACGTTCGATACAACTTCGTGCGTTGGTTGAACAACAACGTCAGTACCGCGATCGGCCCCAGTCGCGTGAACCCCGGCACCGGTGAGATTTTGGACGCTGACATCGTTCTGACCGATGGCTGGATTCGTACATTTGAGAAACAGTTCTCCGAACTAATGCCAAAAATCGCGATGGACGGAATGTCTGCTGAAACACTTGCGTGGTTCGAGAAACATCCAAACTGGGACCCTCGGATTCGCCTTGCAGATCCGTCTAACCGTGATTTTATCCGCCAGCAACTTCAACACCAAGCTGCGAAGCGCCATGCTGCTGAGAAACCAAGTGCACTGAAAACACGCCTCATGGGCGATGAACCTCTGGACGGTCTGGTTGATCGGCACAGCCAAGTCAACGGCGCCTGCTTTGCCGCCGAGGGTCGTAGTCTCGATGTCGCCATGATGCGAATGGCCATGCTCTCCATGCAAGCCGAAAAAGAGGAAGACGATAAAGACGACAAGGATGACGACGAAGATGAAGACGACAAGGATGAAGACAAGGAGGACGATCAAGAGGAAGAGGAAGAAAAAGAGCAGATGCTTGACGGCATGCCCGAGTCTTTCATCGGACCACTGCTGGCAGACTTGGTCTGTCACGAAGTTGGCCACACTCTTGGCTTGCGTCACAACTTCAAAGCGTCCAGCATTTACGAAATTGATGAAGTCAACAGTGATGACCTCAAAGGTAAAAAGCCATTCGCGGGTAGCGTGATGGATTATCTGCCAACCAACTTTAAAGTCGATCGCGGCGCACTCCAAGGCGACTACGCCATGATCAGTGTCGGTCCCTACGACATGTGGGCAATCGAATATGGCTACACGCTCAAAGGAAAAGAAAAGCAGCTTGAGAAAATTCTGTCTCGTGTTGCAGAACCTGAACTGACTTTTGGGACTGATGAAGACACAATGGGCCCCGACCCGCTGGCACGGCGTTACGACTTCGGCAAACAGCCAATCGAATTCGCCAAAGATCAGATTTCACTAGCTCAGAAGAACCGCAAACGAATTCTAAGCGAATTTGTCGAAGACGGAGACTCGTGGTACAAGGCTCGCCGAGGCTACTTGCTGACACTTTCCCTACAAACGCGAGCCTCCTCGATGATGGCAAACTGGCTGGGCGGAGTCTTTGTCAACCGTGACAAGAAAGGTGATCCTAAAGGCCGAAAGCCGATCGAAGTCGTTCCTGCAAAAACGCAACGAGACGCATTGAATTTTGTGCTTGAAAGTTCTTTCGTTGATGAAAGTTACGGCCTGACGCCCGAGCTATTGACTCACATGACCTCCGATGCGTTCGGCGGATACTTCATGGTGCCAGAAGCCGCATGGCCCGTTCACGATCGAGTCATGGGAATTCAAGCCACTACGTTGTCGCAACTTCTTAACCCAACGACCTTGCGGCGAGTCTACGACAACGAACTGCGGCTTGGCCCGGACGAAGATGCTTTGACTCTTTCGGAGATGATGACCACGATCAACGATGCAATCTGGAAAGAGCTTGCTGAACTCCCTGCTGGTGACTTCACCGTTCGCAAGCCTGCGATCTCCAGCCTGCGACGAAACCTGCAGACCGAATCGATCGAACGTCTGTTTGATCTGGGAGGCGAACGAGATGGATCGGCCGCCATGAAGCCGATCGCCAACCTCTCGGTCCTGATGCTAAAGAAATTGAAAGAGCAACTGGAAACCGCCTGCAAGCAAGAAAACTTGGACGATTACTCACAGGCTCACCTTGAGGACTCGTTGCAACGAGTCACAAAGTGGCTGGATTCACAGTACGTCCACAGTGCCGACTAAGGATTTGCCAACTTCGTTGGCAACAGGCAGCAAATTGGAAAAAACCTGCCATTGATTGGCGCTCCACGATTGAGCCGGTATCGAGCACCCCACGCCACAAGCGTGGGCTATGCCTACCGCTCAAGCGGCGGAGAGACGACGTCGCTGCTTTGCTCTACCTTTAGCGAAGCAAACGCAACAGCCAGCCGTTACTCCTCGCGGGAGCCAAACGACTGCGCCTCGCTTTCGCGCTTGCGCTGTTGATATTCTCGCAACAACGACTTGTAATTGCCCGACCGTGTATCGGTCAGCGTGTGTAGCCCAACCGAGAAAAAATCGATCATTGCGATGATCAGAATCCCGGACAGCAGCCCTAAAATCATCAACAGAAACAGCGAAAACAATCGAGCGTCGGTCACCCAATAAAGACCGGCCATGATCACTCCCATCGACGCAATCAACGACCCAACCAATGAACGGCGTCGAAACTTGCGCACTTCAAACCGCTGATTTCGAACCGTTTCCGCTTCGGCCGCCGCGCGATCAAATCCTCGCCGATGAGCAAACATCAGCATAACGCCACCAATCAACGATGCCACTCCAAACACCAGACACCACAAACGTGCACTCTCGTTGCCAACGGCGATCAGAATTGTCAGCTCTGGAATCATTTTGCTTCTCCGCCTTTCCCCAACCTTCGCAACCACTCCAATAATACCCGGCCCACTTTTTCCAGTGAATCCCCAGAACAGTTTTCAATAACATCCTGTTGAGTGTGCCAGTAAATGTTTCCCAGTTGCGGATTGGGGAAATCGAAATCGATAATATCACACGTTTCAATACGCGCAATCGAATTCAGCGGCAGGTGATCATCTTTGATCACGTGTCGCTTCTTCGGTACGAATTCGCGAACTCCTAGATCTTTCGCCACACCCCAAATGCTACGGGTCAGTCGACGAGCGTAACCGAGACTGTTGCCCTCGAAATAAATCTGCAAATCTGAATCGCCAATCATGTCCACGAGGATTCCA
Source organism: uncultured Pirellulaceae bacterium (assembly GCA_964563475.1). GTDB lineage: Bacteria > Planctomycetota > Planctomycetia > Pirellulales > Pirellulaceae > Mariniblastus. The sequence continues at coordinate 11,472 of CAZLYM010000126.1, forward strand.
AATTCGTAGCGCGCATCAAACTTTTTGTCCGCATATTGCTGCGCGAACCATGTTGAACCCAAAAACATCGGATCACGGCGACGGTCATAAACGAATTCTTCGCCGTCAAAGAATACAAAGTCAACTCCGTAGTCTCCCTCCAACGTGCCCACGTGGTGCCCCAACTCCGCCAGTAACGCCACGCCACTGCCGCCATCGTTGGCTCCGATGAATCGACCTTGTGGATTTACTCGATCGGAATCCGGAAAAGGACGCGTATCGTAATGACAACAAAGTAGGATTCGTTTCTCTCGATCAGGATGCCATCTCACGATCAGGTTTGCTAGATTGACCCGAGGCCCACCCAGCGGATTTTTTACATTGAAATGCTGAAACGCAACTTTGGCACCAAGGTCTTCGAAGTGTTTTTTTAGCGCCCCCTGCTGCTTCGCCATCCCCGGCTGCCCTGAAATCCTCGGCCCGATTTCGCAAACCGATTTCAGGTATCTAAACGCGCGCTCGCCCTGAACCTGACTCGGCTCCTGAACCTGACTCGGCTCCTGAACCTGACTCGGCTCCTGAACCTGACTCGGCTC
>CAZLYM010000127.1:0-11978 GCA_964563475.1 uncultured Pirellulaceae bacterium
CAACCCGAATTTCAATGCACACGACATTCGTGTCGACTGGCTTACATTCGTGCTTCAACCTTCGACATTCGGTAATTACCCCGAAACGACTTCCCGGTTTTAGGTGGGCACTTTGTTTTGAAGCAGACGACGTATTTTTGTAGCTCAGCTCACCAAGCTGATGGCAATTACGGTAGCAATCGCGCCCCAAGTTATGTCCCGTGCCGGTCATCCAAACGTAGTCATCACTCTCCGAGTGATGTGCCGCACCACTCATCATTTGGAGAATGATGTCTACGAATGCCTACTAGACCCAAAACGAATCAAGAGACCCAAAGGACTCAAAGGCATCGTCGCGGACTTGATCGCCCGACAGTTCAGGAGACGTTGCGTTAGCGGCCACACGCGGCGCGGTGGCAACAACTTCGTCCTCGTCGTCTGCTTGCTCAATAACCACTGCCGCCGACGTTGACACTGACGGTGTCGAGGCAATCGCTGCAAGCGGCGGTTGAACAAAGGCTTGTGACATTGCAGCTGACGCTTCAGGCACCTGCACCGATTGGCCTAGGTTGTTAACCAGAATAAAGGCATCACCCAACACGTCGACAGTACCGGTTCCATTGAAATCGCCTTGAGTCCAAGTTCCCCCGGTGGCGCCCAAATTGTTGACCAAAATGAAGGCATCATTCAACACATCCACTCGGCCATCAAGATTCGCATCTCCAGCAAGCGCCACGTAAACTTCCTCACTGAACGCTCCGCCCAAGCTTGAGTTACCATCGACCGATGCGATGTCACTTGATAACTCGAACGAATAAAACCCTGCATCAAGCGTCAAGCTACTGAAGTCCCAAGTCGCTGTCTGCGTCGATGCGTCATAGCTGAAAGTTAAACCCGATGTGTTAACCAAACTACCGCCCAAGGTGTCATTGCGGATCTCAAGATCATCCGCACTTACGCTTACATCGACGTTAAACGAAACGGAAATCGTGCTCAACAAATCAGGTCGAGCCAGCGTGTCTAGCGTGCCTCCTTCGTCGCGCGTGAACGATGTGACAATCGGCGCAACCGGCTGAAGCTCGAACGCACCAATGTCGACCCCGTTGAAGTTGCGAGCCAGACCTCGCTGATCCTCCGTTTGCGTGACGTTATCATCCCCCGCGTTGATCGCCGGACTACCCGGTAGCAGAGCGTGTGTTTCTGTTGGCCCGGCGTTGAACGCCAACGGGCCCAGCAACGGGTCGCCAGTGATAGTACCCGTGAGGCCGCCCAGATCTTGGCCGTCCCCAATCAAATTGAAGCTTCCTGTAAAGAAGTTGTCGGGGGTATTATTTTCCAGATCGCCACCGCTTGAATTTGCCACAATGCTGTTGGTGATCGTCGCCGTGCCACGGTTGGAGATGCCGCCGCCAAAGTCAGCAGAATTGCCTGAGAGTGTGCTACTGGTGACAATCGCCGTGCCACCCGTGTTATAGATGCCACCGCCGTTGTTGCTGGCCGAATTGCCCGAGAGTGTACTGTTGGTGATTGTCACCGCCGAATTGAAGGAGCTAAAGATGCCGCCGCCATTACCGCTGCTCGAATTGTTCGAAAGCGTGCTGTTGGTAACCGTCGCCGTGCCGCCACTGTTGGCAATTCCGCCACCTTGGCCGGCAGAATTGTCCGACAGCGTGCTGTTGGTGATCGTCGCCGTGCCTCGGTTGGTGATGCCACCACCAAACTCGGACAAATTACCCGACAGTATGCTGCTGGTGACCACCAAAGTACCATCGCTGGAGTTATAGATACCGCCGCCGTCGAGACTCGCATTGCCCGAGACCACGCTCCCGGAAAGAAGGAGGATCTCGCGGTTAAGGATCGCGCCGCCATCCGCAGAATTGTCAGTAATCGACGGGTCGCCGCCGGTGAGAGTCAGCCCGCTGAGTGTGACATCGATTTGGTTGCCGTTGTCGCCATCGTTGATGTTGAAGATCCGGAAGCCATCGCCGGTATCAAACTCGTCATCAGTTCCATTTCCAGCATCGATCGTCAGTAAGTTCGCACCAGCACCGGTGATCGTCAGTGAGTCGGTGATCGTTGGTAACTGACTGGTGAGGTTGATCGTTTGTGCGCCCGAGAACACACTCGTGTCAAACGTGATCGTGTCAGTGCCGCTGCCAGTCTCGCCGCCCGGAGCAACCAATACATCGTTGTTGGCGGCCTCGATCGCATCCCGCAGTGTCACCACACTGTCATTCAAATTGACCGGCCCGTCGACTGTGCTATTAACGACCAGCGTTGCCAGCAAATGTCGAGCTTCCAATTGATCAAAACTCAGCTGCTTGCTTTGACGCATCCCGCTAGAGCGATTCATTCGACTGGCGGTACGACGGCGTGGCATACGTTTACGGGACATGGTTACTTTCAGCTAAGGCAGAACGGCAGGACACAACAGAGAAAGATCCTCGATGATAGTCACCGGTTAACCCGGTCGCAAATCTTATGGAGTGACCACATTTTCACGAATCAATAATAATCAATCAATCCCTTTGTTCCACCCATCCAACGGTTGACTGTGACTTTACCGTGAAAGCACACCAATCAAATTTTTTGCCATAATTTGTGTAAATCGATGTAGCCGGATACTTCTCCCGTTTAACGATTAGCCTGCCGGCGTCGGCGACTAGCGCTATGCGAGGGAACCACGGTCGCCTTCCGGCTTGTCGTTAAACGACTCGCCTAGTTCAAGCGATCGCGGATCAGTTGAGCGGCTCGTTCGAAGTCGACTTGATCCAGACGCGACTTGCCTTCCACTAACTCGGCCAGAATCTGCTGCTGCAAATCTCCTTGCCTCTGTGCATCGGCATAGGGCACTCGGTGAAACATCACCATCGAGTATCGCGGGACGAATGAATCAGGGAAGCGACGCTCAAGCTCGAAACCAAGCTCCTTCTTCAACTGAAACTTTTCATCGATCACCCTCGATCGCATGGTCGTATAGTTTTCGATCGCCATTTCCGCAATCGCGTCGGCGTCGGGTTTACGTAGTTGTTCGAACTCGGGCAACGTCGCCGCCCAAGCGTGATCGTTCTGGTCGAGCAATCGCAATAATTCGCTGCAGTCTTCAAAACCGGCATTCATACCTTGACCATGGAAGGGCACGATCGCATGAGAAGCATCGCCCAGAATCAAACCACAATCCTGATAATGCCACGGGGAACAATAAACGGTTCCCAAGCGACCCGCCGGGTGATCCCGCCAGTCTTCGATCAAGTTCGGCATCAACGACACAGCGTCTGGGAACTGTTGTTGGAAAAATTGCTCCACCGCCCCAGCGTCACTCAAGGATTCAAAACTTGGCTCGCCCGTTTTTGGCAAAAACAATGTCACTGTGAAACTACCGTCAAGGTTTGGCAAAGCGATCAACATGTAGCCGCCACGCGGCCAGATGTGCAACGCCTCCGGTTCCATCGCGTGCTTGCCGTCAATCCTAGGGATCTCCAGTTCCTTGTAGTCGTGATCAAGAAACTCGCTGCGGGAATTTCCTGCCGTTGTTTTGATCAACGCCCGGCGGACGCGTGACCCAGCACCGTCGGCACCAATCAATAGATCAAAGTCTTGACTTTTGGTTTGGCTACTCGGTACGTCAACAACGACCAACTGCTTGGCATCGAAATCTATTTCGGTCACCTTCTGATCGAACGCCACTTCGACGCCCGACGCGTCTTCCGCAGCCGTCAGCAGTACCGAATTCAATTCTTGTCGCGAAACCGAATAGATTACCTCGTGCGGACGCTGACCATAGGGAACCAGTTCGGTCTGACCATCTACCGAGTGCAGCATTCGGCCTCGCATCGGGATTAGAAGTGAATCGACCTGATCCATCAGCCCGGCTAAACGCAGCGCGTGTCTACCGCGTTCGGAAAGAGCTAGGTTGATCGACCGACCGCTGTCAACGCTCTGCTTTCGTGAATCGCTTCTTCGTTCGATCAGACGAACACGATAGCCTTGCTGCCCCAGCAAAACGCCCAGCAGGGAGCCGACGAGTCCTGCTCCAGCGATGGTGATTTCTTTTGAGCGATTCATAAAGCAAGGTCGGAGGTCGGAGGTCGGAAGTCGGAAGTCGGAAGTTCAGACTCGAGTGATTGAGTAGACGATCGGTCGCGATGGAGCGGCATCGGATTCGATCGCAGGGACTTGGATCGAGAGTAGGCACGGGCCGTCAGTAACTTGATCGGGTACGCGAATCAGTTCGGTAATCGTGTGCGAGGTCCGGGATGTCGCATGAGTTTCGCAGCAGCCAGCCTCGACATCCCAGAAGATGCGGTGGTTGCTGAGCAAACCGTCGTCATTCAATCGATCAACCGACGGGAGATCCACCAACAAGTGCTCGACGCCAGCCTCCACGATCGCAGTCATTGCCTCGATTGAGAAAAACGCATCTGCTGAATCGGTGCGAACAACCAGAGCCTGTGCCGCAAAGCCTGCCCACTTTTTGATCTCCTGTTTTAGACGCTCGGCCGTGATGACTTGATCACTCTTGCCGAACGCAGGCAGGTAAGTATCTGAAATCGAATCCGCCGCGACTGGCGAAACCGAAACCACGACCGTCGGAATGACGGTTGGAATTGCAAGGTCGCTGATAAAGTGGTCACCATTAACGATGTGCCCAATCGTTTCCGTATGAGTCCCATGACAATGCGGGATCAAGGACAGTTGATCGACATTACACGCGCCACCGGCGGAAGTGCTTCCGGTGAAGTCATCGGTCGTGACAGGAGTCTTTGATGGAACCGGAACGTTCCAGGGGTTAGGCTGGGAATCGAGAAACTGAATTGGTCGCGCAAGCGAAACGCCGGAGCTCAGATCAGAACGGTAGCGATGCCCCTCGTTTTCGAACTCAATATTCATCAGCAGCTCCGAAAACCTATCAATGCGGCTATCATGTTACCAACGCAAGATTCTGCCGACAAAGCAACCACGGATCGGACGAATCCAACGGACACCCCGAACCGATTCACCGTATTCGCATGTTTTGAGTGATGGGTGGTTTGCGTGTCGGCCAGCCAAAAGCTGCCGTTACATCAGTCGTCCTTTGATCGACGTGCCGTCTTTGCCCTGCTGGACTTCGTAACCAGCTTCGAGAATCTGAGCCCGAATCGCGTCCGATGCCTCGTAGTCCTTGTCCTTTTTGGCTTGGTCCATTTTGACACACAAGGCCTGAGCTTCCTCCAATGAAATCGTTCCGCCACCCGACCCACTATCGCCGCATGCGATCTCAACCGCACCTTCGGTGCCTTCGTTGATGGGAGCGATCGACAGCACGCTGTTCATCTTCTTCCAAACGGCCAGCGATTCCTGAGGATCTGGATGTTCGCCTTTCAGCCACGGGTGCATCACGCCAAGTGCTCCAGCGATGTTTAGGTCGTCGGCCAACGCTTCGGTAAACTCTTTTAAGACTGGGTGATTCAAATCGACCTCGGACGCCTTGCCATCCGTTTTTGATTCGAGCATCTGCCGAAACTCGATCAATTTCGAAACCGTGCGAGCCGAATCGGCCAGCCCTTTCTTGGTGAAGTTCATGTTCGTGCGATAGTGGGACTTGATCAGTTCGAACCGAACCACCGCTGGGTGAACTTTACTGCCTGTCGCCGAACCGTCGAACAGATCACGAGCCGTATAAAAATTCCCCTTCGACTTCGACATTTTCTCGCCTTCGACGAACAGGAAGCGAGCGTGAATCCAGAAGTTAGCAAATGAATCTTCGCCCGTCGCACCGCACGACTGAGCAATTTCGCATTCGTGGTGCGGGAAGATCAAGTCCTCGCCGCCGGTGTGAATGTCGATCACGTCGCGACCGAGAAACTTGCTGGCCATCACGCTACATTCGATGTGCCAGCCAGGGTAACCGACTCCCCATGGGCTATCCCACTTCATGATGTGAGTCTCATCGGGCTTCCACAGCATGAAATCGGCCGGGTGTTTTTTCTGCGACTGGTTGTCGTCCGAAACGCGACCACCCGCTCCTTCTTGCAACCGATCCAAAGAGTTGCCACTCAGTTTTCCGTAGTCCGGAAAGCTCTGGACACTGTAGTAAACAACGCCATCGCCCGAAACATAGGCGTGACCGCGATCCAGCAACCGCTCGATCATCTGGATCATGCCATCGATGTTGTCCGTCGCCTTGGGCACACATTGCGGGTACTCATAGGCGATCTTGTAACCAAGCTTTCGACCGTCCTCCAAAAAGGCGTCGGTGAAGTAGTTGGCGATTTGGAAGGGATCATTGGGGTCTTCAATGGCTCCGTCGGGAACCTTGTAGCTTTTTTTTCCTTCCTTCAATTTCTCCATGGCGACTTTCATTTTGTCGTCGCCGTCTTCCGCGTCGTCGACCATGTGCCCGACATCGGTGATATTCATTACATGATGGACGTCGTGTCCGGTCAGCTCCAGAAATCGACGCAGCAGATCACCAAACAAAAACGAGCGAAAGTTGCCAATGTGAGCAAAGTCATAGACTGTCGGGCCGCAACTGTACATTCGCACCTTACCGGGCTCGCAGGGCGTGAACTTCTCAAGCTGATTGGTTAGAGAGTTATAAAACTGAATGTTCATACGCTGGCAAAATTCGGTAAAAGGCTGCGGCGGAAAGTGGGTAATGTACTGGGTATTTGACAACCCCTTCAAGGTGAATCAAGGCTCGGAACATTCGCGTTTTATCGATAAAGCGGGAGGAAAATCGTGTTCATCGAGCCTCTTGCCAGCATCGCCGCGCCAGCGGAGCCGATCTTATTTCATTTCTTATTTCGGCTCGAACTGCCAGCGGTCGGCGGCTGCGACTGCGATTGGTACTCCACCGCACCTTCGCTCCATCAGAAAGTGGTTTCGAATTGCGCACCTTTCTAGCCCCCCTTTTACGCCAGTCCCCCTCCAGTTAGTATCCCCGCTAACACTCCCAAACCGGGCGTAAGATTTTTGTAGTATGCTTACGCACCACTGGAAAGAAACTCAGGCACTGCCTCGTCTCAGTTACGACTTCCAGCAACTTCCAACCTTGAATCTCTATTCCGCTCCCGGTTATTTAAAAACATCCCCCCTATTCAAAACGAGGCAGAGTTTGATGAAATCCAAACGCGGTTTTACGCTTGTTGAGTTACTGGTTGTCATTGCCATCATTGGAATCTTGATTGGTATGTTGTTGCCTGCAGTGCAACAAGTCAGAGAAGCAGCCAGACGAGCCGATTGCAGTAACAAAACTCGGCAGCTTGGTTTAGCCTTGCTGAACTTTGAGAGTGCTCACCAGGAGTTTCCAGCAGGCTGGGCGGCAGAAGACTCGAGCGCCGCGGTTTCCGATCCAGGCTGGGGTTGGACTGCTGAGTTGCTACCTTTCTTGGAAGCAGATCCTCTTTTCCAATTGATCAACTTTGATCAAGCAGTTGGAGCACCGATTCATGAAGATATCATTCAAACGGTTTTACCAAATCTCCTGTGTACTTCTGATCCCGCCGATGAAGTTCTGGACATTCAAGGAGGTGAAGTGCCGGATCCTGTTGGCGATGGAAGTGGAGGATCCAGCGTTTCCACCGACGAGAGACTTGTCGGTCGCAGCAACTATTCCGGTGTCTTCGGAACTCTGCAAACAGGCAATGGCGCGCGAAACCCTTTCAATGGCGACGGCATTTTCTTTGCCAACAGCGAAGTCGAGATCAGAGACATCATCGATGGCACCAGCAACACGATGATTGTTAGCGAACGCCGCAATGACTTTGGGCCGATTACGTGGTCCGGCGTCATCTTTACCGTTCAAGAACCTATCGTTCGCGTTGTTGGAACTGCTGATCTTCAGCCAAACTCGGACGCAACCAACCTAGAGGCCTTCCGCAGCTACCATCCTGGCGGAATCAATGTCACCTTGGCAGACGGTTCAACTCAATTCATCAATGACGAAATCGACATTAATATTTTCCGAGGCCTGTCGACGATCGATGGCGAGGAAATCGTCACGCTTGAATAGTTCTTCTCCACGCAATTGCTGCTTCAAGGCTGCCAAGTGATGCTTGGCAGCCTGCTTGCACCTTGAACTGACCAAGGGCAATGCCAGTTCGCTATTTGGGCAGCCCGGTCCAATCCCAATACTCGTACAGCCACGGATGCGACCACGGGTTGTCCATTGATGCCATCGCGGTCAGAGCACTGACGACAAGCAACACTAGGCAGAACGCTTGGCCGAGACGAGAACTGCTCAGCCAATCCACGACCGGCAGCATCGATGCCAGCCACAACGGAGCCAACCAGAGCACCCAACGAAGGCAACTACAAACACCGCCGTAGTTTCGATTGATTGTTGGCTGGTTGATGTAGAAACCGATCACAACGACGGTCAATACGATGGTAAGCCAGCCCAGCCAAGGCATGGTGAAGCGGCCTCCCATTTTTGCTCCGCAGGCCAGCGATACCATCCCCGCTAGAGCCAGCAGCCAAATTGGGGTCAACGAGAAAATCCCGTGATGCCCGAACAGGCAATGGAACAGATACGTCGCCTGCGAAGCCTGACCTTGATCCACCAGCGACTTACGCTTGTTGCTCGACAGCCAATAACTGCGAGGGTAATCGTACCAGTTGCTCCAATGATGAAACTGAAATTCAGCCCCCACGCCGCTGGGCAAAGTGATCGCCATTTGATTCGCTGAATTTCCGTCCCGCACGACCCAACGCCGAATCTCCGGGTCCGTGCCGGGCCACTGATCCGGCTCAAGCTGAGGCGATCCGATTTCCCGATCCTTGGCCGCGCGAGCAAATTCATTTGGCAACGCCCCCCACTTCAAATCATCTAATGCTTCGGTGACAGGTGCGATGTCTTCGGCTGCAAACGTTTGAAAAACTTTGCCGTCTGAACGATGGGCGTAGGCAGGTCGCCAATCGCCGTGAGCCACATAGTTGGTCCCGAAAATACCCGCTAGGACCAACAAGGCAGCGGGGACGAACGCCGCCATCGTTTTCCCGGGCGAGCGCACTAGGCAGATCAGCCCGGCGCAACAAGTGAACGATGCCGCCGGCATCTCAAACGAAAACGCGAATGTCGCAAACAACCCCACGCAGGCATACGCCCACCATCGATCATTAGCCGATCGCCAGATCTGCGAAAGAAAATACAACGCGATCATTACGCAAATGGCCGCGGGAACATGATTGTTCAAACTGTTCGAAAACGTCGACAAGAAGGTTGCAAATCCGGCACATGAAAGCAAGTAGTACCGAGCCCAATCTCGAACCGGCACACTGTTAATGAATTTGGCAAAGAACCACAGGAAAACTGCCCAAGGAATCGCATTGGTCAAAATCAAGATAGTCCGAGACACAGGAAGAGGATTTTCGCCAAGCGACAGGCCGGTCGCCCATTTGATGATTCGATACGGATACGACACCAGCGTCGGAAACAGCGTCGGTTTGCTGGAATAGGAATGCATCCGCCCGTCCGAACCGACGTGCTGAACCTTGTCAATCGTATCCCAATGAATGGGCTGACCGCGAGCGATCACATCATCGATCGCGTACACTCCATCGTCACCCAACGAACGCACGGTACACCAACGACTTCGATCGTTGGCGCTAAAAAATGGGGACTCGCCATCGGCCCTGTGACTTCTGACGGTGACGATTCGCCCAGCCAAAGTGACGGTCGAACAGATAATCAGTAACCAGAAGATCGCCCAGTGACGTTGGGCGCAGAAATTTGGAAGCTCGGCCGGGCAAGCCTCAGCAGAATTATGCTCAACCATCGTGCATCCTTTCCTCACCGTCATCACGGTTGCCGCCAATACGCCTAGCGATCGAGTAGGGTTCGTTATGGACTTGATTCCGTGACGTAATCAATTCAGCTAAGAAGCCGATGCACAACAACTGAGCTCCTAGCAGTAACGCTCCCAGAGAATACAACACGATCGGCCGCTGATGCAACGGATCCCACTCGGGATAGAAGGCCATCCTCAACAGCCAGTAAATCGCCATCCAGAACATCCCAATGAATCCCGCTGAAAACGCCAATAGCCCGACGCCACCCAACAGATGCTGCGGCCGCTGGCTGAACCCGGTCAAAAAAGAAACGGTCATCAGATCAAGAAACCCTTTTGGAAGTCTGGCCCAGCCGTATTTGGAAACGCCGTGTTTTCGAGCACGATGGTTCACGGCTAACTCCGTAACTTTAAAACCGCGCGACGACGCCAACACCGGTACAAATCGATGCATTTCTCCATAGAGTTTCACTTCGTCGAAAATTTCACGCCGGTAGATTTTGAACCCACAATTGTGATCGTGCAATTTAACACCAGTCAACCAACCGATCAGCCAATTGAAGACCTTTGAGGGCAGTGTTTTATCAAGAGGATCGTTGCGAACCTGCTTCCAGCCGCTGACGAGATCGTATTCTTCTCCCAACGCCGAAATCAGGTTTGGGATTTCTGCCGGATCGTCCTGCAAGTCGGCATCCATCGTGATAATCAACTCGCCGCTGCTATGTTCGGCGCCCGCCCGCAACGCAGCCGCTTTGCCAAAGTTTTTTCGAAACCGAATACACTGAACACGCGCATCCTCAGCGGCCAACTCGCTCATCCGTTGCCACGACCTATCGGTCGAGCCATCATCAACGAAAATCACTTCCGCATCGTAACCATTCGACTCGATCACTTCGCTGATCTCTTGATGCAACTGGCGCAACGATTCTTCTTCGTTGCAACAGGGAACAATAATCGAAAGTTGCGTCATGATCGAACTCGCATTGGTTGAGCGGTACGTGAGAGGCTGTAAAACAATGGGCGTTGGTGTTCACTTCTTGGATCACCTTTAAACTAACCCGCGTTATTTGATTTGGTTGCGGTCTGAGCGATCGCGGCGGTCAACAATTCAGAAATCAGCCAGACCACACGTATTACAACAACTGCAACCACTACCACCGCAGTATCAAACCGGGTGGAAAGCAGAGGAATCATCACCAGTTCTCGAACTCCAAGGCCGCCGGGCAGCAAAGAAACGAAACCAACGGCCGTCGAAAGTGTTACACAAATCAGACACAACCAATAGTCGGTCGACACGACCACCAAATCCGGCAATCCCTTAAGCACCAACCAAAGGCTCAAGCCACTCAAACACCATCCGATCGACAACAGCAACCAGCCTGGCGCCATCTCTTTGACCGTCAATCCCATCATGACCTTGCCCGTCTTCTTACCTTTGACGTGCCCCAGTCGATGCGCGAACCAACGAATCACCGGTGGAGCGGTCAGGACTCCGGCAACAACCACCATCGAAACCGCAATGACCTGAAGAAGTCGATTGTCAACCAAAACAAACAATAGCACGCTGGCGATAATGGAACCGGTAAACAACCACGTCAGTGTTTCAATGAAGACACTCACGATGGCGGGACCAATCGTGACGCGATCACTTCGAATGCGGTCGGTCCGCAAAACAACAACCATCGCCTTTCCGGGAACATATTTACCAAGCTGGCTGATGACAAACGCAGCCAGTGATTCTTTGAGCATCGGTTGCTGCCCCATCGCGACCAGAAGTCGATGCCAAAAAATTGCGGAAAGCGACATACTACCGACATAGCAAACGACCGCGACAAACCACCACAAGAAATTAATCTGACTGAATGGAAACTGCTGCTGTTTCAACTCCGTGGCTGCATTCCAAATCGTGTAGCCAATCGCGACCACAACCAACAAGGCGATGACAGGTCGAAGCAACCGGATTGATCGTTTCAGTAAAGTAGCGTCCCCGGTGTTCTTGGGTTCAGTATTCAAGTTGATGGTCTCGGGGAAAGTTGGAAAGTTGCTAGGGCACAGGGTACAGGCTTCCATGATTGGGGTGGAACGTGGATTTGATTCAGGCTTCAGGAGTCAAGGTTTCAGATGTCAGGGCTCCAGAGATCACACCCAGTCCACGCAAACCACCTATTCTCGCGCGCATTCCGCATTCCGCATTCCGCATTCCGCATTCCGCATTCCGCATTCCGCATT
>CAZLYM010000128.1:0-11904 GCA_964563475.1 uncultured Pirellulaceae bacterium
AGTGGTGCTCCGGGGCAGATATTTGATCTCTCGGACACCCTTGGTCGGTATGTCAGAATTGAACACCTGACCACGCAGGGCGGTCCACAGTTTGGGGCGGGGGCACTCGCGTTTGCCACAACGGATACGCCTGTCCCTGAAGCGATCCCGGAACCCGGAACGGTGGCTTTGTTTGGGCTAGCGGGCCTTGTCATTGGCCTCCGCCGCAAAAAACGTATCGCTCGTCAGCTTTAAAAATGAATTGGGCTGATCTCAGCGTGAGTTTTCAGTGACGGCACAGAAAAAGCCTGCGAAACGTTGCGTTTCGCAGGCTTGATCGAGGGTGGATGAGGGGACTTGAACCCCCAACCTCTGGAATCACAATCCAGCGCTCTAACCAATTGAGCTACAACCACCATACTCTGAAAAATACGGACCAAAACAACGCCGAATGGTTCGGTTGGCTCTCCGTCCGTTTTCCGTGAACCAGATTTTAGATCGTTCCGCCGAGCCGGTCAACGCGCCAGCTGAGAGTTTTCAGCGGTACTCCGTTTTCTCCGATTCTCTCGTTCCAATCGTCAAATACCGGAGCTACGGCCGCACATTGAAACGAGGTTCCCGGCTACGAATCAACTCGGATTCATAAGCCCGCCGAACCCCGATTTCCTTGATGCGAGCGTCTTTGGCGAAGGTGTGGACTTCAACGATAATGCCCTTGGAGCCCTGTTCGGTCAGATAGTTCCCCAAAGCTTTGCGATCCGATTCATCTAGGTGTTGAGCCAATCGTTTGCGTAGATTGATCGCCTCGCCAATGTAGAGATAGCCGCTGGCGTCGCGGAACAGGTAGATCCCTGGCGATTCGGGCAGTACGTCCGTATCCTTGGCCAGTTGGTCCGCCCGATATTCGGTAACCTCTCGGCCCCAGTCAGCGATTCGCGTGATCAGCTCGGGCTTCAATTTCCGGGTCTTGCGTAATCGAAACGCTGCCTTGCGAGCCTGATACAGATCCACGTCGGCACTCATCTTTCTGGCGGACGAGTCGAATTCTTCCCGCAACTTTGGATTGGTCATGACTCGGTCGATCGAAACACTGTGGCGATCCATGACGACTCGAGCGCAGATTTCTCCGATATGACTAGCCTCGGGCGAGGCGTTTGAAATTTTCTTACGCCGTGACGTAAGCGCGGGTAGCTTGCCAGCTTTACGGAGGTTGATCAACGTCCAGTTAAATTCGGCGGCGTCGGTGTCCGGTAGCTGACCACGGCAGGCAGCAATGAAGGACTTGTTCAAGTCCGTTTGCAGAATCACTTCGTCCGAGCTGAAGCCTTGATGAGTCGCCGCGAATGCTTCGGAGACAACGGTCTTTAGTCGGTTGGGATCGGGCGTTTGTTCTTGCGAAAAGGCAAGCAGCATCAACAGAGCGAAAACGAACTTCATCGCACGACCTGAATGTTCGGATTAGCGCGTTGCAAATTTTGGACACCCGTTTCGGTGACGTTGGTCCGGGAAACGTCCAGCTGGCGAAGCGACGGCATGGAAGATAACTTGCTGATGCCCGCGTCGCTGATCCCAGTAGCCGTCATCCGGAGTGTTGTGATCCGGTCAAGCTTGGCCAGTTCGCTCAGATGTTCGTCACTAAGATTCGATCCGCTCAGTTCAAGCTCGGTCAGCGCAGCTAGGTTTTGCATCTCTTGAAACGATGCTGTCTCCAGAATGCAGCCCACTAGGAACAGTTGGCTCAATTGGTGGCACTGTTTTAACGCTCGAATGTGCTGTCCGCGGACTGCGTTTTGGGACACGTCCAACCATTGCAGATTATGGCATGTTCCAATCGCTTGGAACGCTTCCAGATCCAATCGACCATTAGACAGCGATAATTCTGTACGAGTTAAGGGTTGTGAAAGGTGAGTGCGAACCAAATCTGCATCGACCCCCAAGAATTCGGGGTATCGTTTGTCTAGTTGCGCAAACTTTTTACCAACAAGTTTTTCGAACGAGCCGGGTTTCAGCTTGCCGGCGTAGATAAATCGCAGAAACTCGGTAACATTTTTGGCCATCGAACCCGCATCGTCGTTCATTAACATATCGGCGACGCCTGCGGATTGGCTGTAAATACGCTCCCGCTCCGGATGCGCCGGCAGTTTGGCTTGGCCGACTGCTGTGAGTTCTTCTAGCGGGATGTAGAACTGCTCTCTGAATTTTCGAATGCGAGCATACTGAACGCGTCGCGAGTCAAAACCTCCTAGCGTCACATAGTCACCAAAATCGGTCAGGGATTCAAACCAAGTTGCGATCCCCTCGTCCAACCAGATAAATTGGCCCTCGAAAGGATTGCCGTCGGTTCGGACAGATTCACGAAACAACTGGTGCGTCATTTCATGCCGCCAGGTGTCTTCGGTTCGTAGGTCGCCATCGGGGAAATAGGCAACGCGTTGCTGGCTGTCGTAGTAGCCAGTTGAGCCCACGGCTCCAGGAACAAAGCGTTGCATTTGAGCCCCGAACTGTTGCAGGTTTTTGAAGAAAACAACCTTAAAACGTTTGTTGCGGCGAAACGTCATCTTGGTTTGGCCATCGAACATCTTTCTGGCGACTCGTGGATTGCTCCAGTAGTCAAAAAACACCTGTCGCCAGATGGTGTGCCAGCGTTCCAGTTTTTCAGCCAAAGCAACGGTTCGTTTCTCGTCGGCGTTCGATTCGATTTCGAAAAACGGCGTTCGCACGATCAGGTGTTCTTTACTCGGCCAGCCAAATTGGGGATGAGTTTTTCGGCTTTTGCGAACGCTGATTTTTTCCGAAGCGACTCGCCACCCATCGTCCCGTTTTTTGTGACCCAACATGCGGCGCACTTCAGCGCGGTCGGGGTCGAAATGCAGGACTTCATGAATCAAACGAAAGGCTTGGCCACCCTGATCGGCTTTAGCGGCACGTTTGGCTAAGTCGTAGATGCGATCGGCGTGGCGATGGCGTATCTCATTGATTTTTGTCTGCCATTGGCCCAGCGGCCCGCTACCAACTGCTGGAGTAGGGCTTTCCTGGGCTGGGAAAACGTACATTCTGCCAAGGTCACGCTTTTTATAAAGCGCGAAGGTTGGTTCGACTTGACTTTGAAGCCCTGCGGATCGACACCAATTGGCAAGCTCTTGTAATTCGTCCGCCAGATCGCGATCAAGCGTCGCCCTCGCTACACGCCAATTGAGCTGGCTGTCCTGCGCTGTTGCAGGGCAGGGTAGTACGAGTGCGGCGAAGAGTAAAAGGAACAAGAACCGCATGGGGACTCATTGAGTAAAATTACAATCAGATGACGTTCAGCTGACTTCAAACGGACGACCGCACCATTGGCAGCGGAAATGAAATCAATCGCGATTGAGAAAGTTGTTTCGAATTACAGTAGCGAATCTAGTTCGTCGACCAGTTCGGCAAAGCGAGACAAGGCGGTGTCGACGGGTTCTGGTTTCTCTAGGTCAACACCGGCGTCTCGTAGTAGGTCAAGTGGATACTTGCTGCAACCGCCTTTGAGAAAGCTAAGGTAATCGTTCAGTTCCGATTCGCCGCCATTGAGCACTCGCTGGCTGAGCGCGATTGCGGCGGACAAGCCCGTCGCGTATTTGTACACGTAGAATGCTCGATAGAAGTGTGGAATACGCAAGCACTCGAGCGGAAGGTCGGTATCCAGAACGAATTCCGGACCAAAATAATCTTTCAGCAGCTTGCCATAGGTTTCCTTGAACGCGTCCACGGTTAGCGGTTCACCCGCTTCGCACATTTCGTGGGTGATTTTTTCGAATTCGGCAAACATTGTCTGACGAATGATTGTTGAACGAATGCTATCGATCTCGTTGTTGATCAGATAGGCCTTAAAGCGATCATCCGACGCGTTGTCCAGCATGTGCCGAGTCAACAGTTGTTCGTTGAAGGTGCTGGCGACTTCGGCGACAAAAATGGTGTAGTTGTAATACTCGAACGGCTGATTCTGAGTCGAGTAATACGAGTGCATCGAGTGCCCGGCTTCATGCGTCAGCGTGAAGACATCGTTCAGAACTTTGGGTTTGTAGTTCATCATGATGTACGGATTGCCATCGTAGCTTCCGTAGCTGAATGCTCCGCTTTGTTTTCCAGCATTCGGATAGCGATCGCACCAGCGCCCGGACGACAGTCCTTCACGCAGCACGTTCACATAGTCGTCACCCAGCGGAGCCAATGAATCGCAAACCACATCGGTCGCCGCTTCCCAAGTGTGCTCGACATCGATATCGCTGAGGATCGGCACGTAGGTGTCGTAGTGATGAATTTCATCGAGCCCCATTTTGCGTTTGCGAAGATCGTAGTATTTGAACAACGCCGGCAGGTTTTTTCGGACCGCAGCAATCAAGCTGTCGTAAACGGTCTGCGGAACGTTGTCACTGTACAGTGCCGAATGCAAAGCGCTGTCGTAGCCACGAGCCCGCGCGTAATAGACATCGGTTTGGATGCTGCCGCTGAGCATCGCGGCGAGCGAATTTTCGTGAGCCGTAAATTGCTCGTAGAACTGATGGAAGGCCGTTTTGCGAACGTTGCGATCAGGCGAGATTAGAAACTGGCTGAAGGTGCTGGGCGAGAGTTCGACGGTTTCGCCTTTCTCGTTTTCGACATTGCCAAACTTCAAGTCAGCATCGTGCAACTGTCGGAAGATTTTCGAGGACGCCCCCGCCATCTCCCCCTGCATGGCGAGCAGCTGTTCTTCTTTTTCGCCAAGCGTGTACTTTTTGTAACGAGTCAACCGTTCCAAGCTCAGGCGGTACAGTTCAAGCGACGGGTGTTCCATAAATGACGTTAACGTCGCATCGTCAATCGCCAGAATTTCGGGCCGAATGAAACTGCCGGCTTCAGCGGCACGAGTCACCGTATTCTGGAACTGGCCCACCATCCGTTGGTAGTCGCTATTGCCTTGGTCCTCGGTGGTTTTCAGATAGGCGTAGTTGCCCAGTCGTTCGCCCAACCGTTCCAGTTCGCTGTCGAATTTCAAACAAGCGGCCAGCATCTCGGGGCCTTCGTTCAACCTGCCTTGGAATTGCTCGTAGCCCGGATACATTTTCTTGAACTCTTCCAAAGAAGCACTCCAAGCTTCATCAGAATCGTACAACTTGGACAGATCCCAAGTGTCTTCGGGTTTGACATCTTTTCGTTCTGGCAGACGGATAACGGTGGCAGTGGACATGTTTGTAATTTTGCAGATGGGGGTTGGTTGAGCGGCTTGCGTAAAGCTGTTACAGGACGCCGATTATAGGCCATTTGTTCGACTGGCATAAGTTCGGTGCTGGCAGGCTCTGGCGCCCGAAAATGGCAGGTCGTTTGAAGTGACTCAAGGTTCTCCCAAAAAACTGACGCTGCCGATAAGCTCCACCAAAGCCGTTGTTTGTTGGTGCGAAAAATCGCCGAAAGCGAGCTTGGTCTTCGTTGGTGTTGGCGGGCGAGTGTGAGCGAAATGGAAAACGTCCAAGCGAAACCAGCGGTCGTTCAATTGCCGGGCCAGTTCGTGCCAAACCTCACCTTCGTCATACGTTTTTTTGGTGATGTGAACGAGGTCCGCCAGATTTTCGAGCGAAAAGTAATGAGCGGCCGAAAACAATAACGCTCGCAAATCGTCGGCATGCCGTAAGGTGGCTGGAATGTTCAGGTCATGCCGGAGATCGAAGTCGAACCAAGTCGCGGTATCAGAATCGAGTCCCATCATCGCGTTTCGAACCGTTGCGTCGCCATGGCTCAGTTGGATGCGGCCGAAGTCGGAAGTTTCACGGACTTGTTGATGGAGTCCATGAAGGGCAGCGGCAGCCAGCGAGACCAAGTTAAGCTTTTGTGCGATCGGCAAATCGCTATGACTTAACAGTTGAGCCAACGGGACCCCTTCGATCTTCGCGATGGTCAACGCCCGCGATGAGGTTTCGTCGCACGTGTGATCGAATGGTGTGACAGTTCGCTCCCATGCTTTCCATTGATGCGTGGGCAGCACTTGGACTGGCACTTGTCGCCAACGAAGCACAAGATTGCCGGGAAGAATCAGTAACCAACTGAGCCTGTGTCGTTCTTTGAAAACGAATTCACGATCCCCCATTTTTCGAAAGGTCACGCGATTGACTTTGACCAAGCGGATCAAAGCGCCCGCGAGTGAGGCGACAAGATGAGTTGGCCAGTTGATCATGCCAATCGTCGCTTAGCCCAATTGAATCAGTTGTCGGTAGTCGTCAGGTACATAAAGACTGCCTTCGGTGATGCCCTGTGGCGAGTTCAATTGCAGTTCCTGATCCAATTGATCGGCCGACAATTGTTTGCCGAAGAATTTCTGGTAGGCCATCGTGATCGCGGCGACTTGGTCGGCCGAATGATGGACAAACTCGATGCGAAAATCTCGGATACCGGATTCAATCCACGGCCCCAACGATTTGGAATCCGTCTGCGCTTCGGCTCCGAAAACGGTGTTGCGACAACCGACGTCCGCCATCACAGGGTGAGACCGTCCTTTGGCGTCGCGAACGGAAAGTTGATGCTTTTCGCACGGATGGCCGCAGTTGGTGTTGTCCGTTCCGTCGGACAGGAATCGGCAGAAGACGCAATGCTCGGTATGAAATACCGGTAGCTGGGAATAGATCACGGGTTCAAGGAACGAGCCATGAATTTGCTGCGTCAAATCGGATACTTGCTGTGAGTTCAAGTCATAGGTTGGCGTAATTCGTGTCAGTCCAAGGTTCAAAAGTTCGGAAACACTGATCGCGTTGGCGGCGTTAAGACTGAAATCACCGATTAACTCAGGAGGCGTCGCTTCGACGTTTGCGTTGCGAATCAAATCGAACAATAGTCCGCCAGAGCGAACGAGAATCGGGCACTCCAGCGACAGCAGAAACTTGATGACATTCTGCTCACTAGGCTTGAGAATTCGAGGGCTTGCGACTCGCGGCATCAGCCCTGCGCTTCGAATCTTGTCGACGGATGTGCGTAAGCCGTAAAGTTCCAGATAGTCCAGCGTAATGCTGGCTGGACGCGGGGCTTGTGGGTCGAGCACGGCATCCAGTTGATCGGCAGTGCGAACAAGCACATGCAATTGCGGATCCGGTTTGATTGGCTGTGCTGGTTTGGCATGAATCACAGTCTGTTGGTGAACTTGGTCGAGTGCCGGAGCTGCGGGGATCGATTGAGGCTCACCCGCGAGATCGAAAAGCTCGTCCACCAACTGACGTCGCGCTTGATTCAAGACACTGGTTTGAACAAAGACTTGGTCCGATGTCAGCAGACGGATTTTGCCCGGATGAAAAGGCGTTCCACCTAGGCGGCCTAGTTTCTGCGACAGAATTTCTTCGTCCAAAGGGCGTTTGGCGGCAGGCTCGAGAGGGTGTTCGCCGACAAAGGTGGCGGTGTGGTAAGCCGTGGCTTCGTCGTTAGGTTCTGCATCAGACAAACAATTCGCTTGCTTGCGCGTCGTGCCTGTATGGTTTACGATCCGCGCAACGATTTCGATCGGAGAGCCTCCACTGGCAGTGACGTCAAAATCGATCGGTCGAGTGAACAGCGGGACTTCGGTCGTGGTGATAGGTTTGAGGCATTTAATCAATTGCGGATCGTGTGAGCGCCAAACCCAGTCTCCGACCTTGATGCGAGAGAAGTCAATTCCATCATGAGCAAACGCCAGTTTCACTAGATCGTCGGCGATTGGAGTGACCTCGTAGATGTGCCCGCCTTCTTCCGGTTCGTCCGGACTGCGCCATGCGGCGGCATCAAACACCACGCCATCGCCCAATGCAACGTCATGATCAATCTGGACGGTGACCGATTTGGTTCCCACCTGCATGACGGAGCCAATCTTAACGCCTCGATGTCTTGGAGCGCGGCCTCGCACCACGCTCTGGTGGTCCGTGCCGGACATGAAGTGAGCACCAAGTCCTCGCGAGTAAATTTGTTCCAATTGCAGGCGGTCTTCTGGATCCTGTTCAACGGGCAGGCCAAGACAAGCCAGATCGATCGCTTCTCGGTAGGCTCGTGTGGTTGCCGCGACATAGTTAGCGTCTTTGTAACGGCCTTCGATCTTCAGGCAGTGAACGCCGATGTCGACCAGTTCAGGGATTTGCTCGAGCGCATATAGGTCACCAGGCGACAGTAAGTAGCGAGCGTCGCCAAGGTCACGCGCCTGACCATCGACGATCAGGTCATACGAGAGCCGACATGCTTGAGCACATTTGCCTCGGTTGGCGCTACGGCCACCCCACGCCTCGCTACTGAAACACTGGCCCGAGTACGAAACGCATAGTGCTCCATGGACGAAGACTTCCAATTCGACGTCGGTGGCTGATGCGACGCGGCGGATGTCGGCGAGGCTCAATTCACGGCCGAGGACCACTCGGCTGCATCCAAACGAGGCAGCCAGTTCGGCTCCTTGGGCGCTGGTGATGGACATCTGAGTGCTGCCATGGAGCGTTAGTTCGGGTGCAATACTCTGACAGAGTTTCGCGACTCCAATGTCCTGCACGATGACGGCGTCGACTCCCGCTTGAGCCATGGCAACGATCGCAGACTCGGCTTGGTTGAGTTCGTGGTCGAAGACCAAGGTGTTAAACGCGACAAAGCCTTGGACTCCTCGGGAGTGCAGAGTGGATATGACTTCCGGCAGATCTTCCAGCGAGAATCCAACTTTGGCTCGGGCGGAAAAATGGTTCAGGCCAAAATAGACCGCGTCAGCACCCGTTTCGATCGCTGCCTGAAGCTGGGGCCAATCGCCGGCGGGGCTCATCAGTTCGGGTTTTCGAAGGGGCTTGGTCATTGTTGGTCGCGTGGGGTGAACGGAAGTCGGCAGTGTCGGCCATCTTACCAGAACAGCGCACAAAAAACCCATACTTGGTTTGAGCGTTGGCAGGTTGGTCGACCGTAGGAGCGGGAGGGAGTATTTGGGCCGGCTGCGTGCGCGCGAACGGCCAATCGCACTGATTCGGCAAGATTCAAATGCTGTTTTCGAGAGAGCTTCGATGGCATGATCGCTACAACCGGAACGATCGAGGTAACTGGGGCTAGTCGTACGCGTCGGGATACTATCCCCCAAACAATGACGTTTACGCGCAAAGGAGTGAACTATTGTTTCACTAAGAGTGGCGGCTGGTGACATTTGGCACGACGACATTCGACATGACGACATTCAACTCGACACGAAAAGCGACCTGATCCTTCCGATGACCCCGATACCATCGCATTCTGATAATCAAGCTGTTGATTCAGTGACCAATTCTATTGGTCGCGAACCGTCTGAGGTTTGCGATCCAGTAATTTCGAAATTGGAAGCCCTAGTCGACGATTCAGTCGACGTGAGTTCATCAGCTGGATCGGTGGATCAGAAACCGGTGACTGACCAAAGTGCGGCACTTCAGCCGGAGGCTGTCCAGCCAAGTGGAGTATCGATACCAGCCGATGTCGATCAGCGCGGCACAGAAGAGCCATCGACAGAGCCGCAGCTCGCATCCTCAGTCGATTTCAATCACCAACTTGCCAAGGCCGTCTTTCACCAATCTGACGATGCGTTTTTGCTATTGAATCAGCGTCGATGTGTGTCAGCCAACGAATCCGCCACGCGACTGCTTGGTTGTTCCATCGAGAACCTGAAGAGCCAAGATTTTTACAAGCTGCTAGAAAGCACTTTCAATATTGACAATGCTGACTGGTCAAATTCTTTGCTGGACCAAATGGCTCGGGAGGGCCGTGTTGTCTGTGGACTTTGTCGAGAAACCTCTGCCGGCGCAATTTGGGTCGAGCTGTGTTTTCGATTGCTCGATAGTGAGGACGAAGCTTCCGTGCTGGTCACCGGGCACGATGTTTCGAGACTAAAAAAGTTTCAGAAAGAACTGGTCCGCAGCCATGATGTTTTGCATCACACGATCAATAGTGTGCAGCAACCATTGTCTGTGAAGTCTGCCGATCTGAAATATGTGCTGGCCAACGAAGCGTTCTGTAAGCTGGTCGATCTTCCGATTGATCGAATCCAAGGACAAACGTTTTGCGATTTGATTGGAACGGATACGTCTTATTCGAAGCAACTGGACGAACAGATTCTTGAAACAGGAAAGCCCTCTGTCACCAACGAGTGGCTTCGTCGATCTGACGGCACAGTGACTACGCTTTCGGCTTACCGATCTAAGTTTTGCGACCCGGTCACCGGAGCCGCATTCATCGTGACTGCATCTCGCGACGTGACGGTTGAACTATCAACCCAAAGGCGTATGCGGTTGCTGGCCAGCGTTTTCGAGAATGCTCACGAGAGCGTTGCCATTCTGGGAAAAGATGGCGCTCTCTACGAAGCCAATCCGGAATTCATGGGGACGGTGGGAGTCGTCCGCAAGCAGCTGATCGGATGCAGCTTAAAGCAATTTGTCGATTGGGGAGACGCTGACTTTGACGATGTCGTCGCGATGGTTACCGCAGGCACGCCATGGTTTGGACACGTCAAACTCTTGAAATCTGATGACGATTTCGTTTCCAGTTGGCTGTCGCTCAGTCCGTCACGCAGCAGAACTGGTGAAGTGACGAACTTGATCGCAATGTTTTCCGATATCACTCAGATTGAAACGACGCGTAGTGAACTCCATCGCCAAGCGTTACACGACAATCTTACCAGTCTTCCTAACCGAAGATATTTTCGCCAGCGTATCGAGGAGCTGATCGAGTCTGACACCGACAAGACCATTCGATTTGGCGTTTCGTTTCTGGATCTTGATGATTTTAAAATCGTAAACGATTCGTTAGGACACAACGCGGGTGATCAGCTGTTAGTTGAAGTCAGTCGAAGAATTCAAAGACAGCTGGGCGACAAGTGCTTCATGGCCCGATTTGGCGGGGATGAATTTGCGCTGTTACTGCCGGACTTGCTAGGTAGCAAGTCGCGGGTTGAAGAATATTCAACCATGGTGGTGAGCGCATTAAGCGAGCCGTTCCAGTTAGGTGAGCACGAAGTCAACGTGGGTGTCAGTGTAGGAACGACAATTTATCCGAATGATGCCACGGATGTCGAATCGCTGATGCGTCAAGCCGACGTGGCCATGTATCGAGCCAAAGAAGAAGGGAAGAACAAGGTCCGCCTGTTCTCACGCGATCTGGTTGAAGTCATAGAAAAACGACAGCGCCTCCTGACCGAGTTGAAGCGCGCAGTTGATCAGAATGAACTGACCGTGGTTTATCAACCCAAGCTGGAATTGGCGACCGGGAAGATCGTCGGCTGCGAATCGTTGCTGCGTTGGAGAAAGCCCGATGGAACGATGGTTTCACCCGCTGAGTTTATCCCATTAGCAGAAGAGTCTGGCCTGATCAACCGATTGGGTGAGCAGATGTTCGAGGAGGTTTGCCAGCAAGCTCAGCGTTGGAATCAACTCGGAATCTTGTCCGGCCCAGTTGCCGTGAATCTTACCCAGCGGCAGTTGCGAGAACCTCAGTTATTAGACAATCTGGTAAGCTTGATCGAGCGTTACCAGCTTCGACCCGAGTGGTTGGAGTTGGAGATTACCGAAAACTCGATCATGAGCGACGTCGATCACATCACAAAACTGATGGGCCGAATTCGTGAATATGGAATTCGTATCGCGATTGACGATTTTGGAACGGGTTACTCGTCGTTGGCGTACATCAGAAATTTCCCCGTACAGTGCTTGAAGCTGGACAACCTGTTTGTCGATGGCTTGCCTGATGATCAGGACGCCGTGGCCGTGGCCAGAACCGTGCTCTCGCTTGCCCACGGATTGAATCTGAAGGTTGTTGCCGAAGCGGTGGAATCCGATGCGCAACTCGAATTTTTAAAGGAAATGGGTTGCGACATGGCCCAAGGCTACTTGGTCAGTCCGCCTTTGGATGCAGCCGAGTTTCAACAATGGCTGGAAAACCAAGCCGGCTGATCGTAGTTTTCCATGGGCGTTGCCCATGGCTAAGGTG
>CAZLYM010000129.1:0-11864 GCA_964563475.1 uncultured Pirellulaceae bacterium
GGAGCAGCCAGAGCAACTCGCATCGCTTTGAAGCCCTTGAAGACCGCCGACTCCTTGCGACGCTCACCGTCAACAGTTCGCTGGATCTGGTCGATGGCGACACCTCGTCAGTCGCCGCTTTGATCAACTCGCCCGGTGCGGATGGCATTTCTTTGCGTGAGGCCATCGTCGCCAGCAACAACACTGACGGTGCCGACACGGTCACCTTCGATTCGAATGTTTTTACAGGTGGTGCCGACAGCCTGATCCGTCTGACCAATGGCGAATTAGAAATCACCGACTCGCTGACGATTGATGCTTCGAATGCCGTCGACGTGACGATCACTGGCGATGCAAACGGCGATGACGTGACCGATGCTTCCTTCATCACCAATGTCGGGGCAAGTTTCGGAGGCATCGCAGGAGCCGCAGATGACCTGCTGGACGACAATTCACGTGTTTTGAATTTTTCGAGCACGACTCCTGCTGACCTGACGCTGAGTGGGCTGACAATCACCGGTGGACGAACGACTGACGAGCGCGCTTCAGGCGGCGGACTACTCTTCAGCAGCGCAGACGGTCGGCTCTCGTTGACCAACAGCACAATCAGCGGTAACTCAACTTTGGAATTCGGCAGCCGCGGAGGTGGTATTGCAGCATTTTTCGCAGAGGTGACAATCGACGGCAGCACGGTGAGCGACAATTCCACCGAGGGTACGGTGGCTCACGGCGGAGGAATCTATACCGTCTTTGGAACTCTAACGGTGACCGACAGTGACATCATCAGGAACTCCACCGCAGGGGATTATGCTTCAGGTGGCGGTGGTATTCTCTCTTTTCAAGCTGCAGTGACACTCGACAACACCACCGTTAGTGGGAACTCAACCAGCGGAACTCGGTCGAATGGTGGCGGCGTTCATGTAGATGACGGGACGCTGAGTTTGACGAACAGTTCGGTCAGTCGAAACTCCACGTCCGGGCCTGGTGCTTCTGGGGGCGGGATCTTCTTCACGGCTTTCACTTCTTATGGGGCACCGATACCCGAGTTAACGATAACCCCCGAGTTAACGATAACCGATAGCGCGATCAGTGAAAATTCAACCACGGGTGACGGAGCTCGTGGTGGAGGAATCTATTCCAGTGCGTTGCTCACGTTGACCGGAAGCACCGTCTCTGAGAACTCCACCTCGGGAGACGACGCCGAAGGCGGCGGAGCCTCTGCCCGGCTCTTGACTCTGACCAACAGCATCGTCAGCAATAACTTTACCTCGGGAGCCAACGCCCGCGGCGGCGGGGTTAGTGCCGGAGCGGTAGTTCTCACCAACAGCACCGTCAGCGGAAACTTCACTTCAGGGAACAACGTCGACGGTGGCGGCGTTGTCGTGTCTTTCTTAGGCACCGCCGCGTTGGTAACCAACAGCACCATCAGTGGCAACGCATCAACCGGTAGTGGAGGCGGCATACTTGGGGGACACGTGTATTCTGGTCTCACCATCACCAATTCGATTGTCGCCGGTAATTTGCAGAACAAGACCGTTAACAGTAACGGGACGCCGAACGATATTGAGTTCAGTGATCTTTATCCGGGCGCCAGCCCGACGCTCACTCTCAGTAGCAACTTGATTGGAGTGGCGGACAATATTGCGGGAGCGATCCAAGGCAACGGCAACCAGCTGGGCACCGAGGCCAATCCTCTCGATCCGATGTTGGGGCCGCTGGCATTCAACGGTGGTCCGACACGGACTCATGCTTTGTTGCCGGGAAGTCCGGCAATCGATGCGGGTAGCAATGCGTTGGCGGTGGATGAAGATGGTGATCCGTTGTTGACTGACCAAAGAGGCGATGGGTTCGATCGCATCGTGTCGGGCACAGTGGACATTGGCGCTTTTGAGTTTGACGCGAACGCTCTGCCGGTGCCGCCAGCCATTGTCAGCACTGTTCGGGACGAAGGGGGTGTGCTTGAGCGGCCAGATTTGCTGACCACGTATTCGGTCACCTTCGATGCGGATGTGAATGTCGAAGCGAGCGATTTGACCATCGTCAATGAATTACTCAGTACCGAGAATGTCGATCCGTCAGCGGTCGCCTTCACTTACGACCAAGCTACCCAAACCGCGACATGGGACTTCACTGCTCTGACACTCGACGCCGCGTTCTACTCGTTCGAGTTATCCGACGACATTGTTTCAGCGACTGGCAATGTGGGTCTTGATGGCGATGGTGACGGCAATGCCGGCGGCAACTTCGTCGAGTCAGTTTACGTGGCGCTTCCCGGTGATGCTAATCTGGATGGGCAGGTCGATGTACTGAACGATGCGTTCGCGTTAGTGGCCAACCTTGGTTTGACTGGCGGTGCAACCTGGGCGCAAGGTGATTTCAATGACGATGGGGTCGTGGATATTCTGGGCGATGCCTTCATTCTAGTCGGTAACCTCGGCCGATCCGTCGCCCCACCGGTATCCACAGGGAGTGTTGCGACTGCGGTTGCCGCTCGGTCCGCCGAGTCTGCCAGCTCGACTCAGCAAGTGGTGCTGATCGACGATACTCAGACAACAAGCTTGTTCGAAAAGGCTGACGCAGAAACAACCAGCAGGCTTTCGATAGCTACGGGGCCCAATTCGCTGGCTGGCAGCATCGATGCCGCGTTTGAAGATCAAGGTCTGCTCGATGGTGAGCTGATCGGATAGCGGCGAAGCAAAAAAAGATTGTCAGGCCAAACGCGACGGTGAACTACGGATTGACTGTTCGGCCAAGGTTGCCGATCAAGATAAACGCGTCGCCCAGTACGTCAATGGTCCCGTCCGCGTCTAAATCGCCCTGACTCCAGCTGGTGTCACCGGAAAGACCTAGATTTGCAATTAACGCAAAAGCATCGCCCAGTACGTCAACTGTTCCATCTAGGGTGATGTCCCCCGGGATCGCAACGAGCAGCGATTCCTCAGGGTTCGGGCCGGACACTCCATCGCCGTCACCATCCAGCTCGGTATCATCATCGACGCTGGCAATATTGGTTGATGCAAGTTCGGACGTATAAAAAGCTGCCGTCAACGGAGTCTGTAATGCACTCAAATCCCACGTCGCGGTGAAGGTCGTCGCGTCGTAAGTGAAACCGATTCCGGCTAAGTCAGCAGCTTGCCCCGTCGTATCGTTTTGCAGCGTCAGATCCTCAGCAGCGACGCTGACATGCTGGTTGAACACGACCTGAATCGAGTCAATCAAATCGGGACGAGCGATTGAACCGCTATCTCGCACGATCGAATTCACTTTCGGCGGATCGACAACAATCGCCATCAGTTCGAGCAATTCATCCAGAACACCGGTTCGAGCAGGGCCTAGCGGACCATCAAAGAGATTTGTGAATTCGTCCGCGCGATCGAAGAACTCTTCATCTCCGTTGTCATATAAAATCAATTTAAAATCGTCCGTTGCAATCGCTCTCCCATCGCGTCGGTTTGATGGGTTGGTGAATCGAGTCGAGAATTGAAACGCGTGCGTGCTAGGGGCATTCTCGTCGGTCAAATGAGCAGCAAACGAAACCGAATCCGTTGCAGCTCCATCCGGAACGTGATCATCAGCATCCAATCCGGCAGCTTCCAACATCGTTTTGAAGAAATCGACAAACATGATGGTTTCATCGTTAGATCGATTCAAGCTACCGGAAACCGCCGGACCCGAAACGATACACGGCACATGGACGCCACCCTCCCACAGCGTGCCCTTGGAACCGCGGACGGTTTCTGGCGACACAGCGGTCGGTGTTCCATTGTCTCCGATAAAGATCACGGTTGTCTCAGCCAGCACGGCCGGGTCCATGGAATTAAGCAGACGTCCGATCTCGGTGTCCATCGCTTCGATTGAAGCTCGATAGTAAAGCTCCGGATTACTGTTGATATCGGCGTTTGTTCCAGAGAGGTTGGAGGTGTGAAGGTCGTTGGGTGGCAGATGATAGGGCGAGTGAGGCGCATTGAATGCCAGCCACAAAAACCAATCGTCTTGCTGATCGCCAATCCACGAAAGTGCATCGTTCACGTTTTCGGTCGTCGCGTAAGTGGTAACGGATTGCTGTTGCGATTGCCCATCAACTACCTTCGGCCATGAGAAATAGTTGTTAATCCCTCCCGCCAATGCGCCGCTGTAGTGATCGAACCCCATCATGTTGGGATTCGAATTTCCACCGTTTTGATTGTTTGCCAGGTGCCACTTGCCGATGCACGCCGTCCCATACCCTGCATCTTTAAAAGCGTCAGCGATCGTCGATTCAGACAAATTGATTGCATCGCCCGGGTTACCGACTCCTGTCCGAAAACCATGACGCCCCGTCAGCAGTGATGCTCGCGAGGGCGCACAACTTGGGTTGCCCCAACATTGCGTAAATCGAACGCCGTTGGCTGCCAGATTATCGAGATTCGGAGTCGGAGCCGTGTCCATTGCCGTGGAAAACAGGCCGAGTGAATCTGATCCCAAATCATCGGCAATGATCAGCAGAACGTTATCCGCTTTCACGTCCTGAGTCGCGGCCAGCAAAAACGGAACGCAAAAGGCAATCGCCCATGCGAAACGAAACGGTCGAGCCAAAAGAGAACGGGGGTTCCAAATCATCTTGATGATCTTTTCTTCGTCAGGTGGGATTCACGTTTATCTGTACTCAGTAAAACCCAAGAGCTGGGATGAGCGTAGCGTGGGAAGGCAACCCAAACGCCAGCCTATGCTTGGGGTCAGGTCATGCTCAATTATACGTTAAAAAGCAGCACGCGTTGCCATTTGTTTTACCTACCAATTTACCGCTTTCTGGCTCGCGGAGGGCGCCGTCGCCCGCGATCATGGTCCGGATCTTCTGGAGTGGCACCAATGACGACATCAAAATTGGTTGCCAGCTCGCCCGTCTTTGTACCCGGCAGCGGTTTATATTCGACAATCAAACGCTCCTTTGATTGTTGTGGAATCGAGTTCAAGATCCTATCCGTCTTGTTGCGAGGATCGTCTTTCGTGTAAATTTGCGTGGTCAACATTCGCTTGGCTCCCTGCTTAACCGCAAGGTGAATATGAGGCGGTCGGTTGCCATAGAGTACAGGCTTGATGGTGCGAAAATAGTATTCGCCCTTGCTGTTGGTCATAAAGCGACCGAAGCCCTGAAAGTTTCCATCCAGTTTGTCGCGATCACCACCACGAGTATGAATGTAAACGCCGTTGCTGTCTGCTTGCCAGATCTCAACCGTCGCATTACGGATTGGCTCACCCGACAAGTCAAGCACACGACCGGTCAGATGAGTGACCTTGCCCACGGCAGGCGTAATGGAATCATTAACGATCAGCAGATCGTTGTCCGTATCCAGCGGTAGCTTGTTCGGATAGAACGGACCCTCGGTCTGATGGGCCGTTTTAGATAGCGTCTGCTCCAACTGGTCGGCAAACAATCCGGGAGTCGAAAAAGCTGCTGCTGAAAATGCGGCCTGCTGTATTAGCTGACGTCTGGTAAGCACTTGATTCTCCCGCCTAAAAAGTTGCCGCCGATTAGTCGTTGCATCATATCCACTCACGCGATAGAAGTCGGTTCAGGACACCACTATTTGGCACAGGCGTGAAGAAGCACGCCTTTTTCATCAAAAAACTCGAACTTCAGCGTGGCACTGTCAGTATCGTCCGTTGATTCACAGCGAATCATCAAAAAACCACCGGAGCTTTCCTTTTGCGTGTACGGTTGCTTGATCAAGCCGTTGGGATCGGTGCTAGCCGGATCGCCGGGGTTTCGCCCCAACCGCGAGTTCGCATCAACGAGCGCTCCACAAGAGAATTCCTCAACGCCGCTGGGATCAATCGCATGATACTGCCAATGACGATCACCACAAACAACAAAGAAGTTTTGCTGATCTAAACCATTTTCACTCAAGAACGTGAAGAACTCATCTCGTTCGTGACGGAAGCCGCCCACATTGCAGTGATTATCTTTCTTTCTCAAGTCGTCCGGCCCAACCATGGGAGTCGGTGAAACAAGAATCTTAAACTGAGCATCGCTACTTACGAGCGTTTTCTTCAGCCATTCTTTTTGCTCGGTGCCCCAGATTGTTTTCTCTGGTCCGTCGGGCATCTTGTTGGCAGATCGAAAGAAACGGTTTTCTGGAAACCAAACTTGAAGAGCCTTATTCACTCGAACTGTCCGATAGGTTTTCGTATCCACAGCGCCCGCTGGTCCAAACGGCAATTGCTCTAAAAGAGTATTCTTCGCTGCGTCCGGGGAGGGAAGATAATCCCCCGAGTTATCACAGTCATCAATCCGAAAGTCATGATCATCCACCATCCAGAATGTTGGCACAGCTGCAAACAGATCCCGAAACCTCGGCTGCACAAATTGCTCGTGCCATTTCTGTCTCATTTCAGCAACCGTTTCTGCTCGCGGCTTCTTCGGCGTGTCGTAGTAGACGTTGTCCCCCGTGCCAACGAAAAAATCTGGTTTGAGTTTCAAAATCGTCTCTAGCGCCGGGTAGCCCAAATGCTTATCCGGACCCGAGTAAGGTTTCTTGGTTTTGGGATGCTTACGGGCCTTCTTTTGTCCGGCCGCAGCGCCTTGCTCGGTTCCATGAAACCTGTTGTAATTCATCCCCGTTACCACGACGAACTTGACGGCGGTCGAGTGCTCCTTGCCGGGCAGCGTCTTGAATGACAGCGCCGGCCCTTCTTGCAATGTCTGTTCGCTGGATCCAATCCGAGTCGTACATCGATAATTTGTGTCGGGAGCCAAGTCAGAAAATTGGACTCGGACCACATAGTCCGTTTCGGGTTCCGCGCGTACAGTCTTCACTGCCAATGGAGCTAGTTCGCCTTCCGCCATCAGTGTCAGCTTGGCAACCCCCGCGACGCCAAGGACATCACCATCAACCGCCGCGTCTGTCGCGGTAAGACGTAGTTGAACCAGCGCCGAATCGGCGGTGACTTCACCAGCCATAATGCCCTGCCCTGCCTTCACTGGCGTGGCGCCATTCTGAGCATCAGCGACCGACTTCGGCTGCCGACCGTCCGCAATGCAGGAAGAACAAATCATCCATACAGCGAAAAAGGCCGGCATCAATCGCCCACAAGAAAAAAATCGGTTCGTATAGGTTTGCATCTCTGGTGTCCGAATCTATCCGGTTTGTGTTCGTGTTTGATTGCAGCAGAAAAACACTAACTTTTTCCGCCCCAAGTTTCCGCTCTATGATCAGCTTCAATATATCAGCTGAGTCATTGAAGATGCAGTCAAGATACCAACGGTCTGCCAAACTTCTGATGGCACAACGTCCGACGCCTTTGGTTTCGGCAGTTGTCAGAACGGCCTGCTTGAACGACAATCGATGTTTTAGCGGTAACATCAATTGCCCAAAGCGTGCGATCCACTGACTGGATCGGCTTGGTCGCTGCGCATTTGTGTCTAGTTGCCGTCCGCTGTTACTTTCATGAGATCGCCGTGATGAAATCAATTGCACACCTTCTGATGCAGACGTTTTTCGCATGTCTGTTTGTTGCGTCAGCATTGGGACAGACTTCCAATCCCCCAAATGTGGTCTACATCTTGGCCGATGATCTGGGGTACGGTGACTTGAGCTGCTACGGGCAGAAAAAGTTTAAAACCCCCAACATCGATGCACTCGCCGCGCGAGGAATGATGTTCACTCAGCATTATTCAGGCAGCACGGTTTGCGCTCCGTCTCGTTCGGTGCTACTGACTGGATTGCACTCGGGGCATACACCGGTGCGTGACAATGCGGAACATAAACCCGAAGGGCAAAAGCCCATGCCGGGCGACACGTACACTGTTGCTCATTATCTAAAAAATGCAGGCTACCGGACGGGCTGTTTTGGAAAGTGGGGACTTGGCTACCCGGGTTCTGACAGTGATCCCTTGAAGATGGGTTTCAATCGCTTCTACGGCTACAACTGCCAACGAATAGCTCACTCTTACTACCCCGCATTTTTGTGGAACGACGATCAACGAGAACTTTTGTGGGGCAACGTGGCAAGTCAGAAGAAAGACTACGCGCCCGATTTGACTCACGCGAAAGCACTCGACTTCATTCGCGACAATAAAGACCAGCCATTCTTTCTGTACTACGCAGCGATTCAGCCTCATGCTGACATGATCGCTCCCAACGACTACATGAAAAAATATCGTGGCAAGTTTCCGCCAGAGCCTAAATATGCCGGCAAAGGTGGCCACTATATAAAACAACCCGAACCACGTGCTGCATTTGCGGCAATGGTCAACGTACTTGATGACTACGTTGGAGAAATTGTTCAAGAGCTTGAAACGCTTGGCATCGCCGATAATACAATGGTTATATTCACTTCGGACAATGGCCCCCACGTTGAGGGCGGACACGACCCTGACTACTTCAACTCTTACGGCCCCCTAAGAGGTTACAAACGGGACCTGTACGAAGGAGGCATCCGAGTGCCAATGATCGCGACGTGGCCCGGAAAGATTGAGGCCGGCGCGAAGTCGGATCACATCTCGGCTTTCTGGGATTTCCTTCCGACCATGGCTGATATGGTTGGCAAACCGCTGGACAAGCAAATCGATGGGATCTCCATGCTGCCCACGCTATTGAATCAGGGCGAGCAGCAGGAACACAAGTTCCTCTATTGGGGCTATCCGCGTCGAGGAGGCCGGATTGCGATTCGTTCAGGCAAATGGAAAGCCGTACGATACAACGTGAAAAAGAAGAACCCTCGGCCCATCGAGCTGTATGATCTGTCCAATGACATCGGTGAAACCGTCAATCTGGCCGATCAACACCCCGAGATCGTCAGCGAACTGGATCGCCTGATGAAAGAGTCACACACCGATTCGCCCAACCCGACTTTCAATTTTTAAGGCGGATCGAAATTTTGGCCGTTCAAATGCCATGGCCAGCCAAGTGCGAGCATCACTGATTCGGTTCACGGGCTTGAAAAAAGCACGCATGAAAGGCGATAATCCTCGGCCTCGTGCGAACAATGACAAATCAGTCTGCAATTGACTGCGGATTCAGACTCGCCATTATCCCGACTTTATTCACCTGTTCCAATGTCCGATCAACCCGAAGACGAACACACACTCTACGAATCTAATCCGTCGATGTTTCGTAATCGGCCGGTCGAATTTGTCGTTACGGCAATTCTGTGCTTGGTCGTTGTCGGATTGGTCATGATGTTTGTCTGGTGGCTCAAGTGCAAAGGCACGACATTGACGGTCACGAACAAGCGAACCAGTCTGCGTCGCGGCATCCTGTCCAAATCCATCAACGAAGTTTGGCACAGCGACGTTCGCAACGTGCTGCTGAAACAATCGTTTTTCCAGCGAATTTTCGGCGTTGGTATGATCGGCGTTTCCAGTGCCGGCCAAAGCGGCATGGAAATCTCTGTATCTGGAATTCCCGACCCTGACCGGGTCAAACAACTGATCGATGAGCGGCGTTCATGAAACATATTCGAAACTTCTGCATTATCGCTCATATTGATCACGGCAAGTCGACGCTGGCCGATCGGTTGATCCAAGCCTGCAATGGTGTGACCCAGCGCGAGTTCCAAGACCAGTTACTAGACTCGATGGATATCGAGCGTGAACGTGGAATCACGATCAAAAGCAACACCGTTTCGCTGGACTATACCGCCGAAGATGGAAAGAAGTACCTGCTCAACCTGATCGATACGCCCGGCCACGTCGACTTCTCGCACGAAGTCCGGCGCAGCCTGATGGCGTGCGAGGGTGCGTTGATCATCGTCGATGCATCCCAAGGCGTCGAAGCGCAGACCGTGGCGAATCTTTACTTGGCGTTGGAATACGACTTAGAACTGCTCCCGGTCATCAACAAGATCGACCTCCCCGCTGCCGACATCGAACGCGCCCAAGAAGCCATCGATGGAGAACTGGGGCTCGATCCCTTCGAAGCCATCCCCGTCTCCGCGAAGACCGGACTGCACATCGAGAAAATCCTCGAAGGCGTTGTCAAAAAGCTGCCGCCTCCGTCGGGTGATCCTAACGCCCCGCTGAAGGCCCTCGTCTTCGATGCTTTCTTTGACAAGTATCGCGGCGTGATTCTGCAGATTCGCGTGTTGGACGGCACGATCAAGACGAAAGATGAAATTCACTTCATGCACGGCGGTCGTGACTACAAGGTTGATGAAATTGGCTACAACCAGCTAAAACTGGTCCCTAAGAACAAGCTGTCAGCGGGCGAAGTCGGTTATCTTGTTGCTGGTGTCAAAAGTGTTCAGGACATTGAAGTTGGTGACACCATCACCTCACTCGCACGGCCGGCAGACGAAGCGATTCCGGGTTACCAACCGGCACGCCAGGTCGTCTTCTCATCCATCTACCCAATGAGCACCGATCAGTACACGGATCTGACCAAAGCACTCGATAAACTGGCGATCAACGATGCCGCATTGACGTTTGAAAAAGACTCGTCAGCCGCTTTGGGCTTTGGATTCCGATGTGGGTTCCTTGGCCTCCTGCACTTGGATGTCATTCAGGAACGCCTTCAGCGGGAATTTGATCTAGGTTTGGTAATTTCCGCCCCGTCGGTCAGTTACAACTTGGAATTGAAAGACGGCAAAGAGATCGAGATCGACAACCCCAGCTACTGGCCCGACCCAACGATGATTGAAAGCATCACCGAGCCGTTCATCAAGGCGTCCATTCTGACCCCCGAAGAATACGTTGGTCCGGTCATGGAGCTCTGCCGCGATCACCGCTCCGAGAGCCAGACCATGAACTATCTGTCCGCTGGACGAATTGAAGTCGTTAGCGAAATGCCACTAGGTGAAGTGCTGTTCGATTTCTACGATAAGCTGAAAATGATCACGCGTGGCTACGGTTCGTTCGACCACGAACCGATCGAGTATCGAAAAACCGATATCGTAAAGGTTGAGATTCTGGTCAACAAAGAACCGGTTGATACGCTCGCCTACCTAGTACACCGTGAGAAAGCCAGAACGCGTGCCCTGCACTACTGCGAGCGCCTCGCGAAAGAAATTCCGCGGCATCAGTTTAAGATTCCGATCCAAGGCGTCATCGGTGGTAACGTGATCGCTCGATCGACCATCAACGCGTTGCGAAAAGACGTGACATCCAAGTGCTACGGTGGCGACATTTCTCGAAAGAAGAAACTGCTGGAAAAGCAGAAAAAGGGAAAAGCCAAGATGAAGCAATTCGGCAGCGTCAACATTCCGCAGAAGGCGTTTGTCTCGGTGCTAAAAGCCGGCGATGATTGAATCGTTTCTTCGATCATTGCCCATCCAGAATCGCTTGACTTGGCTGCTGGCCTTCTTCTCGATCGCTTTTCTGACCAGTGGCATTTGGCTCGGGTTTGCGATATCACGTGGCGTACGATCCAATAACTGGACAGAAACCAAAGGCGTGATTGGGGACCGCCGTTTTGGCTTGGGACAACGCAGAGTGAAACGCTTTCGTTGGCGTCTCGTGAAAGTGGATTACTCTTTCGATGGCCGCCCGTTCAGCCGCTTTGTCCGCGTGTTTTCTGACAGGCAAAGTAGTAAGATTGGTAATTCGATCACAATCTACGTGAACCCTGACCGCCCCACCGAACTTACGTCGGCCCCCGGTTTCCTAGCGATCGACTACGGACCGCCTCTCGCGTGTACGCTTGGATTGCTCGCAGCAATTGCGATGACTCTGTGCATCATGTACAGCCCGAAAGACGACTACGAATCCGAAGTCAACCAAACGCTAATGTAGGTTTGACGCTAAAACCCAAACCTAGATTCCAAGCCTCGGATATAGTCCAACGCGTCCTCTAGCTCCGTCGTCTGGACGCCCCGTTGGCGACCGCCTCGATCACATTCACCCAACAGGACCAGATCGTCGAAGTTTGGGTTCGACTCTAATCGCCTGCGGGCTCTTACTCCAATCG
>CAZLYM010000130.1:0-11862 GCA_964563475.1 uncultured Pirellulaceae bacterium
CGGATGCGTTTTTCGCCAAGCTTCGAGAAATCGATGGTCGCGATGCGTTTTTTACCGTCGCCGGTCAAGCTGGTCACCGTGCCGACACCGTATTCTGCATGAGCCACTTCCATTCCCAGACAGAATTCATCTGGTTCGAGCTTTTCCCCCGTGAGTGTAGCGTGACGTTCGGCCAACTGAGCGGCCGTCATCATTTGAGGAATCGCGAAATTGGCTGCGACTTCATTGACCTGCGAGGATCCTGATTCTTCGTCGGAACCGTCCACTGGATCAGGTTGGTATTCTACGCCGGAGCTACTTTCGAATTCGCTATCGTCCGAGTCGTTCGGCCCTTCGATGGCATTGACGTCGATCGAAGGTAAATCTTCGAAATCTGATCCGCCATCGCCCCAAGAGGTTGAATCCAGCGAGTTAAGCAAATCGTCGTGGCCAGATTGAAACGCCGACGGCTCGTAAATCTGCATTTGCTCACGCGGTAACTCCATCAGGAAACGACTGGCAATGCACGGCCAGTAACTTCCGCGACGAAATCGGTTCTGACAACGACTAAGCTGCAATTCCTGTTCGGCTCGAGTGATCCCGACAAACAATAATCGGCGTTCCTCTTCTAATTGGTCGTCATCGTTGGAGCTGCGTTCGTGGGGCAGCATACCGTCTTCTAGACCGACGATGTAGACGCACGGAAATTCCAATCCCTTGGCAGCGTGCAGGGTCATCAAAGTCACGTATTCTGCCGTCTCGTCAAACACGTCCGTGTCGGCGACCAGCGATGCCTGTTCCAAGTACGCTTCCAGTCCACCATCTTCGGGATGATCACGGTCGAACTCACTGGCTGCAACTTGAAGCTCGTCCACGTTGCCCGCTCGTTCATGTCCTTCTTCGCTGCCGTCCAGAGTCAGCCACTCGCGGTAACCGGTCTCTTCGAGAATTCGTTTGATGACATCCTCGACCAATTCGTGAGCCGCCTCGGAAATGCGGTCGATCATTTCGACGAATTGAGTGATCTTGGTCGATGGTGCTTTGCTGATCGAATCAATCTGAGCCACATCACGTGCCGCATCCAGCATACAACCGCCGTTGTCCTGAGCGTAAGCTCGCAATCGATTGAGCGTGACCTTGCCGATTTTGCGCGGCGGCGTGTTCACAATTCGTTCGAACGCTACGTTGTCTTTCGGATTGTTCAGCAGGTGCAGGTAACCCAGCACATCCTTGATTTCTTTACGTTGATAGAATTCGTGCCCGTTGACGATCTGATAGGGGACTCCGGCGGCCCGCAACGCGTGCTCGATCGTTCGCGAAAGACGATTGGTTCGATACAGGATTGCGTAGTCGTTGGGGCGACGCGTGCCTTGCTGCCACGCCAACGCGATCGAATCCGCCATGTCCTCGGCTTCGTCTTTGGGAGATGGGTAGGTCACCAAACGGGTTGGTTGGCCTTCATCGTTTTCCGTAAACAGCTTCTTCTCTTTGCGACGCACGTTGTTGGAGATCAATTGATCGGCGACGGCCAAGATCGATTTCGTGCTGCGGTAGTTCTGTTCTAGGCGAACCACGTTCACTTCGGGGTAGTCGCGTTCGAAACCTAGGATGTTGTTTAAGTTTGCTCCACGCCAACCGTAGATCGATTGATCCGGATCGCCTGTCACGCCAAGGTTCTGGATCGAATGATTGAGTAACCGAATCAACTGATACTGAGTCAGATTCGTATCCTGATATTCGTCAACCATCATGTATTGATACTGTTGGTCGTACGATTGCCTCAGTTCAGGGTTGTCTCGTAGCAGGTCAACGGCGTGCAGCAGTAGGTCATCAAAATCGACGGCGTTGGCTTCCCGTAGCAGCTTCTGATATTCTGGGAACACTTTGGCGATGATTGCGTCCAAAGCATGCCCGGGGCGGCCCTGAAAACGTCCGACGGAAACCGCGTTGTTCTTTACGTTGCTGATTTCGTTAGCCAAGGTGTTGGGCGAGTAATGCCGTAGATCGACGTTGGCATTTTCGATGGCCTGCTTCATCACTTTTCGTGAATCGCCCGAATCGTAGATCGTAAAGTTTTCGGTCAGGCCAACCATCGGAGCGTGACTTCGCAGCATCCGAGCACAGAACTTGTGAAAGGTACCGGTCCAAACGTAGCTGCCGGGAGCCAGTTTGCGGACGCGGTTCTTCATCTCCTGAGCCGCTTTGTTGGTGAAGGTCAGCGCGACGATGCTGTCCGACGGCGCGCCGTGAGCGATGATGTTGGCGATGCGATGCGTGATGACTCGGGTCTTGCCACTGCCGGGCCCCGCCAAGATCAGCAGTGGGCCTTCAATCTGAGCAACGGCAGCACGTTGCGCCACGTTCAGCGGACCAAAGATTTGTTCCTGAGTAATCTGAGTCATGAGAAAGCCGGGGAGCGAACGATGGCGATGATGATTCTGCTAGCATCAAGCACGCGAGTTCGTTGCCGCTGCTCGCGATGCGGACCGGATATGGTATATTGTCGCAATCGATGGGCAAAGATGACGGAGCGATTGGCTTGCCACGTTGTCCAATTGATTGAACAAAATTGGCTGAATAAACCAGCCTTTTCGCAAACGACATTTAACGATTTAGACCGGGAGGGACCCCTATGGCTAGAACACGTATTCCACTTAGTGAATCAGAAGAAGCGGCTCGCGATCTTCGCGAAAAATTGGAACTCAGCACCGCCGAGATTGGCTTAACCGTGCGGACCACCAATTGCCTAGAAGAAAAAGGTATCTTCAGTGTCAAGGATCTGCTTAATACGACTCGATCTGAGCTGTTGAGTATTTCAAACTTTGGTGAGAAAACGCTCGACGAGGTCTACAAGGCACTCGAAGCGATCGGTTTCTGCCGCCCCGGCCACGAGGTCAAGCCTCGCTAGTGGTCCACTAGGACTCAACGGATGGGGGCCATGCTTCTCGCTTACGTGAGTATGCGCTTGCACGAGCATGTTCGCGCAGTCATAGGAAAGACGCCCCCCCAAATGCCAAGTTAGCTTAGCCGAACCGCTAGGCTGACTTGTCCACGATGTCAGAGAGGACGGATTGACCGGCCTAGGACCAGTCGGACACGTATTCCTCGGGGGTGTGTTCCGCAATTGTCGAGATAAACGGCACAGAGCATTGCGAACTTCCGATGTTCAAAGTTTGTCCTGAGTTGGCATCTTTGATTTTTCGCGATTCCGATCAGAATATTGAATTCTGGTTCCGTCCCACTTTTATCTGCACACGCCCATGAGCGAATTTCGTCGAGAATCGCATTTGCGCAGCCTGCTCAAAGGCATTTCGTGGCGGTGTGTGGCAACGGTTGACACGATCTTGGTCGCGCTGTTGGCGATCTGGTTGCTCAAGTCAGAATTTGATTTTTCTCACGCGCTCGCCGATGCAACGAAGATTGGCCTGTACGAGTTCTTCATCAAGCTGGCGGTCTACTACGTTCACGAACGAGTCTGGGAGCGATTTCGGCACAGCGCCGGATCGGATAATGCTCGGACGCTAAAGAAATCAATTTCTTGGCGGATCATTGCGACCTCCATGACCTTTCTGATTGCGGGTGTGATCCTAGAGAGCTTTGATCAGGTGGCGTTGACCATCGCGGTGATCGAGTTTTTTAGTAAGTTTATTTTGTACTACGTTCACGAGCGAGTTTGGTTGAAGCTACCGTTGGGGCGAGTTCGGAAATGGTTTAGTCGCGGCAAGGATCAGTAACACTAGGGAGAGTTGGCCACAATGAGGCCTTGGTACACGATTTTGTTTCGCGGGCGATTTTTCCGGCGCGAGAACCGTGGCTGGCTTTCCGGACTGACCGAAGCCTTGCTGTCGGCGTTGCTGCTGTTGTCCGGCTTGGTCTTTCTAGTGATCGTGCTGACGCTGACGTTTCGCAATCAATCTATCGGTGCTGACGGACAGGTCGTCCCGGTTGATTGGGTCTACTTTTCTCTGCAAATGTTGGTGGCCGTTGCGCTGATTGCTGTCGGTGCCATCGGAATTGTGTGGCTGCTGTGGACGGTGGGAGTTTCTGCCGAACGACGATCGGCGATTGTGAAACAGGCGGTTGACCAGGCGGGCGAGCTGGATCTGGTGCGAGAGTTTCGACGGCAACGAGACGATTTGCCAACGGTGCCTTTGTCCCTTTATCCACCGCATCAGGGCATCTGGAAAAAGTATCGGCTTGTTCCCACGCCACGAAATGTTTGGGGCTTGATCATTTCCAGCACTTTCAGCGTCGTGTTTGTTGTGTTGACAACGATTCTGCTGTTAACCAGCAATGACACCATTAACGTCCCCAAAGCCGACCTGTTTGCTCCGGCGTTGGCTGTGCCGATCGGTTTGGCAGCCGCGTATTCAATTTGGCAATTCTTTCGCCAGTTCCTAAAATTAACCGGAATAGGTGCGACAAGCATTGAAATCGATCGCTATCCACTGGTTCCCGGGGAAGAGTACCGAATTACTCTGACGCAGATGGGGCGAGTCCGGCTACAATTGCTAGACGTGGAAATCGTGTGTACCGAAGAAGCGACGTTTAACGAAGGCACTGACGTTCGGACCGAAAGAACGACCGTGTACTCCTCGCGGCTGCTTCGGCGCCGCGGCGTGGTGTTGAAGCCCGACGCGGTCTGGCGAACCGATCTGACGTTGAAATTGCCTCCCGAAGCGATCCATTCATTCCGATCTCGCAGTAATCGCATTCAATGGAAAATAATCGTAACCGCAAAAGCCCTCAGTTGGCCTCGCCTACGCCGCCATTTCGGATTTACGGTTCACCCTCGCAGTTCCGAAGGGAGTCGGCCGAAGCTCGCCGATCCCAGTCTGTTCCCGTCATCGACATCGACTTGATTTCAGGTGACCTAGCGACGCAGACCTCGCACTCGACGGAAACACGTACTGGCTTCGTTGGCGATTCGTCGATTCCGGTTTTCTCGCCGGGCGGCTTTCTGATTTGTGAGTACACGATTGACGTGCCTGCCGCGCTGAAAGTTCATTCGTTTGAAGCATCGGTCGTCTGGCTTACTACCGGTAAGGGTGACACGGACATTGGCGTTCACTTTTTCGAGCGTCGATTGAATCGGTCGTTGCCGGACGGATATCTAAAGCAGGTCCAGCGATTGAGCACGGTCCTTCCGCTGACGCCATTGTCGTACGCTGGGCGAATTGTTCAGATCGGCTGGAGCGTTCGCATTCGATTGTTCTTGGACGACAATTCGCAGTTTACGCAGGACGCTCCTTTCCAGCTTGGAAACGCAGCGCTTTGCGATATGAGCGACGACGCGGATGATGACTCAGCCCAAGAACCGGGTTGAAAGAACTTACTCCAGCGGGCGGACCTGCATAGAGTCGACGATTTTATCCATCACGCCGACGACGTTGGTGACGATAACCATCTGGTCGCCAACCTCCGCCCAGTTCTTTTCTTTCAGTCGCCTGAACGCTGCGTCAACCGTCCGCTCAGGGTTTTCGTCGAATTCGATCATGAACGGTTCGATTCCCCAAAACATCATCATCCTGAAGAACGTGTCTCGATTGTTGGTGAATGCAAAAACCGGACACCCTCTCGGACGCATCGACGATAGCAAGGAAGCCAAGTCGCCAGTAGCGGTGAACACGATGATTCCCGCTTTGCCTTCGCCTTCCGCCAGATCCTCAGCCAGCGATACGCACGAACGCATCAGTTTCTCTTTCGGAGTTTTCAACTCCATCTGAACGTCTAAGCTTTCGCTGCGGTCGTCTTGCAGTGTGAAAATGATCCGGTTGAGCACGTCCACGCATTTTTCGGGGTACGTTCCAACGGTTGTTTCTCCCGACAGCATCACGCAATCAGCCAGTTCGCGGACCGCGTTTGAGACATCGGTGATCTCCGCCCGAGTTGGAACCGGAGACGAGATCATCGATTCAAGCATGTGGGTTGCGATGATGACGGGTTTGTTGCTGGCGAGCGATTGCTCAACGGCTCGACGTTGGAAGATCGGCAGTTTCTCGAACGGCACTTCGACTCCCAAGTCTCCTCGGGCGACCATGATTCCATCCGCCGTGTCGATGATCTCCTGCAGGTTCTTGACGCCGCTTTGATCTTCAATTTTGGCGACGATGCGTGCTTTGGAACCGTGCGAATCGAGGATGCCGCGTAGCTTGGTTAGGTCACTGGCTTGGCGAACGAACGAAAGCGCGAATAGTTCGACTCCCGCTTTGACACCCGCTTCCACGTCGCGAAAATCCTTTTCGGTCAACGCTGGAAGATCCACATTAACGCCGGGCAAGTTAATGTGCCTGCGGGAACCGATCGTCCCCGGGATCT
Source organism: uncultured Pirellulaceae bacterium (assembly GCA_964563475.1). Taxonomy (GTDB): domain Bacteria; phylum Planctomycetota; class Planctomycetia; order Pirellulales; family Pirellulaceae; genus Mariniblastus. Next base: position 6,298 of record CAZLYM010000130.1, read on the forward strand.
GAACTTCGCACAGTACACTTTCCTTGTTCTTTTCCAGAACTTTCGTGCGAATCATGCCGCTGTCGACTAGAACTTCGGACCCAACTGCTAGGTCTGCCGCGAAGCCGTGATAGTTGACACCGAATTTGAAGAATCGTTGGTCAGGGTATTTTTCAAGCCGTTCGCATTCATGCGCGATATGATCGCTAGGTTGATGGGAAAATTCAACCAGATCTCCTTTGTGCAGCATGATGGGTTCATGCACGCCTCGCGTTCGGATCTCGGGACCTTTGATGTCCATCATTAGCGAGATTTCTCGCTCCGCCTGCGCACAGACATTTCGCACGCGGTCAACGGTTTCAAAAAACCACTCGTGGCTGGCATGCGCCATGTTGAACCGGCAGACGTCAACGCCCCGTTGAATCAACCCTGTCAGCACTTCTTCACTGGCCGAAGCGGGGCCGATCGTAAAGATAATCTTGGTTTGACGTATTTTCTTCAGCATGGAGAGTCCTAGCCGGTTGCCGTGGTGGTGAACGGATTGCCGTTGAGTCGTTGGGAAAATCGAAAACTGGGTGAATTAAAAACGGTTCAAACTTGTACTCAGCAGCGGTTGATTTTGTCGGGATCGATTTCACTCGCGGCCGCGTCATCCAGATAGAACACGAGCGGTCCCGTGTTTTGAACGTGAGCGGCAGGATAGGTCTGCCAATTTCCAGACTGGCCAATGATTTCAGCCATGACGCCCGCTTTGCCGGCACCAGTAATCAGGAAAGCGATTCGAGTCGATGCATCGAGGACTTTACCCGTTAACGTGATTCGTTTCTGTCCGGATTCAGGATGTGTTGCCACCTCGCAGATGTTGTCCGATTTTAAAAACTCAATCTCATGAGGGAAAATCGAAGCCGTGTGTCCATCGCCGCCCATGCCCAAAATCATCAGGTCAAACTGAGGCACGCCCGCGTCGTTGACTTCAACGTGATCGCGAATTTCTTGCTCGCAGCGAACGCGTTCTTCGCTCGGCGTCGATTCACCCAGCACGCGATGAATGTTGTCAGCCGGGATGTCGATGTGATCTAGGAGCAAGCTCTTGGTCATCCCATAATTGCTTTCCGAATCGTCTGGCGGGACACAGCGTTCGTCTCCCCAGAAGAAGTGGATTCGGCTCCAGTCAATCTTGTCCGCATAGTTTTCTGCAAACTCTTGAAACAGAAGCTTGGGTGTACTGCCGCCGGACAGCGCGACGGTCAGTTTGGTTTTGTCCGCCGGTTGTGTTTTCACCCATTGGCAGAAATCTTCAGCGAAGGCTGCGGCGACGGTAGGATTGTCCGCAAAAATTTTACAGTCTGTTTTCTGCATCGTTATCGTTTTGTCAGTTCGTCAGATTGTCTGGTGAATAACTATCGCGTTCTGCATCTTGGATGGAATGAGTGATGGTCGTGGGACGGGATTGCTTGCACGTAACGTTCGCCACTCGCTTACAACTCGCAAAAACCGGTGTCTTGGGTCAGGTTTTTACATGGGTTGCGCCAAGTAAGTTCGGCGGGCTCGATCAGGTCGTCGGCGACTTCCGGTCCCCAAGTTCCCGCCGGATATCCGTACACGGGGATGCTCGAATCGTTTTCCCAAGCATTGAGAATCGGCTCGACAAACGCCCACGAATGTTCAACGCTCTCGCCGTGCGTGTACAGCGTGGCGTCACCTTTCATGCAATCCAACAGCAAACGTTCGTATGCGGCAGGCACGTCGGTTTCTGCTAGGTCGCTATAATGGAAATCCATGCCGACGTTTTTCACATCGAAGCCATCGCCGGGAACTTTCATCCCAAAGCTAAGTAGCAATCCTTCGTCTGGTTGGATTCGGATGACCAGTTGATTGTGAGCACACGCAGCTTCACTAACGCTGGTGTCGCGGAACAAGGGGTGCGGCGGTTTTTTGAACGTGATCGCGACCTCTGTGACTTTGGTCGGCATTCGTTTTCCGGTGCGGACGTAAAACGGGACCTCGGACCATCGCCAGTTGTCGATGAAGAATTTAAGCGCAACAAAGGTTTCCGTTTTCGAGTCCTTCGGCACGCCTTCGTGGTCACGGTAGCCCTTGACCATTTCGTCGTGCATGTTGGATGCCATGTACTGGCCTCGAATTGCGTATTTGGCGACGTCAGACTCAGCGATGGGGCGGAGCGATTGCAGGAGCTTCGCTTTTTCAGCGTGAATAGATTTTGCATCCTGAGAAATCGGAGGCTCCATGCCGATATGAGCCACAATCTGCATCAGGTGGTTTTGCAGCATGTCTCGAAGCTGCCCCGATTTGTCGTAGTAGCCACCTCGTTTTCCAACACCAATGTCTTCGGCGGAGGTAATCTGGACGTGGTGAATGTAGTTTCGATTCCAAAGCGGTTCGAAGACGCCGTTGGCGAATCGAGTAACCAGCAGGTTCTGAACGGTCTCTTTTCCTAGGTAGTGGTCGATTCGGTACGTTTGATCCTCATCAAAGTACTTGTTCAAAGTTTGGTTCAGAGAGCGGGCGGACTCCATGTCGTAGCCAAACGGCTTCTCAACTACCAAACGGCGGTAAGCCGATTCGGATCGATTCAAGCCATGGGCGGCTAGGCACGCGGGAATCTTTCCGTAAAGGCTTGGCGGCGTGGAAAGGTAAAAAATCGCATTGCCTTGGGTGTTGTGTTCCGTTTGCAATTCCTCCATCCGCGACGCGACTTTGGCGTAGTCATCCGAGTCGTTGGTGTCGACGGGTTGGTAGTGCAGCAGCTTCGCAAACGCTGCTTTGCGTTCTTCCGATTCGCCAGAAAGATCCAGCAGTTCGTTCTTGAGGAATGCTGAGTCCCGGAAGTCGTCATCGCTTAGTTTGCTGCGACTGACGCCTAGGACGCAGAATCCATCGGGCAGGAATCCACCTTTGAAAAGATCAAAAACCGCAGGGATGAGCTTTCGCCGAGTTAAATCGCCTGACGCGCCAAAGATGACAAAGATCAAGGGTTTCATGTTTAATGCTTCCGGTTGGATTGGAGGTCAGAATGTGACTTCCAAAACTTTCAGTGTCAAATCACCGTGGTCAATGATGGTTGGCAACCGATTCGTTTCATCACCCAATCCGGTCGATTCGCATCAACCCGTTGGTAGACTTAGCATCCATTGCCGCGTCAGGCTTGTTGTTAAAGCAGGAATCAGAAAATCGAAGATCACCGATTCCCTTTTTCGATTTTCAAGCCGAAGCTCCGCATTTTTCTCTTAGATCGCGATCTCGCGACCTAGTTCTCTACGTAGGATCACCCACTGCCCTGCGTGCATCATCCAATGACTACCCATCATGTTGCACAACTCGCCAAGGTTGGAGGCGTATGCTTTCATTTCTTCCGGGCCGGGGTGATCGAATTGATCTTCCGACATTCCGTCAATCATCGCGGTTACGGCATCGCCTTGAGTCTTCGCGATCGCAAGCAACTCACTGAACGGCACAAAGTCGGCAGCATTGTCACTGGTTGCCGTTTCCTTAGCATACTTTGCAGCAAACCCTTCAGGAAGTTCTGGCAGGCCACCGGGAACAACCGATTTCCCCATTTTGTTTTCCGACGCAATGATGTGTCCAACTTGCCAGTTGATATGGTTGCAGCCGGCGTGAGGCCGCCGCATGGCTTCCTCATCAGTTAAGTCACTTAGGTATGCACCGCACACCATTTGTGCGGTTTGGTAAGTGTTTTTGATGGCTTCCGAAGTTTTCATCAAACGATTCCTATTTTGTGACGAATGGTCAGCGAACGATTAAACGTTGTAAGTGGACGATGAAGTCGATCCGCCGCGCCCCGTCCAGTTGGTGTGGAAGAACTCGCCGCGAGGCTTGTCCAGTCGCTCGTACGTGTGAGCGCCAAAGTAATCGCGTTGAGCCTGAAGCAGGTTAGCGGGCAGTCGAGCGGTACGGTATCCGTCAAAGTATGACAGAGCGGCCGTGATCGCAGGCATTGGGATTCCCAGCGTGACGGCAGTGGCCGCGACTCGACGCCAAGAAGCTTGAGCGGTTTCGACGGCTTTTTCGAAGAACGGATCGAGCAGCAGATTGGACAGCTGCGCGTCTTTCTCGAACGCATCGCGAATGTTATTCAAGAACGCACTGCGGATGATGCAACCGCCGCGCCACATCAACGCGATCGCGCCGTAGTTCAAGTCCCATTCTTTTTCTTCGCTGACGGCTCGCATCAATTGGTAGCCTTGAGCGTAGGAAACGATTTTCGAAGCGTAAAGGGCTTGCTCAAGATCGTCGACAAACTTGGCTTTGTCACCTTCGAATTGAGTGCCGGGGCCGTCGAGTGTTTTGGCTGCTTCGACGCGTTCCTCTTTCATTGCGGACAGGCAGCGAGCGAACACGGCTTCGCCGATCAATGTTAGTGGCTGGCCAACATCCAAGGCGGTGATCGCGGTCCACTTGCCGGTACCCTTCTGTCCGGCTCGGTCCATGATCACGTCGATGGTGTGCGTGCCGTCTTCTTCTTTGTGGTCCAGAATGTCGCGAGTGATTTCCACTAGGTAGCTATCCAAAACGCCGGTGTTCCAGCGAGCGAAGACCTCGTGCATCTCTTCGTTGGACATGCCTAGGCCGACCTTCATCATCTGATAGGTCTCGCAGATCATCTGCATGTCGCCATACTCGATGCCGTTGTGAACCATCTTCACGAAGTGACCGGCTCCTCCTTTGCCAACCCATTCGCAGCAAGGCTCGCCCTTGTCGGTTTTGGCAGAGATGTCTTGGAAGATCGGCTTCACATGCGGCCACGCGTCAGGGCTGCCTCCGGGCATGATGCTTGGGCCTTTCAAGGCTCCTTCTTCACCGCCCGAGACACCGGTGCCGATGTACAGGATCCCTTTTTCGCTGAGCGCTTTGGTGCGGCGTTCACTGTCGGGGAACTCACTGTTTCCTCCATCAATGACGATGTCGCCTTCTTCTAGATACGGCAGCAAGCCTTCGATGGTTGCGTCTACGGGGCCGCCGGCCTTCACCATGATCATGACTCGGCGCGGTCGTTTTAGCTTGGAGCACAATTCCTCAAGCGAATGGGTGCCGATGATCGGTTTGCCTTCGGCACGGCCTCCGATAAAGTTGTCTACCTTCGAGGTGGTGCGGTTAAAAACGGCAACCGTGTAGTCGTTGTTTGCCATGTTCAGCACTAGGTTTTCACCCATTACGGCCAAGCCAATCAAGCCAATGTCTGCGTCTGCCAAAGTTATCTCCCGGACAATATTTTTCGATCGAATCGTGCCGCAATGCTGCACTGCAAGGGCGCGTAGATCATTCTTAACCACACGCCACGCGTGTTTTAAGTTTGGATAAGGATGGATCTCGTAGCCAAGGGCTAGTTTAATGGAATGGCTTGATGGCGAACAGTGTCGTGCAATGGTGCGGTTTTTCGCTTTTTTGAGACCGTACGGGCGTTTTCAGCGAGATACGCGGTCGAGCTGTCGCTGCTGTTGACGTACTCCGGATGATAAGCGAGATAGTGGCGGCGTGGATCGAAGGGCTGCTTAAAAGGAAAACTGAGAACACCGCACACCGCACACCTCACACCGAAAACCGAAA
>CAZLYM010000131.1:0-1731 GCA_964563475.1 uncultured Pirellulaceae bacterium
TGTCCTCAGGCGAACTAAAACTGCCCGCAGGAGTTGGAGTCAGCCGTATCCGATCGACCTTGGACGGAAGGTGGCGCGTATTGTTTTCGCCACTTGCTAGAGAAGCGTTTGCGTTTAATGACGTGTGGCAGGCGAACTCAAATTTCGAGCAGCTTACAGACCGAACGAATGCATCCTTCACTGACATTTACTTGCTGGAAGATCAACCAGACAATGCCTTTGTGATTTTCGCGACCAAAGACGCAGGCACGATTTCGCTGCCGCTTGATGGAGCCAATCAATCAGCGGCAACGGTAAAGGATCTACAGGCCGATTCGATCGTTTTGAGCGGGCGATCGGCGATTTTTGTTCAGAACGGCCAGCTTAAGTCACGACCGTTTGAGACTGGATCGAAATCGATCAAGCCAGCACCTAGCGACCGCTTCAATCGAGTCTCGCGTTCGCAGTCTGCGAATCAGGAAACGACTTTCGGGACGGCATTCGACGGTAGACAATGGAAAGTCGTTTGCTTTAACGCCGACCTGAGCATTCGCTGGGAATCGCCCATCGGGTCACAGCTATTCGAATCACTGCTCGACCCCATCGCGCCGTTGAGATCATCAGATGAGACTCAATCTCAAAAAGCCGATCTTGCGATTGCGACAACCCAGAACACGGTCCACATTTTCAGTTCGACACGAGGCTGGTTGGCGGACGTTCAGTTGAGCGAAACACCGACGGGAGTGGCGTTAGCTGAGCTAAACGGTAGAACGTGTTTGTTTGTTTCTGCGGGGACAACAGTCGAATGCTGGACTTTGGAGTAGGCGGTCGTAGTTGCGTGACCGAATTCGTATTCGTGATTCGGTCTGCTCCGGAGAGGTTGTGTCAGGGAAGACTTTTACGGTTAGTCTATCGCAGTTTGTGCGAGGCACCTAAACTGCTGGTGAAGGGGGTAGAGCCCATCCGCCGACCTTCACTTAACGACAACTCGAAGTGTGAGCGAGGGACCACCTGAGTGCTCACACGTGAGCTGATTTGCTGTGGAGCAAGCGGCTCTATACTCCACAACACCCGACTCATTTATTTGAACCAGAAGACTGACAAGAGACTCGCCATGAAATCGAAAGCTGTTGAAGACGCTCTGAACAAACAGATCAACGAAGAACTACAATCCGCCTACCATTACCTTGCCATGTCCGCAGAAGCGGATCGGCAAGGCCTGCCGGGCTTTGCGAACTGGTTCAAAATGCAGTACCAAGAAGAACTGGCTCACGCGGACAAGTTCTTCCACTACGTGCTTGAACGTGACGGCGAGGTCAAACTCGATCAACTGGAAGCGCCGGTCATCAAGGACAAAACGCCCTTGGGTCTGTTCGAAGGTGCTCTCGCACATGAGCAGCACATTTCGGCATGCATTTTCAGCTTGAAAGATCTAGCTCGTGCCGAATCGGATCACGCAACCGACGTGTTTCTAGAATGGTTTGTGACTGAGCAAGTCGAAGAGGAAGCGAACGCCCGAGGCGTAATCGATCAACTGAAGATGATCGAAGGGAATAAGAACGGACTGTTCATGGTTGACCGTGAACTCGCAGGACGCAAGCCGGAAGTGGAAGAGTAAAACGGTCATCAGTAGCCATCACACTCCGTGTGACGATCACTGCTTGGCTTTAAGTAGCAATCACGCTCCGCGTGATGATCGCGGTTTGGCTTTTAAAGTAGCAATCACGCTCCGCGTGATGGTCGCGGTTTGGC
>CAZLYM010000131.1:1831-6590 GCA_964563475.1 uncultured Pirellulaceae bacterium
TTGGCATCACGCGGAGCGTGATGACTACTATGAGCGTGATGGCTACACACGCCGACTACATTTCTACCCCGCCACGGACTCTAACTCCTCCCAACGGGCGTACATCTGTTCGAGACTGGACTGGAGTGCGGTTACTTTCGCCTGAGTCGACGCGATAGCTTCCTTGGGTTGTTGATAGAAGTCGGACTGAGCCATCGCTTCATGGAATCCGGCAATCTCTGCTTCAAGCGTTTCAATCTGCTCTGGCAGTTTTTCCAGCTCCTGCTTCTCTTTATATTTCAGCTTGCGCCCGGTTTCTTGCTTGCTGGCTTGCGAACTGGACTTTTTCTTTGATTCTTTCGGGGCCGATTCCGTCGCCGCCAATCGGGTTGCTTTCTGCCGCTGCCAATCGTCGAAGCCGCCGACGTACTCGTTCACTCCATCGTCTTCAAAGACCACCGTGCTGGTGACGACGTTGTTGAGGAATGCTCGATCGTGACTGACCAGCAGCACCGTGCCGCCAAAATCGATCAGTTTTTCCTCCAACAATTCCAACGTCTCGGCGTCCAAGTCGTTGGTCGGTTCGTCCAACACGATCAAGTTGGTCGGCTTGGCAAAAAGTTTCGCCAGCAAAATGCGATTGCGTTCACCGCCGGAAAGAAACTTGATCTGCGTACGGGCTCGTTCAGGAGCAAACAAGAAATCTTGCAGATAGCCCAGCACGTGCTTTTTGGTTCCGTTGATCAGGATCGAGTCGCTGCCTTCGCCGACCGCCTCTTGAACGGTTTCGTTTTCGTCCAATTGATCACGCAACTGATCAAAGTAAGCGATGTCCACGTTGGTACCAAGCTTGACGTTACCGGACGTCGGTTCCAGTTTTCCCAGCATGACTTTCAGCAACGTCGATTTACCTGCTCCGTTACGGCCGATGATGCCGACCTTGTCTCCACGCATGATGGTCAGGGAAAACGGATCAAAAATCTTGTGATCCGGATACTCGAACGCCGCGTCCTCTAGGCGAATCACTAGATTGCCGCTCTTTTGAGCCTCTTGAATTTGCAGCCGCGAGGTTCCCATCTGCTTGCGCCGATCGGAATACTCGGCCCGCATCGCCTTCAACGCTCGGACGCGGCCTTCGTTTCGAGTCCGCCGAGCCTTGATGCCTTTGCGGATCCAGATTTCTTCTTCGGCCAACCGTTTGTCAAACAAAGCGTTCTGTTTTTCTTCGGACGCCAGTGCCTGTTCTTTTCGTTTCAGGAAGGTCTGATAGTCGCACGACCAGTCGAAGATTCGCCCACGATCGATTTCCAGAATCCGGTTGGCAAGCTTTTGCAGGAACATTCGATCGTGAGTAACGAACAGCAGCGAGGTACGTGACTTGAGCAAAAATTGCTCCAGCCAATCGATCGCTTGAATGTCCAAGTGGTTGGTGGGCTCGTCCAGCAGCAGCAAATCCGGCTTGGATGCTAGGGCTTTTGCCAGCAGAACACGTCGTTTCATCCCCGACGACATTTTTTCGAACCGCGCGGACCCATCAAGCTCCATCCGAGACAAAATCTGCTCTGCTGCGTTCTGCCGCTGCCACGGTTCCTGCTCGATCCCGTCGACCTCTTCCGGCAAACCGTCCAGCACCACCGATAGGACGTCGGAGTTCAGATCATGCGGCACATCCTGCGAGAGAATTTGAATATTGGTGCCGGGGGAAATTTTGATCTCGCCCGAGTCAGGCGATTGCAGGCCGATCAGCATCTTCATCAGCGTCGTTTTTCCAACGCCGTTTCGCCCCAACAGTCCAATTCGCTGGCCGGGCTCGATCTGACAGCTGACGGAATCCAGTAAAAGTGGGCCTCGGAAACCAATTGAGACATTTTCGATCGAAACTAGCGACATTGTGAACAGCCGTGAATGCGGGTAAAACGGACAACATAAAACAACCGCGTCATATTGAGAAGAACGACTCGCGGCAAACAACGATAAGGGTGAATGAAATGTTTAAAGGATTGGGCGGGCTTGGCAATATTGCGGCCCTGATGAAGGAGGCTCAAAACATTGGGCCCAAAATGCAGGAAGTGACCGAGAAGCTGAAAACCGAACGAGTTTCAGGTACTGCGGGAGGCGGAATGGTCACTGTCCACGCCACCGGGCACGGCCAAGTGCTTAGTATCGAGTTCGATTCGGTCCTGACTGAGAAAGCCGACATGGAAATGGTGAAAGACCTGTTGCCGGCCGCCATCAATGACGCGCTCAGCAAGTCGGCCGAGCTGAAAGCCGAAATGATGCAGGGTGTTGCTGGAGACTTCCCCATCCCGGGCGACATCGGCGACATGATGAAGAAGTTCATGGGTGGAGGAGAGTAAACTAAGGGGAAAGTTTTCAGAGGAAAGTTCACAGTGTTCAGGGTACAGTTTTCAGACTACAGACCCCAGCATTCAGGGACTGGACGTTTACTACTCGAACACTGGTTACATGTCGACACGGATAACCGCGCCCAACCTGTACCCCGAAAACTTAACCTCTATCTTCCTGTACCCTGTAAACTCTAAACTGTACCCTCCTTCCTCCCCATGTCCGAACTTTCCGAATCCGTCGTCGCGATGATCGAGCAGCTGTCTCGGCTGCCGGGGATTGGGCGCAAGTCGGCCGAGCGTCTGGCATATCACTTGTTGCGTGTGCCGGACTCGGAAGCCTTCGCTCTAGCGGACTCGATTCGAAACGTCCGAGAAAATGTTCGCTACTGCGACATCTGCTTCAATCTTGCCGAAAGTGAGATGTGCAACATTTGCCGCGATCCGGCTCGTGATCAACAGACCATCTGCGTCGTTCAACAGCCGCGGGACCTAATGGCGCTGGAGCAAGCAGGAACCTATCGAGGCCTATACCATGTGCTGCTCGGTCGGATCGCACCGCTGGAGAACATCGGCCCTGATCAACTAACCATCGATCAGCTGGTTGGCCGCGTGGCGACGGGCAGTTTTTCCGAAATTGTCATGGCCACCAACCCGACTGTCGAGGGCGATGGCACGGCGCTGCATATTTCGAATCTGCTGGCTGAATATGATGTACGGATTACGAAGTTGGCTCGTGGAATAACGACAGGGAGCATTTTAGAGTACACCAACAAGGAAATTCTGGCCGATGCGATCGAAGATCGCCGCCCAATGTAGCGGTCCCCCGTGGGGAATCTGCACGGTTCCGGGTCACCGTGGCCCCAATTATGAGGTACAATATGCTTCTGCTACTTCCTGTACCGTCATACTGTCATGAAAATCTCCTTCGGCCAAAGTCTCCAGCAAAAACAGACGCAAGCTCTTGCGCCGCGCATGATCCAGTCAATGGAAATCCTGCAAATGGCTCAGGCTGCGCTGGAAGACCGGATCGAACAGGAGCTGGTTGAGAACCCGACGCTTGAGCGAAGCAACCTCGACCTGTCGCCCACCGAAGGTGAAGAAGACACCAATTCGCGGCGTGACAAGCAGAAAGAGACCGACAACTCCAAAGAGCGCGAAATCGAACAGAAGGAACTCGTCATCGACGAGGACGGTCGTCACAACGCGGACGACTTTGAGCGCCTACTGACTCTGGCCAACGAGATCCCTGATCACTTTGATGGAGCGACTCGGCCTTCATCCAATCGGATTCAGGAAAGTGGCGATCGACAGCATGATTTGATCGCCAACATTGTCGACCGAGGCACGACGCTGCAAGATCATCTGCTGGACCAACTGCATGAGATGGACTTTCAGCCAGAACTGCTAAAAATGTGCGAGCGAATCGTGTCGGTTCTTTCGGCAAAGGACGGCGGTTACCTAAAGGTGGCGTTACATGACCTGCTTCCCCCTGATTCGACCGAAGATGAGTTGGAGCTGGCCGAAGAAGCGTTGGCTCATATTCAGCAGTCGCTAGAACCGGTTGGCATTGGCGCACGTGATCTGCGTGAGTGCCTACTGCTACAATTGACTGCTGACATTCCGAACCTAGCCAATGTCCGCACGTTAATCATGGACCATTTGGAAGATCTGCGAGACAATCGCATCCCGCAGATTCAGAAAGCCACCGGACTGACGGTTGACGAAATCAACGAAGCTTGGGAGCAACTGCGGCACCTTGATCCGCGTCCCGCCAGTGAGTTCGTGGATGAACACGTGCCGACGGTTACGCCCGACATGTGGTTGGAAACGGACGACGAAGGCAACTACGTCGTCAAGATGGAAGAAGGGCCGGCTCGGAGCCTGCACATCAGCAATTATCACAGGCAACGGCTTTCGTCCAAAGAAGCTACCGCTGAAGAAAAAGAGTACATCAAACGCAAACTGATGGCCGCTCAGTGGTTGATTGAATCCATTGAACAACGCCGCAGCACGCTGACACGAACCGCTCAGGCGATCGTCGAGCATCAGAAAGAGTTCTTCGATCGGGGGCCTGAATTTATTAAGCCTCTGAAGATGGAGCAGATCGCTGAGAAAATTGGCGTACATGTGACAACCGTCAGCCGAGCCGTAGGCGACAAGTGGCTTGAAACACATCGAGGCATCCTGCCGCTGCGGATGTTCTTTGTCGGTGGAACCACGACCGAAGACGGTGAAGATGTCGCGTGGAACAAGATTCGGATCGAGCTTCAGAAACTGATCGACAGCGAAGACAAAGCGAAACCATACAGCGATGTCGAACTGATGCGGCGGCTGAAAACGCTCGGCTTCAACGTGGCTCGTCGGACGGTCACCAAATACCGCGAGAAAATGGACATCCCTAGCTCTCGCCAACGCCGCGACTGGTCGCAGAA
>CAZLYM010000131.1:6690-11838 GCA_964563475.1 uncultured Pirellulaceae bacterium
GTGGCGTGCGACGGGTCGCAGAAATAGCAGTGTGGCATGCGACGGGTCGCAAAAGTAACGACTTGGCACGCGACTGGCCAGAAAACGAGGGGTGACCACTCCCACGGGTCCTCCCCCAACTACGCGCTGCGATTTCTGAACGGGCGTAAAAAAAGCCGCTCACTTTCCAGTGAGCGGCCAATCGTTTGAAACAAACAATCTCTTGGTGAATGGATTAAGTTCCGTCTCCACCTTTGGTTGCTGAACCTTCTGCTTTACCTTCCATTGGCAACTTTTCAACTGCCTTGTCTTCCATAGGAGCAGGTGGCTCAACGGTTTCTGAAGAACCCATGACTGAAGCAGGCTGACCTACAACAGTACCTTCCACGGCACCTTCACTTGAAGCTGATCCGTCCGACACAACGTCAGAGATAACAACGGCTCCAGGAGGCAAGCCCTGAGTGCTGTAGGCAGACATTCCACCGCTCATGACGTCTCCGCTAACAGCAGATCCACATCCACCGCAGCAGCCGCCACAGTGAGTTGAAGCAACGGGAGTACCGTACTCAATCGGTGCTGATGTACCGTACTGGATCGGTGCTGATGTACCGTACTCAATCGGTGCTGATGTACCGTACTGGATCGGTGCAGATGTTCCGTACTCGATCGGTGCCGCGTAAGACTGGACTGGTGCGCTGTAAACTTGAGGAGCGCTGTAAACCTGAGGTGCACCGTAGGTAACTGGCTGTGAAAAGACAGGTGCGCTACCGGCGCAAGTTGCACATTGGGCAAATGCCTGGTTGGCAGTGACTGCAACAATAGCAACAACAAAAAATGCGATAAGCTTTCTCATAAACGTCTCCAATGGAAATTTGAGGATGTCACGCGACATCAATTCGTCGGTAGTGACCATTAACAACATGGAATCGCAGCCTCGATTCGTACGGGCTTCGATAAATCCATGATAAAATTCATCAATCTGATCGTTTAGATTACCCTTACGGGTTAGGGTGTCAAGGACCGGTTTAATGGCTCACCAAAGTCGATCCAAGCCAGCTTGACTGCACCGTCCATGGGCTCCTCCATAAGGCTCCAAAGCCCCCATTGGCCGCCAGCAGACCGAGTCAGAATGCTGCTGCGGTCGGTTTTCGTAGGGCCCATTAGCTGTCGCTGGAATTCTCTGCGGTTTACTTCCACCAACTGCCGATAAGAAAAGTACTGTCGCGTGATCGCTCATGTCGGCAGCTGAACCGCGTTTTCCTCGAAGGATTGTGAAATTTGTCACTGGATGACATGTTGCGTTTTCGACCGCTTTTGTAGTCAGAATGCTCCATATTCGGAAAAGCGAAGACGTTGAAATATAGGTATTTCCAAAGCTGGAGAAGCAAAAAACACTGAAAAACCTTGTATAGGCGGAAAAGAAGTGAACATTCCGCCAAGTTCGGCATCCGATTTGCAGATCACTTTGATTGCACATCCCAACCCTGACATTGTTCGTAGGATAATCGCAGGAGAGGGAGTCAAAAAAACGGAGATGCAACCATGTTTCAAACAAATCCACCAAATTTCGGCTCGATTCCCGAAGATCCGGCACTCACACCTGAGTCGCACGGAAACGCCGAAGTCTCGCACAAGTCGGATAAGGGAAATTCTTCGACTCCCGAACCAGAGTTCGCCACGCTGGTAGAATTCTCAGCTTGGATCGACGGTCAATTGGCCGATCTGGAAGCAAACTTCGAAGGCTTCGAAACGCTCTGTTCCGTCCGAGGTTTCTTCGGTCGCTAGTCGTTCGTCCGGCTAAGACATGACAATTCCCTGAGTGCCAAGCCACAAGTGAAGGTCAAACGTTCCCCACACTTGAACGGTCAGCTTTTTGATTGCTCGTACCGTTTCAAAAGCGAAACGGTTTCATCGTTGCCCAGCACGCGATTCAAATTCACGTAGGGTCGCAAGCCAAGCACTTTCGATTTCCGTTCGCCCGATGGCGGCGACTCATGCCCACATGCTTCGCAAGTTTGCCAAGTTTCTTGGGGCGATGATACACAACGGTGGCACTGGGGGCAGCGAGCGAAAATTGTCCACGTGACTCCATCCGAGTAACCTCGCGGGACAAGCTCCACATTCATGCGTAGGCTATGCCGGTGGCACAGCGTCAACGCATCAATAAAGCGAAGCAAGTCATCAACGAAATCCGGATCACCCGAACTTTCGTGCCTCCTCAACGCCGTGCTGAAGACTTTCTCCAACAATAGCAATTGAGGAATCGTTAGCGTCGAGCTTTGCCAAAAACTAAACCACGCCGGACTGGTTTTTGGAAAATTGCTGTCGATCAACGATTGAAGATTCAACATCTGGATCGCAAACTCAATCTCCTTGATCAACATGTCCTCGGCCGGCGAAGGATATGCTTCCATCTGCGCGGATTCGTCGTCTCCTATCGCTAGTGAGCTAATCGAAGTGCCATCGGTCGTCAGCCAACCATAGCAACCCGCCCATAGCGGATCGTCCGAATCCAGAGCATTTGTGTTGGCAGGGCATCCCGAACAACAACTTTCGATCGATTCACGACCGCCAAACACCTCCAACACCTCCGATTCAGTGAAGCCCATTGCCGATTCGGGCTGATCAGATGAAGCCGACGCGTGAACGCAGATGTTTTCGAAGACTCGTTCTTCCGCTTGGCCCAACGAAAACTCGCGAACACCACGCAACTGTCGAAACGTCGCATCGGGCGACGCGGTGTCACCGCCCGCTCGAATCGCGCAGGGTTGGTCGATCGACCAACGAAGGAACTGGGGAGTACGTCCGAGAACGGCAACGCTTCGTTTCATAGTGAGGCAGCCTGTTCAGTTGTTTAAAAAACTTATCGAAAAACGCGAACAATAAACCGCGGTACGACAAACGCCCCAATTTAACTCATGCAATTTCGTACAACATTTCGAGCTGTGATTCAAAACAAGGTTTCGAGCCCCGTTCCTAATGTCGAAAATGCCGATTGCCGGCAAACACCATCGGAATCCCATGCTCGTCGCACGCATCGACCACTTCTTGATCTCGAACGCTTCCGCCAGGCTGAATGATAGCAGCGACTCCGGCTTCGGCCGCCAGCGGAATCGAATCAGCAAATGGGAAAAACGCATCCGAAGAAAGCACCGAGCCCTTGGAACGCTCGCCCGCTTTTCGAATCGCAATCTTCACGGAGTCCACGCGACTCATCTGCCCTGCCCCGACGCCAACTAGAGATCGATCTTTCGACAAACTGATCGCGTTGGATTTTACAAATCGCACCATCGACCAACCAAACTTCAATTCTTCCATCAATGCGTCGTTCGGCTGAGCCTTTGTAGGAATGGTCCAGCTGGAAGAATCGTCCGGCAGATTGTCGGCCTGTTGAGCCAACATACCGCCAACCAAGAACCGGTACTCGTGACGAGCCTTTGAATCACCTAGCTCGCCAACCTGCAACAAACGAACGTTCTTTTTCCATTTAGGTTTTGTCTTCAAGATCTCGATGGCGGATTCGCTGAATTGCGGTGCCACGATGGCTTCGACAAAGAAATCACCCTCCGCAAGAAACTGCGCCGTTTCTTGATCCACTTCGCGGTTGAGCCCAATCACGCTGCCAAACGCGCTGACGGGGTCGCCCGCAAATCCTTTTCGCACGGCCTCCACCAGCGTACCATCGACTGCCGCGCCGCAAGGATTATTGTGCTTGATGACACTGCATGCCGGTGACGATTGTCCTCGCACGATCGACAGAGCACTGTCTAGGTCCAGCAGGTTGTTGTAAGAAAGTGCCTTACCATTAAGTTGCTCAGCATCGATCAGATTGGCCTCGTCACAGTTCTGAAACCGATACAGGGCAGCCGACTGATGACTGTTTTCGCCGTAACGCAACCCGCAGGTTTTTTGCAGGCGAAGATTGACCGTGGGGGAAAATTCTCCGTCTGCGGTGTCCGCCGTTTCGGCTGCCTGCGACTGAAAATAAGCAGAAATGGTTGCGTCGTAGTCTGCCGTATGAGCGAACGCGGCGGCCATCAACTGCTTTCGCGTCCCCTCGCTCGTGCAACCGTCGGACTCGATTTCCGCCTGAACTTTTTCGTACTGGTCAGGGTTCGACACGATGGACGTGAACGCGTTGTTCTTGGCAGCGGCGCGGACAAGGCTGGGCCCACCAATATCAATTTGCTCGATCGCTTCCGATTCCTGAATGCCCGGTTTCGCAATCGTTTCTGCGAATGGGTACAAGTTAACAACGACCAACTCAAACGTCTTGATGTCGTGGTCAGCCAGAGACTTGAGGTCCGAATCCAAATCGTGGCGGCAAAGGATGCCGGCAAAAATTTTCGGATGGAGCGTTTTGACTCGGCCATCCATCATCTCCGGAAACCCCGTGTAGGTGGCGACATCAATGACCGACACCCCGGCTTCTTCAAGGTGACGGCGAGTCCCTCCGGTGCTGTAAATTTCGACGCCTTTTGCGGCCAAGGCTTTCGCGAAGTCGGCGACTCCCGTTTTATCGCTGACGCTAATCAGGGCGCGTTTGATCTGAGGTGATGGCATGTTGTTCGGTTTTCGGTGTTCGGTTTTCGGTGTTCGGTTGCTCAGTACCCGGTACGACATGCCAAGTCCATCTGGAATCCTGAGCAAGGCGTTTTGAACACTGATCTCTAAAAAGCTGAAGCCGAGAACTAAAACGGGATGTCGTTTTCGTCGTAAGAAGCATCCGCGAATGCGTCGTTGGCATTTTCCGGAACCGACTGATCCATGCCATCGTTTCCGCCACCTGAAAGGACTTTGAAGCTGATCGCTTCGGCCGACAGAAAGTACTTCACTTCGCTCTGAGGGTCACGCTGCCACTTGCGGCCCGACAACTTGTAGCTGACTTCTACTTCGTCACCCA
Source organism: uncultured Pirellulaceae bacterium (assembly GCA_964563475.1). Classification (GTDB taxonomy): domain Bacteria; phylum Planctomycetota; class Planctomycetia; order Pirellulales; family Pirellulaceae; genus Mariniblastus. The sequence continues at coordinate 11,573 of CAZLYM010000131.1, forward strand.
CGTTCATGTCGTCAGCGATCGAGCAGGCGTCACGAGTGAATTCGAGCGGGATAAAATTGCTGAACCGACCGTCCTGTTGCTCCAGCACGACCAATCGCTTTTGAAAGCCTTTTTGCCCGTAGGTCTTGGTTTCTTCTACCAAGTGAACTTTACCGCTTACTTTTGATTCGCTCATCGCTTCTTCTTCCGGGAATAAATCTGACTCAAAGTCCCCAGATGATAACGAATTTCACGCGAATGAAAACGTGCCGAACCACAGCTTTACG
>CAZLYM010000132.1:0-11815 GCA_964563475.1 uncultured Pirellulaceae bacterium
ATTAACACTGGAGCCTAGGGTCTGAGGACTGGCGACTGAACACTGGCCCCTGACGTCTGAAGCCTTGGACCTGACGTCTGGCTACTGAACACTGGCCCCTGATGTCTGAAGCCTGACACTGCTGCTCGTCTGGGCAAGCGGCGGCGATCCATGAACGAACCATTCTGAAGCCCTGCGCCGATCCGATTGTCATCAGTCAGCTTCGCAGCAGCCAATTAACGGGTAGGACGAGAAGCAACCCGTATTTGACCCCAGAATGGCTCGTTGTCGCGGAGGATATAGAACATCAGGTCCTTTTGTTTGTCGATGTCATCGCGTTCCAGAATGTAAGCGAGATTGTCGACGGTTTCCGTTTTCCAACCGTGCATCGCAACGATCACGTCGCCAACCATGATCCCTTCTGATTCAGCCGGGCTGTTGTCTCGAACTTCGAGTACACGCAAGCCACGTTTGTAGTTTGGATGCCGACCTTCCATCTCACTGGCGGAAACTTGCGTTAGCTTCAGGCCGAGTGGTTTCCACGCCAGGCTGCTTCCACTGACTCGCTGCTGCTCAAGATCAAACGAGACGCGATCAATGGTAGTCCCATTCTTAACTTTCATGTTCACTTGAAACGGCGCGTCGGACTCTAGCAGACAGGATGACAACTCCATTGCATGCTCAACGCTCCGGCCATCAACTTCCATAATGCGAGTCCCTCGCCTGATGCCAGCCGAAGCGGCGGGACTGGCGGGAGCAACCGACGTCACCACGATCTGAGGCTCTTCATCGATGTAAACCGTTTTCACTGCCATCCCATGGAACAGACGGCTTTCGACCATCGTATCCATTAGCTCGGCAGCGACTTCCAGAGCATCGTTGACGGGAATCGCAAACGCAATGCCTTGGGCACCGATTCGAACGGCAACGTTGATACCGATCATATCGCCATTCATATTCAACAGTGGACCACCCGAGTTACCCGGGTTGATGGCGGCGTCGGTCTGAATCAGATTCCGATAAACCTGATCGTCATTCACTTGGACGGTTCGCCCCAGCTGACTGACAATTCCCACCGTGACCGTGTGCTCATATCCGTAAGCATTTCCGACAGCGGTGACCGTTTCTGCCAGCATCAAGTCGGACGATGTGCCGATTTTAATTCTCGGAAGAGGCCGACTTAAATCGACTTTCAAAATCGCGAGATCCGTCTCAGGATCGTGAGCCAACAGTTTTGCCGTGGTACGCTGGCGGTCAGCGGTTGTAACTTCGATTTCTCGTACGCCCTGCACCACGTGATAGTTGGTCAGCACGTATCCGCGTGAGTCGATCACGACACCGGTCCCCATGCCGTTGACTTGCTTCAACTTGCCCGATGAAGCGTTGTCGTCAGACCGAACCGTTTTCCGGCCGCGCAAATTGACGACTGACATACTGCAATTGCGAACGGCTTTGACCAACGGAGTCATCCGTGGATCATCGTCCGCCTGAGCGCGATGAGCGCAGAGATGCAACAAGACGCAACCGGTCAGACAGATTGCTATCAACCGGATTCCAAGGTTCATTCGAAGATGCATAAGCTGGGTCTTGCTTATCGTAGGTCGTTATTTGCCTAGCAACGACGTGCGGGGTTGTCGGAGCCGGGCGAGCGTAATGCTCACAAGCCGTTTAATCGGACCCGAACGGACAACCCGTTAGCAGGGAATGAACTGCCCGAACATCTTATCCAGCTTGCGAAAAAAGCCGAAAATGTGCGAAAAAACGGCTAAAGTCAGACGGATCTGGCCTTCGCCACGCTCCGAATGAGGTCCAGACTTCATGCCACAGTTTGCTGCAAGAGCGCCAACGGTCACGAATCTTCACCGATCACCCGCATGCCAGCACCTTCTTAAAACTTGGAAAGCGATAGCACTCCGAGGAGAATCATAGGGCGGACATGATTCGCGCCCTTCTTGTCGGCTGCTAGTCAGGTTCGGCGAGTCCAAATTCCCAAACCAATTAACGGTCAGCAGCTATGTGAACGCTCTATATGCTCGCTTAACACTCTGAACGCTCGCATGGATACATGCAGTGCCTTTCCAGAGCTGAGTCAGTTCGAATGCCGCAGAATCCGTAGAACCGGATTCGCCCGCCTACGTGTGATGCCTTTTGTCACCAAACCATGTAGGAAAAACGCAACATCCTAGCCGAACGCATGCTACGTTTCGCCATCGCGACCTTAATCAAATGCTAAGCGCCAACCATTGCGCAAGTAGCGGAGCGTTGGCCGACCGTCGAAAGCGAACGGCCTGCAAACCACGGAACGGGAATCATGCGTTGTAATCTAACAACTCTAAAATCGATCATGATCAGCCTAGTGCTGGCATCATGCCTGATGTTCGTTGCCGGTTGTGCGCAGATTCGACTGCCTGCCATCGATCCGACCGGCAATCGCATCTTCCTCCCCGCTCCCAATTCAACCCAACTATTGACTCCTGGATCAATCACGGGCACCGGAGTCAGATCGGGTTGCCTTGACGGTTCCTGCCTTGATCGAATCCGCGGCCGCCAGGCCGGATTTAACACAACGCTTCCCGCCACTGCTCCTGTCGCCCCTGCCCTACCCGTGGCCCCAGTTCCTACCACGCCCGCATTTCAGCACCCCGCTGATCCTCCGCCGTGCGTAGACGGCTGCCAGACGAGGACGAAATCGAAAAAGCACATCATTCCCGACCCGCGTGGCGTCAAAACTGCTGGCCAACTTGGTGAGATCGTCATGTCGCCCTCACGAATCGTTGCTCCGGTCGGCAGTGAAATTGTGGCGCTCGCGGGAATCTGCGGCGGAGACGGTTTCTATGTGAAGAACCAACCACTCGAGTGGTTACTGTCAAACGACAGCGTCGGGCAGATCATCGAAGTCGGTGGCATGCACCATTCGCTGTTCAACAAACTGGTACCACCAAGCTCCCGAAAGTTTGATGGCCAGTACGCGTGGGGCCGAACTGGCCTGAAGAACCTAGTCCTGTCACGAGGAACACCGACTCCCGTTGACGACATTGAACTGGTCGCCGGTCAGACTTACGTCAGCCTTTCTTCTGCATCGCCAGGAACCACTTACCTGACCGCCGTCGCGCCGAAGGCCGAAGCCTGGGACAAACGACGTGCCACCACGATCATTCATTGGGTCGATGGCCAATGGTCCATTCCGACTCCATCCAACGCGACCGCCGGAACCGTGTTTCCTTTGACGACCTTAGTCAACCGATCCGATGGCGGTCAAGGCGTCGCTGGCTGGACGGTTCGGTATCAGATTGTCGGCGGAGCCCCGGCCGAGTTCGCTCCAACGGGTTCGCAAACGGCGGAAGTCGTTACCGGTCGAGACGGACAGGCAACCGCTCAGATTCGCCAGCCCGCTGGCAAGTTCGATCCCGGCACGACTCAAGTTCGAGTCGACGTGGTCCGCCCTGCCGTTTATGGCGAACAAGAACTGGTCGTCGAAAGCAGTATCACCACCGTCACGTGGACGGCACCGGCGTTGACGATACGAGCCATTGGGCCTGAAACCGCTGGTATCGACGAAGCATTCAACTACCGGATCGAAGTTACCAACACGGGCGACCAGTTGGCTCGAGGCGTTGTTGTTCGCACCGAGGATCTGGATGACGGCATTGAGTTCATTTCCAGCTCACCTAAGCCCACCGAATACGGTCGGCAGTACGAGTGGCAGCTTGGTGACATCGCTCCTGGATCAAGCAGTCGTGTGATCGACATCCAGTTAAAATCTCAGCGTCGCGGAAATGTAAGCATTTGCTTTGAAGTCGCCAGCGATCAAGATCGCCTGCGTACCGAGACGTGTGCGGAAACGGAAATCGCGGCACCGTGCATCGGGCTGGACATCGAAGGCCCAACTAAAACACGAGTCGGTGAAGATGTCACGTTTAACTTCAATGTCTTGAACCAGTGTGACGAACCGCTCGAGGACATCGAACTGGTCGTGCAGTACGACACAGGGCTTGTCGCCAGCGGAATAGGAAATCCGATCCGGTTCCCAATCTCACGTCTGCAGTTCAATGAAAACAAAGTCGTTCCGATCACGTTCAACGTAGTTGAGCCGGGGCTGCGGTGCTTCGACCTGACGATCACTGCCAACGGAGGCCACACCAGCCAAGCACGTCGCTGTGTGGATGCGGTTGCGGCAGGCGGTTCGTTCTCCGATTCGAATTCTCCGTCACCGTTGCGACTGGAATTGGCTGGCGGAAACCCAATGGAAGTCGGCGGTCGTTCACTGGTCGAGATGAAGGTCTCCAACGTAGGCCAAACACCGTTGGACAGCGTGACACTGATCAACCGTTTCCCTAAATCGATGGAAGCTTTCGAGCTGACTCCTGAGTTTACTTACAACTGGCTGGGAGACGAACTGGCGATCAACCTTGGAGACTTCCAACCGGGACAAACAAAAGTCTGTGAAGTCGTCTATGAAGGCGTGCAGGCCGACGGAAATATAGAGAACCAAGTGTCCGTAACCACGGCCACCGGCGCTTCGGCGACCGATTCGATCAAAATGCGAGTCGAACCAAGTGGCTCTGCTCCTGGCCGGCGGGTCCCCGATCAGCCCTTCCCGCCAGGAGCGTTCCAACCGCCGGCAGGCGGCCAACCTTCGGGGCCAGTCCTGCCAGAAGGCCCGATTGGAATTCCAAATGACCAAGCAGCCCAGGCTGCGGGAGAGGGCACACTGAAAGTTGACGTTCAAACCATCGACCGCACAATTCAGATGGCTCAGTCGGATCGCCCCGACGCCTCGGCGCTGCAAAGCTCTCGGATCCAGTTTACCGTCACCAACGATCGCTCGACTTCGGACACGAACGTCGACGTAACGATTCTGGTCCCGCCTGGCATTCGCATGACTGATTTCAATTTCGATCAAGGACAACTGCCGATCGTGGGACGTAACGACGACTTCACACAGTTTGCCCTGCAACGCCGACTGGAAATGCGACCGGGCGAGCAATTGACTTTCGTGGCAACCGTTATTGGGACTCAACCTGGCCAAGGCACCTTCGAAGTCCAAGCCGTCAGTGACTCATCCCCCACCCCAATCACTGGTCGCGACACCGTCAACATCCTGCCGTAGATCGTCCTCTGGGATCTGGCATGGATGTGGTTTCAAGAACTTTCGCTTCAAACGACAAAGTTCAGAGACAGGCTCTTCGGCAAAAATCGGCATCGGTCTCCGTGCAAAAATATCTGCATCTGCTAGACTGCATCTTTTGAGATGCCGCCGTTGATTCGCTTGAACGCGCACGGTCAAACGCTGCAAAACGACCGCGGCGCTGGCTCTCTGGATGGAAACGTCCCACACATTGCAAACTCAACCGACTGAGTAACCATGAGAGCTTTATTCCTAGCTGTTGTTATAAGTTTGTCTGGACTGACGGCCTATGCGGATGACAATCCAAAATTGCCCAACATTGTTTACATCTTGGCCGATGATCTAGGCTACGGAGATGTTCAATGCTTGAATCCTGAACGAGGAAAAATCGCAACGCCTCACATGGACCAAGTCGCAGCCGACGGCATGACTTTCCTAGATGCTCACACCACTTCGTCCGTGTGCACTCCGACGCGGTACAGCATCATGACGGGCCGTTACAACTGGCGGACCAAGCTACAAAAGGGTGTGCTCAACGGCTACGGCGAGCCCTTGATCCCCACCGATCGGATGACCGTGCCTAGTTTTTTGAAAGAGCATGGCTACTCCACGGCAATGATTGGCAAGTGGCACTTGGGCTTGGGCATTGCAACCACCGATGGAAAGGCCGCGAAACCTGCCGAACGAAAAGTCCTGCAGAAGATGCGGAAGAAAAAAAACGCACACGACCCCGCTAAGCTATCGAACATTGACTGGCAGGGAACAATTAAGGGCGGTCCGGTCGATCTGGGTTTCGATTCATGGTTTGGGATATCGGCTTCGTTGGATTTCCCTCCCTACGTCTGGATCCGTGATCGAAATTTTGTTGGCGTGGGAAATCACGCCAAAGCGTTCTCCCGCCTCGGCCCTGCCAGTGAGGACTTCGAAGCAATCGACGTACTGGACGCGCTCGCTGCAGAATCCGTTAAGTACATCGCTGACTATGAAGGTGAAGCCCCTTTCTTTGCCTACATCCCTCTGCCTTCGCCTCATACGCCCATCGTGCCAACGAAAAAATGGCAAGGTAAAAGTGGTATCGGAAAGTATGGGGACTTCGTCATGCAAACCGATGATTTAATCGGTCAAGTCGTCAAAGCGCTGAAGGCCAAAGGGATCGCAGAAAACACCATGCTAGTCGTAACCAGCGACAACGGTTGCTCTAGGAGGGCGGGTTTGAAGGAGCTTGAAGAGCACGGGCACTTTGCCAGCGCCCAGTATCGAGGCTCCAAATCCGACATCTGGGACGGCGGTCATCGGATCCCCTTCCTAGTCAAATGGCCCAATGTCATTCAAAGCGGCAGCGTTTCAGAACATCTGGTCTGCCAAACGGATCTGCTCGCCACGTGTGCTGAATTGGTCGGACAATCGCTCCCGACCGACGCAGGCGAAGACAGCGAAAGTATCCTACCGATTTTGAAGGGCAAGGAACCGAGCTTCAGTCGCAAAGGACTTATCCATCACAGCATCAGTGGGCACTTTGCCTACCGCGAACGAAACCACAAACTTGTTCTCGCCACGGGTTCTGGTGGTTGGACATCGCCTGACGAAAAAGCTGCAAAACAAGAAGGGCTACCCAAAGCCCAACTGTACGACATGGTGGCCGATCCGGGCGAGCAAAACAACATGTATCCATCCAAACCAGATTTGGCGGACCGCTTGCTTGCTCAGCTGACCGAATACGTCAACGGCGGATCAAGCGTGGACGGCAAGTCATCCAGCAACGATGTGAAGAATATCGTTCTCTGGAAAGGTGAGAAAAAGAAATAGCGGCCTGCTCTCCAGAACTATCGAACAGGCTACCAACTAATCGGCAAACCGAAGGTCACGGTTGCATTCGCCTTCGACGAGTGCTCAAGCAACTAACCAACGCAACGATGGCGAGTCCAGTCATTCCGGGCTCAGGAATGGCTGTCGAGTGCAGCGTAACCGCAAAATCACCCTGCAAGCTTGCTGGCCCATTATCATTGAGATTAAAGAAGGTGATGGTGTTAGTGCCATCTATCAGCAGGCTAGAGAAGTTTTGGACCGTAAACTCTGGTGTATAGGTTGTTGTCTGAGTATCATCCGGAATAGTCGCCCCGCTGAACGTCGTTCCGGCAGAAGTTGAATTGACTGTCAGACGAGGGAGGCCGTTGTCGTTGGGGGTAAACGGTTGATTAACACCACCCCCTTGCGTCTCCCCAGTACCAGAAAAAACTGGGACGTTACCAAACTGCGAGATATCAACAAATTGCGGAAACAGGGACGTACCGTTGACGACGATGTCCACACCTGAATCAACGATTAAAAAGTCAGCCAAAAGTTCCACGTCAGGAATTTCGGCAGCGGTAACGCTGAACGTGGACGTCCCTGCCAAGCCGCCCTGCGTTGTGGTAGAGATGTCTCCCTCATCCAGTGTGATCGTATCACCAACTACATGCCCGGTGACAAACGTGGCCGAGACAATGAAGCAAAAAACTGCTCGCAAAAACGCTGAATATCCAATTTTCATGGGACCGCTTTCTGAAATGAGGTGCAGTCGGCTTCGAACTCAACACGACGTGAAATGATCACGCGTGTGAGTCGACCGAGAGCAACAGGGAAGGAGGGAAATAGAAGAGGAGGAAAACAGAAGAGGAGAAAAAGAAGAGAAGGGAAAGAAAAGGTAAGAAGAAGTGTGCTCACCCACTATATCGAAACTAAAATCGTCGCAACCGTCTCCTTAACCGCTCGCTAGGCACCTTTTGCGCGAAAGTCAAATCAGTACTCCCGAACAACCGACATACTTTCACGCGTCTTGTTAACTTATGCGAGTCGCAGTGACTTTGGGAATGAACGGAGCAGAGTACTCTGATAGCACGCTGCAATAATTTTACGGCAAGCCGATGCGGCACTCCGACGCCGCAAGTTTTTCTGTAATGACTTGGTGAATTCAAGCACCCTTAAAATCCATCGCTCATCCTTGCGGTAGTCCGATGGTTCAATCGCTTGTTGCCTTCATCGGCCTAAACCTAAACACCGATCGCGTGTGCAGCGAACACCGATAGCTCAATCGAGGGGACATGATGCACCTGAACGAAATTCAGTGACACATTCGACGCAAAATACTAAACGAACCCTCACACTCCCCCTGCGACAACCATCATTTCTATGGACTTGACTAGATGCGAGTGACTCTTGCTTGATTTGCCCTGTTTTTGCGGGCATAGTTAGCGTCAGCCCCAAGGTTTTGGTTTGCCCAGCGCATAGCCTGCTAATTCAGGGGGCGAGAACGAACATCAGTTGATCGTTGCACCGGATGGAAACCCCTCAACCCTAGGGATTTACAGAGATTATCCCTCTTCAACTACAAAAGCGCTTTGATGCTTACTGATAGGAAAATTCCGCTTCGGCAGCTAAACTGATCGCCTATTTCAACTTCAATTGAGTTTTCATTCCTGAGGGTCCGGTGAACAAGTTTCGTCAGCTAATGTTTGTGAGTTTCTTGGTGTTTCCACTGATCCAATGGATGAGCACCACTGCATATGGACAGCATGGTGCTGGTTGCTCCTGTGCCTTTTGTACTGGACAGCGGCTATCTGCCGCACCGACACCCACAGCGGCTCTTTCGGTTAGTTCAAACTCAGTAGCATCGTCTGCATCTGGCCAAAATGTATGGGTAGATTTTTCTTCAGACTTTCACAACGGCAACGACGGAGCATCAAATGGGGTGGCAGACTGGATCGACGAACTGAACGAAGCCACCGATCGGGCGGGAACCACTCAGTTTTCCGCCGCTGAACGCGCCACGATTGAGAACAACATCCTAACAAGCCTCAATAACATTTACTCCGACTACAACCTCAACTTCGTCACCACGCAACCCGCCGGCATTCACGAAGTGATTTACTTTGGCCAAGACAACGATAATTCGGGCGTTGGCAATGGAACTTTTGGAAGCGCGCAGACTGATATCGGCAACCTCGATACGAATTCCTACTCGGCATTTTTCCTAGCCGATCCAGACGGAGACCCGAGTAGTGTCGGCAGAGTTGCAACCGGGAATTTTAACTCCGCCTTAGAGCCAAACTTCGATACCCGCGCACAGTCAATTCAGGAAATCTCAACGTCTCTGGCGGGAACTGCAGCCCATGAACTGGGCCACACCCTTGGACTGCAGCACCATTTTTCATACAGCGCCGGGGGTATCACTCCAAGCAATCTGAACAATACCGGTGGTTTGCAAAATCAACACGTGATTGCAACAGGCGGCACAGGGATTAGCGAACAAGAAAGAGAAGGTGCAGATCGAACGCTGTCTCCCTTTTCCAGAGTGATCCTCGATATTGCAGGCGGAGTCACCTCTGAAATAGGGGATTTCGGCCGCGAGAACATTGCCATTGTCGATAACCCTGTTTTCTCGGACGCATCGGAACTCGGGAGCCAGAACGATGCGGGTGACACGTTTGCCACCGCGCAACAACTGAGTTTCCAACGTGGTGACACGTCCGGGGCAGATATCAGTTTCGTTGAGGCCGATCTTGATGGAGGAGCCGACGACGTGGATGTCTTCAGCTTCACAACCACCACCGAGACCACCTTTTCCACCCACTTATTCAGCGAAGAACTACGCTTCGGTAGCGAGTTCGATCCGGAATTGGCCTTGTTTGATCTATCAGGCACAGAAATCGCATCGTCAGATGATATCAGCTACGGCGGAGACACTATCGACGTAGACACCATCGCCGGACAGGCAGACGAAAATACGTCCACAAGCGATGACTCATTTCTGTTCAACATTGTCCTCGATCCCGGAACCTATTTCTTGGAGGTCCGTGCGACCGACGTGGACATCAGCGACACCCCGCTCGCTGGCGATCAGTACTTCTTGGTCACCTCACTGGTACCTTCTGCGGTCGCGATCCCCGAGCCATCGTCTGCCACGTTGCTGGCCCTAGCTTTGAGCACCGGCTTGTTGGCACGTCGACGCAACCACGCTGGCTGATTCGGCTGGTTCACCCATTCCCCGCAACAGACAACCGCAAACAGCTTGCGATGCAGCCAATCGCGCCAGCGCGTTTTAAAATGCGTCCACAGCTCGTTTCAGATCACTCTTCCAACTGAAAATCCTGCTACGATATTGTCTCACCATCGCGTCGCAGACCCATTTCAAGTCGAAAGATCATGAACGAGAAAAAACGCTACGGGTTCAGCCGGCTTTCAGTAGCCACTGTTTTGATTCTGGTTACCGTTACTGCTGTGGCCGCCAGCGCCAGCCAACGTAGTCGCAAACCTAATCGCCAAGGCCGCGGCGCGGCAAGCCTTTCCGAGCCGTTTGTTGGAGTCACTACCGATGGGAAGCCTCAGCCGGGATTGTTCAAAATCAAGTCGACCGGTGTTTCCACAGAACCAGTGGTGACGGCCGCCAATAAGTTCCTTGCTGGGTTAGCAGTCCAGCAACGTCAAAAGACAACCTTTCCGGTCGACGATCTTGAATGGCGGAAGTGGGAAAATCGTCATCGTGGAAAACGACAAGGAGTTAGTTTCGAAGAAATGTCTCCCGAACAGCGTGAGCTGGCGTTTGGATTGCTCAAAGCAAGCCTGAGTGCCAAGGGTTTACAGCTTTCGCAGGACATCATGAAGCTCAACCATACGCTGGCCGAGCTGACCGAGAACTTTGACGCCTACGGACAATGGCTATATTGGATCACGATCATGGGCCAGCCATCCGAATCCGAACCATGGGGCTGGCAGATTGAAGGTCATCACCTAGCAATCAACTATTTCGTACTGGGCGATCAGGTCGTAATGTCGCCCGTCTTCATTGGCAGCGAACCGGTCAAAGCAACCAACGGAAAGTTCAAGGGAACGGAAATCCTTCAACGCGAACAAGACTTGGGGCTCGCCTTTATGCAGTCACTGTCCGAACCACAGCAAGCCAAAGCCACTTTGGCGAAACTCAAAAACGGAAACAATGCATTAGCCCAGGCGTACCACGACAACTTGAAACTCGACTTCGCCGGGCTCAAGCTTGATCAATTGACCCCGGCGCAGCGTCAACACGCATTGGATCTGATCGGGTCATACATTGGCAACATGCGTGAAGGCCACGCCAAAGTGACCATGGCTGAAATCGAAGAACATCTGGATGAAACATGGTTTGCGTGGGTTGGAGACAGCAAACCAGACAGCGTGTTTTATTATCGCGTCCACAGCCCAGTCATTCTGATCGAGTTCGATCACGAACGGCGAGTCGCACCGTTTCGCTCTGACCGGCCTACCCGCGACCACATCCATGCAGTGATTAGGACTCCCAACGGAAATGATTATGGCAAAGATTTGCTTCGGCAACACATCGAACTGCACCACCAATAAGACAAATCAGTCTCTGAATCGACGACCACCACGCGCCGACAAATGATCCTCCATCTCAAAACGCACGGGCCTCCTCGCTCCGAGCGTCTCGCAATGTTAGCCGACGGTAATAGGATGGCAACGGTGAACAACCTTGCCTAGCCCGCCTCACTCTACTGCCACTGCCGTATCAAAAGGTTGATCCGCTGTCGTGAATTCTACGTTCTCGACACCATCCAACTTCGGGACCGAAACATAAACTGGACTAGGAGGCATTCCTACCAACTGGTCAGCGCACCGGACAAGTTGTCTACAATGAATCACTGCTCGCTGCAGCCGGCCTAAACCCCGGTGATG
>CAZLYM010000133.1:0-11739 GCA_964563475.1 uncultured Pirellulaceae bacterium
TGAACAATCAGTCGAATTTGTCACTTCTGCTAGGCAAGCTCTGACCGATGTTTCAAATCCCGTAGAGAAGAAAACTTCTGTGACTTGAGCGTCTGAAAACCAGCTGTCAGTGCAGTTAACGGACGGTGCGAAAACGAGTACTTTCACAATGCCAAAGACGACTTCGTTTTTCTGCGTCGTTCCTTAGTCGTCGAAGTACTCATCCTCTGCGTCAAACGCCGGAATCGGAATATTGAGTAGCTTGAAGTTCCCGATCGCGCGATGGCGACAACCTGGCTTAATCATGACCGACGAGCCCGGCCCAATATCAAAAAGCGTTGAATCGAGTTCGATCTGCCCTTCGCCTTCGAGAATGTAGTAGATCTCGGTCATTTTCTTGTGGTAGTGCGTCTTCGCCGTCTCGCTCACCTGAACGACATGCAGCGAAGCGATTTGGTCTGGGTCATCAGTGAACGCCCGCTTTGCCACCCCACAAGGACATTCCGTTGGCAACAGAGAGTTTGTGTTGACGATCGCGTATCTTTTGGTGGACATGCTTCTCTCAATCTGAAAATTAAACCACTAGCCAGAATACGCGCATGATAACGCCGAGTGAGAGTGATTAACACTCAGCTCAGAGATAAACGGAATGCTCGGCCAAGCCGAAAAATGAGGGAACTCATTGCGGTTGCCGATTCTCGTGCGCAAGTGATTGGGTGCGTTACAACTGCTAGGTACGCACTGACACCCGAATCGTGCGTGCCCAAAGAAAACGAGCCATTCGCCTGAAGCTGGCGCTCCCACCACGACCTCACAGGCATGAAGAAAGCCCGCGAAACGAAAAGTTAAGCGGGCGTCCAGAACGCTCCTCGGAATCGGGCAAACGTCACTCGATGGTGCCAAAAGACCAACGCATTCCAGCACCAGCGATGGTTGAGTTAGCCGAGGGCCTGCTGATTTTGTCAGCGCTCTCGCAACCACCAATGTTGTCTTCACTTACTCCGGCGAGCCATCATCCACGAGTGTGTCGTTACCCGTTCCTCCATTGAGTTCGTCAGCAGCCCCATCGTTCATAAGCGAAACGGTCTGGGCGCCAGACAACAAATCTAAGAACGGTGAAGCATCCTCAGCATTGACCTCGCCGTCTCCATTAATATCGGCTTCCAATTGAAAACTACCTGCTCCAAACACGCTAACAAACGGTGAAACATCAAAAAAGTCAACTTCCCCGTCTCGATTAACATCACCAACAGCAGGGCGAAAACCAAAGAGAGTGTCGTCGCCAGTCCCCCCAGAAATCACGTCCGACCCGGCACCGCCTTTGAGAATATCATCGCCGTCGACAAGAACATCAACAGCCAGCAGCAACTGTAAAAACGGTGAAACATCCCCAAAGTTGACCTCCCCGTCTCCATTAATATCAGCTTCAAATTGAAAGACACCCGAACCCAGCAAGTCAATAAACGGTGAAATATCAAGGGAATCTACCACACCGTTTAGATCAACATCGCCAACAATACTATCACCTCCCTCCGAACCTCCAAAGAGAGTGTCGTCGCCAGCCCCCCCAGAAATCACGTCCGACCCGGCACCGCCTATGAGAATGTCATCGCCGTCGACAAGCACTTCAGGAGCCAGCTGCAACTGTAAAAACGGTGAAACATCACCAAAGTTGACCTCGCCGTCTCCATTTACATCAGCCTCAAATTGAAAGCCACCCGAACCCAGCGAGTTAATAAATGGTGAAATATCAAGGGAATCTACCACACCGTTTAGATCGACATCGCCAACAATACTAACACCTCCCTCCGAACCTCCAAAAATACTGTCGTTGCCCGGGCTCCCGCAAATCGTGTCATTTCCAGCGCCTCCCTCCATGGTGATCGCACCCTCAGTCGTTGAAATGCTCGTAAACCTAGACGGCAAAACTCCGGACAGGTCGATACTATCGTCTCCAGCTAAACCGTCAACGAAAATCGTACGTACATCGCCGGCATTTACACCTGACTCAACATCGCCTACCTCAACAATATTGTCTTCGGTCACCGTGATGACGATAGAGTCCGCACCTTGAGTACCAGTAACCGAAAATGCGCCGGTGCTCGAGTCAAACGCCGAATCTGTAACCGTCAAGACTTGCCCCGACGCCGGACTGGCAACCAACACCAGAAGAGTCAAGATTTTGAAAAGTACTATCTTCATTAAGTGTATTCCTTCGAAAACAGGTGGTGAAATACAAGCGTGTAGCAACCGTGCAATAGATCATAGTAGCAATTAATTCAGCCAACGCAAACAAAACAAAAAGTCACTGAGCAAACTGACCCGCTAGATTTTTCTCGAACTGCTTCACGATCCGTCTTTCCATCACTTTGAGCAAGAAAAGTCCGAGTTTCGATCAGGCAGAGGCACCTTCGCCGCATGTCGCAATATCTTTGAGCACTAGGCTGTCCCAACCTCTTTCTCGGACTACTTCTCGCTAGGAATCTGCCACATAGACAAAGATTTCCGAATAGTAGGCCCACGGACATTCGTTACGTCAACGGCCAAACGTCCCACGCGGTGAGAGAAAGGTTCCCCTCGGTCCAACACCCTTAATTAAACTAAAACGACCTTCAACAACCACGCCGCACGGCTCTAGACGGTTTCGCCTTTGACGGCCGTGTCTCCAGAGAACGCGACCGTTCGCTTCTTGCGTCGCTGCGTCTTTCGTATCAACCGCAGCAGGGCGAAAGTGGATACCAGCCACACCGCCGTCGACACCACCAGCGTAAATCGATGCACGATCCCCGATCCGAACAGAAGGATCAGAGATACGGATACCTCGGCCAGTGGCTTCACCAATGCCGAATTAATCGTAATGATGCGACGGCGTTTTTCACGTTTAATTTTCGTGTAAAGATATCCCAGCGTCGTGTCATGAACACTTCGCCGCCAAACCTCCATCGCCTTGGCTAGTGTCGATACGACCACCAAAAACAAGACCCCACTCCCCAACACAAACAGCGTGTTGAACGCAAGCAACGCGATTGGCATTACCAACATTGAGATCCCGATGTTCCGTCGCTTCAAAAGCCAGCCTGCGACGAAAGCCTGCAACAAAACCGTGATTACACCCGTCGCAGCATAGAACACTCCAAAAAAACGAGTCAATGATTCCTCGTCATCGACGTATACGGCCTGAACAGACAACTTCCATTCAAACGACACCATTGTCAGCACGGCGATCTTGGTCGCGATCAGACAACCGATCCAAAATTGAAATTTGGTTGACGACGCATACACTCTCGCTCGATGGGCAAACCGCTCGGCGATCGACGCCACAGCATCCAAACTACGAGGAAACTGTAAGATATTTGGAACAATCAACTTGCGGGAATTCCAAACGGGAATCACTCCTATCAGATCCAGCACGGCCGAAAGAAACAACCACGATCGAAGGCTGACCCAATTCGCTTCCACGCCGATCAGTAGCCCGATCAGAATCCCAGCCAGCGGCATTCCCAATCCAATTCGAGCCCATGCGTGGCGACTTGAGTGCCCACCAAGAATCTCGTTCATGGCCGTCACCACGTTGATTGTGTTGACGCAACCCTTCACGTCAGCCAGCAGGTAGATTCCGGCAAGTAACCAAGTCGAATGGTGAAAACTTGGCAGCAGCATACCCGCCATCAATGTCACTACGGAAAACAGGATCCCCGATATGCGAAATGACAACTCCAGCGAGAGCCTTCGGGCCACAGTGAACCAGATCGACGCCACTAGGGCAGTGACGACCCCAGAGACAACGTAGATTGCGGCCAGACTGTCACTGCCGATCCGAGACAGAAACAGGCTATCGCCCACCGTGCGAGAGAGAGTATACGAAGACGCCAGAATCAAGCTGTAGAAGAACAAGCGCCAAACCGCTTTGCTCTCATATCCTGGTATGCTCCGTCTCATTGCGTCCGATCTGAACAGCTACGATCAAGTTTCCCAACCTTGATCATAATCGACACATCACTACGCGTCAGCCTTTCTTTTTTGGCATCTTTTTCGATTCAGACTTCAACTGCCCGCAGGCGGCAAGGATGTCACGACCGCGAGGCGTGCGAATTGGAGCCGTCAAACCTCGGGTAACTAGGTACGCCGAAAACTTCTCAATCTGCTTCCAGTCACTGCACTCGTAAACGCTGCCGGGCCACGGATTGAAGGGAATCAAGTTGATTTTGGCAGGAATGTCTTTAAGTAACTCGACCATTTTGTGTGCGTCGGCAATGCTGTCATTGACGTCTTTCAACATCACGTATTCGAACGTGATCCGGCGCGAACTGGACAACCCGGGATAGGCTTGGCATGCATCCAATAACTGGTCTAACGGGTATTTTTTATTGATCGGCACCAGTTCATCACGCAACGTGTCGTTGGTCGCGTGCAGTGAGATCGCCAGCATCGTGCGAGTCTCTTCACCCAACTTGTAGATCGCCGGTACGACTCCCGACGTCGAAACCGTGACACGTCGCCGGGAAAAATTTAGCCCATCTTCGTCCAACGCAATCAACAAAGCGTGTTTTACGTTTTCGTAGTTAAACAAAGGCTCGCCCATGCCCATCATGACGATGTTCGACACCTTTCGGCCCTCAGCCGGCCCGATGATGTCGAAATCTTCTTCCATGCCGGCAAAGTCTCGCAACCGATGCCGAGCCAGCAAAACCTGCCCCAGCACTTCTGCCGTGGTTAGGTTGCGGACCATCTTTTGCGTACCCGTATGACAAAACGTGCAAGTCAGCGAGCAACCGACTTGACTGGAAACGCACAGCGTTCCTCGATCCGTTTCAGGAATGTAGACCGTTTCGACTTCGACAGGGCCCGTCTTTCCGTCGGCCGGAAAACGCACCAACCACTTTCGCGTCCCGTCGGTCGAGACTTGTTCGGTGACGACTTCCGGTAGCGACACGGTGTACTTCTGAGCCAGTGAGGCACGAAGATCCTTGCTCAGATTGAGCATTTCATCAAAGTCAACCGCGCCACGAATGTAGAGCCAATGCCAAATCTGAGACGCTCGCATACGCGCCTGTTTTTCCGGCACTCCCAAAGACGCAAGCTCATTGCCAAGCTGCTCACGGGTGAGCCCGATCAGCGTCTGCTTCGCCGGAGCTTGAGCAGCCCCTAATGGCACCAGGTTATTCTCAGAGGTAACGCTCATCGCCTGAGTCCAATTTTTTCAAGGTCGTCCGAACCGTTTTCTTGTCCGGCATCACGATGTTACGAATACTCGATGACGCTGAAAATCGGATAGCGCGACAACTTCTCCGCACCCGGCAGAAAGGTCAGGTTGATCAAAAAAGCACACGCGGTAACTTTCGCGTCGCACTTCTCGATCATCTCGCAACACGCTCCAATCGTGCCGCCAGTCGCCAACAGGTCATCCACGACCAAAACCTTCTGGCCGGCCTCGATTCCGTCGACGTGCATTTCCAGCGTGTCCGATCCATACTCCAAATCGTAACTATGAGAATGGGTCTGATAGGGAAGCTTGCCGGGTTTGCGAATCGGTACCAACCCCTTACCCAACTTCATTGCCAACGGAGCTGCGAACAGAAACCCCCGGGCCTCAGCGGTCGCGATTACGTCAATGTCTTGGTCGCGATACTCGTCGGCAAGCCGATCAATGGCCGCCTCGAACGCGGGCGGATGAAGCAGCAGAGGTGTGATATCCTTGAACACAATTCCAGGCTTGGGAAAGTCAGGAACGTTGCGGACAAACTGAGTCAGGTCGAGCGAAGCAGATTCAGGCATGATCAAATTACAAATAAATTAAGTGCGACGTGTTTCGCACACGGATTTCAGCAGACAGAGATTGTATTCGCTGCGGACATCCTCACAAAGAGCCCGCCGGTTAGGAAAACGACCGTCTCCCATCAGATCACACAAAAACACGCCACGATCTACGGAAACTGGCATGCCTTAAAGCGAAAGCCCAGATCTAGGATCACTGACTGTATAGCCAATAATCTTCCATGACTCATCCGATTGCTTGCGAAGCTGCAATTCGACTTTTGGATTGGCGGCACCTTGCAAACCACCACGCCGCTGTTTCCCTTGTCCCCACGCGACGAAGTCAACTGTGGCTGTTCCATCTTCGACTGAAAAACCATTGACACCCGAAATCGAACACGACAACACTTCAAAACGTTCCATCGAACCCCGCATCCGTTTGGAGATTTTCGGAGCCTGTGGACTAATGTGTCTGGCAATCGCATCAGCGTCATTGGCTCGGACGTGCCCAGCCAGTTCATCGATCAGATCGGTCACCGTTTCTCGATCGGTTACGATCACCGCTTCGGTGACAACAACCCCCGCCGTCAAAGCGGCGACGAACAGCGCGATGAACATCACTATTTTGTTTCGAGCTGACCAGGCCATCAGCAACAAAACTGTTGCAACAAAAATCCCCACCAACATCGGTACAAACGAGTCTTCTGTCAGCCAATGAGTCATCGCTTCCTCCTTTTTTACAACTTCCTGTTGTCCTTGCCCATTTGAACTATACAACACGTGACAAAAGGCAAGAAATAATTGTTCAGTGAAAGCCAATTTTTACGAGGTTGAAAACATTTTCCGCACACGACACTGCTCCGTGTCGTCCGAGCGATACGTGCCTCTACGCCATCACATCACACAAAAACTAGTCAAGTTGCAAAAAATTTTGTCAGATGGGATAGTTGCGCCACTATGATCACGTTTTTCAAGGCGGTTGAGCAATTTGACGATAAAGAAGTTGCCAGAACTTGCAAATAATCATTCATTTAAGTGAAAATCATTGTTAATCAATCTTACCTGAACAACGGGAAATTGAGGCTGAACATTGATTGCCAAGAAAATTCTAAACTTACCAACAATCTTATCCCACCAAACACTGTTGAACTAAACCGCCCAAGCGAAGGCCGCTTTTGGGCCCCGCCTAATCTCTTTTTATAAAGGTATTCATCTGTGGAACGCACCGCCTGCCTACTATTTTCCTGCCCCGACAAAGCGGGCATCATCGCCCATATCGTTTCGTTCTTCACGCTGCGAGGCCTGAGCATTTCTCGCTTTGAAGAGTACACCGATGCGGGACGATTTTTCTCACGGCTCGAGTGGCAACTAGAAGACGAAGATGCCAACTTGGATGAATTTACTGAATCGTTCCAAGCGGTTTCGGAAGGCCTAGACGCCACGTTTCATTTTCACTTCTTCAACCAGAAACAAAAGCTAGGCCTGTTCGTATCCCACGAACCTCATGCACTGATCGAAGTTCTAAACAAGCATGAAGCCGGAGATCATCCGAACACGGAAATCTCATTCGTCATTGGCAACCGCGAATCCGTGCGGCACATTGTCGAACGGCACGACATTCCGTTTCACTTTGTCAAAACTTGGAAGGACCCTGCCAAACACGAACCGCAACAATTAGAGCTCATCCGGCAGTATCAACCTGACTTGATCGGCCTAGCTAGGTACATGAAAGTCGTGAGTGCTGATTTCATTGATTCGGTTAATTGCCCAATTGTGAACATTCATCATTCCTTCCTGCCATCCTTTGTGGGCGCCAAACCTTACGAGATGGCGTATGAACGAGGCGTGAAACTGTTGGGTGCGACGTCGCACTACGTCACGCCAGAACTAGACCAAGGCCCGATCATTGAGCAAGGCGTAATTCGAGTTCAACCCGGCCAGTCGATCGATGACATGAAGAAGGCCGGGCGCGACATCGAAAAACAAGTTTTCGCCACCGCGTTGTCCAAGGCCTTGCATCGCAAAACGATCACGTATTCCAACCGCACAATCGTATTCGCGTGACAGCGGATTCGACTTCGCTGCACCAAAGTTGTTGAAAATATTATCGTTGACGCTAATAATGCCTGAACACCAAACGTGTTGCTCAAGCCCACGATTCAGACATGCAGTGCCTCATTCACCGGTTGTTTTTTCTCTTCGCCTTTATTGCTGCGCTGTGCGTGACTGAAGGAAGTGCAAACGGGCAGACGGGATACCGTCTTGCCCCCGGAGACGTACTGGGCGTCTTCATAGAAGGCGTTCTTGGTGAAGTCGACTCATCGCCTCCGGTACAGCTGCCGGCACCGGAGCAAGACTTGCCGCCCTCTATTGGGTTTCCGGTTGTGGTTCGCCAAAACGGAACTTTGTCGCTACCACTTGTTGATCCTATCAACGTATTGGGCTTAAGAATCGAGCAAGCCGAACAGGCCGTCAAACGATCCTATGCAGACGGGACTCAGCCGATTGTTGGAAAAGACAGCCGAATCATCGTCACGCTTGCGCGCAAACGAACCATTCAGGTCACTGTCATTCGGCAGGACGCGATTTCAAACCTCCCCATCAACTTTCGGGGCGGCGTCACCGATCGATCTGACTCCAGCTCGCGTGGCACTCGGTTGCAACTACCAGCAGGAGACAACGATCTGTTGACCGCACTGATTCAAACGGGCGGCATCCCAGGAGTCAATGCAAAGTCGCATATCCGAATCTCACGTGAGAAGCCTCGAGATCCTGCCTCAGCCCGCTCCCGCAACATTCGCTCGCCGTCGTCATCTCTACCGCGCGGATCCCATTTTCCTCGCACCAGCCGATCCGGTGGACAGCGCTCAACGATATCCAATCTCCCGCAGCGAACGACCAATTATCACACCAATTTCTACCGTGGGTACCAAGGACCAGGACGGACTGAATTCCAAGTCAATCTTTCACAACGGACAGGGCAAACGGCAAGCCGCTTGAAGAAAGTAGAACTGGCCTACGGAGACATCGTCCACGTCGATGCTCGCCCAACCGAAGTCTACTACACTGGTGGGTTACTACGAGGCGGTGAATTCCCGTTGCCTCGTGACAAACGCTTGAATGTTCTAGAAGCCGTCGCACTGGCAGGAGGAACAGTTGGAGCCAACGGCGGAGTCGCTACCGGATCGGTACCGCCCACTGAGTTGCTTGTGGTACGAAAGCTGCCGGGCGGCTCCCAGCAAACTTTCCGTGTGGATCTGAACCGAGCAATCAGCGACGCACGCCATCGGCCTGCGGTTGCCGCTGGCGATACGCTGATTCTAAGATTCAAACCTGGTGAACGGGCTGCCAACACCGGCATTCAGGTTTTCAACACCTTCGGCACCAGAGCGTTGTTTGGACGGTGAATCACGCTCCGATAAAACAGTGCAGACGGCTTGGCGCAGAAATAGCGTTTTCACAAATGCCGCACCGATCCACCAACGTGGGCTTGGCTGAAGCCAAACAAAAAAATCGCCTCTCGAATGAGAGGCGATTTGGTAGATAACTTGATATGTCCGATACGTTCGATACTAAAAGACTCAAACATCCGGGGCACGGCAAGCTTAAGGCAGAAGGCAAGTTTAAACCTACCGATCGGGATATTGAAACCTCGACAGATTTCCTCGATCTGCTGGTGGGTTCTATCCTGTCACTTGCCTAAGCGGTCGCCAGTGCGCCTTTTTTCGCTGGGAACAACGGGCCGGCGTAGATCGCTTGGTCGCCCAATTGCTCTTCAATGCGAAGCAACTGATTGTACTTGGCCATCCGATCACTTCGTGAAGCGGAGCCAGTTTTAATCTGCCCCGTACACAAGCCAACCGCAAGATCGGCGATGAACGAATCTTCCGTTTCGCCACTGCGATGGCTGGAGATACTGGTGTAACCATTGCGGTGCGCTAACTGGATCGCGTGAATGGTTTCTGTCAACGTTCCAATCTGATTCACTTTGATCAGAATGCTGTTTGCGATCCCTTCATCGATGCCGCGCTGCAAACGAGTCGTGTTGGTCACAAACAAGTCGTCACCAACCAATTGCACTTGATCGCCACACTTGTCGGTCAGCATCTTCCATGCGTCCCAATCGTCTTCGCTACATCCGTCCTCGATGCTGCAGATTGGGTAGCGCTCAACCCAATCCGCCAAGAAATCAACCATGCCAGCCGAATCAAGGCCTTTGCCGTCAATCTTGTAGACGCCATCTTTATAAAATTCAGTGGCAGCGACATCCAACGCGATTTGAACTTGCTCGCCCGGCTTATAGCCCGCTTTCTCGATCGCGGTCATGATCACGCTGAGCGCTTCTTCGTTGCTACCAAGGTCAGGAGCAAAACCACCTTCGTCACCCACGGCGGTGTTCATGCCTTTTTCCTGAAGCACTTTCTTCAGATTGTGGAAGATCTCGCAACCACAACGCATGGCATCACTAAATCGCTCGAAGCCCAACGGCATCACCATGAACTCTTGGACATCAACATTGTTATCAGCGTGTTCGCCACCGTTGATGATATTCATCATTGGAGCCGGCAGCAGATTCCCAGCAGTTCCGCCAAGGTAACGGTACAGTGGCTGGTTACTGTAAACAGCGGCTGCTTTGGCCGTCGCCAGAGAAATTCCCAACAACGCGTTCGCGCCCAGATTCTTTTTGTTTTCGGTGCCATCAAGATCCAGCATCGTCTGATCAACCAACGCCTGATCGGTCCCCGACACGCCCAACAAAGCGTCTGCTAAAGGTCCATTGATGTTTTCAACCGCTTTCAAAACACCCTTACCCATGTAGACTGATTTGTCCCCGTCACGCATCTCCCACGCTTCGTGGGCTCCGGTGCTGGCCCCACTGGGAACCGCCGCCGAACCAAACGAGCCATCGGCCAGAGTAACATCGACCTCGACAGTTGGATTGCCTCGGCTATCGAGAATCTGACGACCTTTGATATCTACAATGCTGTCCATGTTTTTTCCGCTGATTGCTGTTAGTTGTGGAGTTGGTAAGCCAATATTTGAGCCCAAGATTGTCCCCGAAAACCCTGCTTTTCGGAAGGGGCATCGCGAGGAATGATTGAGCGTTGGGTAGGCTGGTTCTGCCGTTTGAAACGACGCCTGCTGACTCGACCCGCAATCGCGTACAATCAGCGTAACCGCAACACCGTGGCGATTTTCATCGGTGTTGATGGCATAGCAAATTGTTACGTTTTAAAGCTCCCGCTTTGTTAGTTTCGACTTTTAATTCCCTCAACTGATTTTTGAATTGGCCAATTGTGTTTACCGGACTCGTTGAAGAAAAAGGCACGGTACGGCAACTTAAAACGTCCAATAGTGCATGCGATCTTTCCATTGAAGCCCCACTGGTTTCAGAAGACGTTTCCATCGGCGACAGTATTGCTATCAACGGGTGTTGTTTGACCGTGGTCTCGATCAATGGCAAACTGCTCACCTTTCAAGCTGGCTCGGAAACGCTTGGACGCACCAATCTTGGCCAACTTCAACCTGAAAGTGCCGTGAACTTGGAACGCTCGCTTCAAGTTGGGCAAAGGATGGGCGGGCACTATGTCTCTGGGCACGTGGATGCACTGGGAACCGTCGACGAAAGAAACGACGATGGTGAATGGGCCGAGTTTTGGTTTCGCGTACCGGCTGCGCTAACCCGACAGATGGCACCCAAAGGATCGGTGACGGTTGACGGAATCAGTTTGACCATCGTCAATGTTGAATCCGATCGCTTTAGCGTCGCATTGATTCCTCATACGCTCGACGTTACGACACTGGGAAGCCGAAATGTGGGTGATCAAGTAAATATCGAAACCGATGTCCTAGCGAAGTACGTACAAGCTCAATTGGCAGGCCAGAAGCAGAAATAACGCTGGCTGGACGAACCATCCATTCAACTTCCGGTAGTCAGCCGATTCCAATCGACCACACACCGAAAACCACACACCGAAAACCGAAAACCAAGCTCACTCAATGGCC
>CAZLYM010000134.1:0-11720 GCA_964563475.1 uncultured Pirellulaceae bacterium
GTTGCCTAGTCCCGCAATGAAACAAAAAATGGCCCAGCGTTCTTCACTTAGAACGCTGGGCCAATTGGTTTAGCAATAATTGGCTAGGCCAATTTCGAATCGATCTTTAGTTAGCAGCGGTTGCTTTGAAACCAGCACCTTCGATGGCGGCGATAACGGCAGCGTTATCAACTTCGCCCGAAACAACAACTTCGCCCATAACCACTTTGTCGACAGCTACACCCGGTAGCCCTGCGAGAGACTGCTTAATCTTAGTCCCGCAGCCACCCGGTCAGGTCATGCCTTCGACATTGAACACCACAGGGGTGGTTGCCGGAGCGGACGAAGTTGAACCGTTGGACACATTCGACGGGGACTCCGACGGTGCACAACCCAGATTGATGGTTCCCCACGTCGCCACAAGGGCGATCGCCAGAACCGAAAGTGTGTTTCGCATGATTTAAACTCCTGAAATGGAACTGGAATCCGAAGCGGCATACAGACCGGATGCTGGTGTCGGCCTGTCCCGCGAGCTTCAAGTCTACAGGCTTGGTCAGCCAGTTCACTCAATATCCGGTCAAAACGGCCAGATTGGTAACATTTAGTTGGCAAAAATTGTGGCAAATCACGGGTTTTGGGCAGATTTGTTGGTTCCGGACGAGCTTTCGGGTCGATCCGACGATTTCCCGGTCGTGGTCAGCTCCGGATGCGGGAGCCCATCGTTGACGGGCTGGGCCAGAATCAAATTTCTGTTATTGCATTTAACGTGTCCTGCGGTAAACTTGTCCGCTTGTCAGAGATAGAAAATTCGGTGGGTCTGCGGTTTTCACTAGGTTGAAGCCGCGAAGTTGGGCCCAAGTTATTCAAATCATGTGAAGTAAGAAAAGGCAGGAGTCCTCTCAGGGAACAGGTAGCGAATCGGCTTAAATAGAAACGGCTGAAACGACCTTCGCGTGCCCTCGAGACAACGGTTATGACAATCACGAAAGAGAAAAAAGCAGAAGTTATTGGCCAGTTCGCTAACAAAGAAGGCGACACGGGTTCTCCCGAGGTTCAGATTGCAATTCTGACCAATCGGATCAATCAGTTGACTGAACACATGCGTTCCCACAAGAAAGACTACGGCACTCGCCGAGGCCTGCTTGGAATGGTTTCGCGCCGGCGACGTCTGCTGGACTATGTTCGCAGTAAGGACTCCGATCGCTACCTTGATATCATCGAGCGACTCGGGATTCGTAAGTAATTCAGTTTTTTCATGGGCCACGATTCATTCGTGGCTCGTTTGCTATGTGCCTGATGTTTCGTGGCACCCAATCGTCGGCATGCTCTTCGCAAGGCTGGGTTCGATCGAACTCGATCAAGAGAAATCGAAACCACTAGCTTCGCTGGATACTCCGTCGATCTGAACACTGATGGTGTTCGAACTGCCTTCGGCAGATTTCTCATTTGAGCGTTTTATCTCTGACAAGATTAAACGTCCGCCTCTCCAGTCGAAGTGTTTGGCGTTCAGCAGTTAATTGGCACTAGATCAGTTTCGACTTAGTCAATTAACACATTCAATTGGATCCGGCATGGACGCAGAAATCTGCGGACACGCTGGCTCAGGATCGAAAGATTTGTCTATCTAGCAAGTTAGGCAGGCGATCCAATGTTGGAAACAGTGAAGTAGTTTTGAAATAAGTTTTGAAGAATTTTTGTAGGAATGAATTGTGAAAGTAAAAGTAGAAAAGAAAATTGGCGATGGAACGCTTTCGTTTGAAACAGGTGAATTGGCCAAACAAGCCGCTGCCGCCGTGATCGTTCAGTACAACGACACCGTGGTCCTTTGTACCGCCGCGACCAGCGATCCTCGTCCAGGTTTGGACTTCTTCCCGCTAATGTGTGACTACCGCGAGCGAACCTGTGCTGCGGGTAAGTTCCCCGGTGGCTTCATCAAACGCGAAGGTCGTCCCACGACCAAAGAAACGTTGACTGCACGTTTGATCGACCGTCCGATCCGACCCATGTTCGCACCGGGCTTCAAAGACGAAGTCCAGTGCCAAAACTTCGTGCTCTCCAGCGACAAGCAAACCGACGGCGATGTGCTGGCGATGAACGGAACGGCAACGGCCTGCTTCATCAGTGCCCTGCCCTTTCAAGATCCTGTTGCATCGACTCGAATCGCTCGCGTTGATGGCGAACTGATCTGTTTCCCGACTCACGACCAGCTTGAAGAAAGCGACATGGACGTGATTGTTTCGGCGACCACCGAAAAAGTCACCATGATCGAAGGATTCGCTCGCGAAGTTCCCGAAGCCGATATGCTGGCTGCGATCAAGTTTGCTCATACTGTTTGTAAGGACGTTATTGAGCTGCAAAAAGAGTTGGCTCAGAAATTCCCCGTTGAGAAGGTCAAATTTGAGTCGCCTTCAGACAACGGTTTGCTCGACACACTGAAGTCGAAGTACTACAACGACTACAAGGATGCGATCCTGATCGCTGGCAAGCACGATCGGGGTGCCGCCAAGAATGAAGTCAAGGCAAAGATTAAAGCGGAAATGATCCCTAATCCAGATGCCGACGACGCGATCTGCCCGAAGGCACTTGGCACTGCGATTCATGACTTGGAAGAGCGAGTCATTCGCGATTCGATTTTGGCAGGCGTTCGATCTGATGGCCGCGATGGCAAAACACTGCGTCCAATCGAATGCAAAACCAACATGATCCCTCGCGTTCACGGTTCCGCCCTGTTCCAGCGTGGTGAAACTCAGGCGCTGATCACGGTCACACTGGGAACGGGTCGCGACGAGCAACGCGTCGATGGCTTGATGGACGAGTACTCCAAAAAGTTCATGCTCGATTACAACTTCCCAAGCTTCAGTGTGGGCGAATGCCGTCCAATCCGAGGCCCAGGGCGTCGCGAAATTGGACACGGTGCATTGGCCGAGCGTTCGATCAAGCCAATCCTTCCCGATCCGGATGACTTCCCCTACACGATCCGCATCGTGTCTGACATCTTGGAATCCAATGGTTCGTCTTCGATGGCCACCGTCTGTGGAACCACACTTGGCCTGATGGCTGCCGGTGTGAAAATTCGTAACCCAGTCGCTGGTATCTCGGTCGGTCTGGTCGAAGAAGGCGACAAGTACGAACTGTTGACCGACATCCTTGGTAGCGAAGATCACTTCGGTGACATGGACTTCAAGATCGCTGGAACTCAGGTCGGTATCACCGGCATCCAGTTGGACCTGAAGATTCGCGGTATCAGCTTCGAAGTCATGGAAGCTGCGATGACTCAGTCTCGCGAAGCTCGTATCAACATCCTTCGCACGATGCTGACCGAAATCTCGCGTCCAAGCGACGAACTGTCAGAATACGCTCCTCGCTTGCTGGTCACTCAGATCGAGCCAGATAAGATTGGAATGCTGATTGGCCCGGGTGGCAAAAACATTCGCGCCATCCAAGAAGAAACGCAAACCGTCATCGAAGTATCCGAAGATGGTCGCGTCACAGTCGCGGGTACCGATGGCCCACTGGCTCAAGAAGCACTCAAACGAGTCGAAGCTTGCACGGCAACCGTTCAGGTTGGCAAAATCTACGATGGAACCGTCAGCAGCGTGAAGGACTTTGGTGCCTTTGTCGAAATTCTGCCTGGTCGCGACGGCCTGTGTCACATCAGTGAACTCGCAGGTGGATTCATTGATAACGTAAGCGACGTTTGTCATGTTGGTGATGAAATGAAAGTTTTGGTGATCGATGTCGATGACAACGATCGAGTCAAACTTAGCCGACGTCGCGCATTGGAAGAACTGGGATTGGAAGATGATCTAGTTCCCGCAACCGTTGGCGCTGGCGATGACGGTGGCGATTCTAATGGCGGCGACCGTGGATCTAGCTCCGGCGGCGGAGATCGCGGCCGATCAGGTGGCGGTGACCGAGGTCGTAGCGGAGGCGGTGGACGCGGACGCAACGGCGGCGGTGGTCGTGGCCGTAGTGGCGGCGGTGGTGGACGCAGTGGCGGCGGACGCCGTTAAGCCTTGAAACCCGCGATGCCTCTCAACAGGCCTCAATCGCTGACTGGCTGATTAAGCCAGTATGATTTAAACTAAAAACGCTCGACGGACTCCTTTGTCGAGCGTTTTTTCTTTTCCGGTTCAAGCCTACAACGTGACTGAATCTTCACAACTCGATTCCCTGCGAAAGCAATACGACGACATGGCGACATTGGCCAAGTCCCTTGCGCACGAGATCAAGAATCCGTTATCCGTGATTCGCATGAACATGGAACTCTTGCACGAAGACTTCGAAGCGATCTCGTCCCCCGAAGCCCGCCAAGCGTTGATCAAAATCGAGACCGTCAATCGGCAGTGCGAGCGTCTCCAAACGATGCTCAACGACTTCTTGAGCTTCACGAAACTAACCAAGCTGGAACTAGTGCCCGGTTCATTGAACGAACAAGTGCAACAGGTACTGACCTTCTTCGAACCACTCGCGAACCAACAAAGCGTGACCATCCGAACGTACTTTGACCCGGATCTACCCAGCATCAACCTTGAGCCACAAACTTTGCATGCAGCGTTGCTGAATCTGGTCAAGAACGCGTTAGAGGCGATGCCACATGGTGGTGAATTGGTGGCTCGAACACGCATCACGCGAGTCGGCGTCGCGTTGGATCTGATCGACACCGGATGCGGCATGTCCTCCAATGCCTTGCTGCGAATGTTTGAGGAATTTTACACCAACAAAGATGGTGGAACGGGACTCGGGCTTCCAACCGCCAAGAAGATCATTGAAGCCCACGGCGCCGTTATCAACGTCCAGTCCGAAGTCAATCGTGGCACCCAGTTCACGATCGAGTTCCCCACACCAAGGCGAATCTAGAAGCAAGGCGGAGGTCGGAATTCGGAATTCCACGTCTCACAATTCAAATTAGTTGTCTTTCACAATATTTTCCGACTGAAGCAAAGCTTGCTCAATCTCGAACAAACCATTTAGAACACTCCGATTTCCGACCTCCCAATTCCGCCTTTCAAATGAAACTCATCCGTAAACTTGCCGACTTTCCGGAACAGCTTCGTGGCGGCGCGTTGACGATTGGGAACTTTGATGGCGTCCACCTTGGGCACAAAGTTATTATTGACCAATTGAAGCAATTTGCATTCGATGAAAATTCGGCACTCATTGTATTCACCTTCGATCCTCACCCAGTTCGAATTCTTCGCCCTAAAGAGACGCCGCCACCGTTGACATGGACAGATCGGAAGGCCAACCTGCTTGCCGATCTTGGCGTTGACGCCGTCGTCGCCTACCCCACCGACAAGGCACTGCTGCAACTTTCGGCCCGCGAATTCTTTCAGCAGATCGTGGTCGAAAAAATTGGCGCTTCCGCCATGGTGGAAGGCCCCAATTTTTACTTTGGCAAAGGGCGCGAAGGCAACACCGAGGTTTTACAAACACTCTGTGATGAAAATGGTATCGATCTGAAAATCATGAACCCAAAAATTGAAGGGCCGGATTTGATTTCGAGTAGCCGCATCCGAAACTTGATTTCCGTAGGTGATGTCGATCAGGCGTGCAACTTGCTGACTCAACCCTATCGGATTCGAGGCATGGTCACGCACGGTGCAGGACGCGGTTCCACGATCGGTTTTCCCACTGCCAATCTGGACGCAATCGATACGCTGGTCCCCGGAAAAGGCGTTTACGCGGGTCGAGCATGGGTCGACGGACGTGCTCACTGGTCGGCGATCCATATCGGTCCCAACCCGACGTTTGGCGATCAATTACTGAAAGTCGAAGCCCATTTGCTCGATTATGACGGTTCGCTGTACGGCCAGGTGATCGAAGTTGATTTTCTCAGCCGACTTCGCGATATTGAAGCCTTCGATTCTGCCGACCAATTACAATCTCAGCTTCATTTGGATATCGAATCCACCCGAGAAGTCGGCCGCAACTTCAGCGGCTAATTTTACTGCCCAATCTTTTTGTCCTCCGAAAGCACACTCCCATGCAAGTCGACTGGCCCCGTTTCTGCGAAGTCATTCGTGGCGCGAACAACATCATCCTGACAAGCCACATTCGCCCCGACTGTGATGCACTGGGAAGCTGCCTAGGAATGGCCGGCATCTTGCAGGCGCTTGGTAAAAAAACTCGCATCGTCTGCGGACAGGAAGTCCCTGACAACCTTTCGTTTATCGATCCCAAAAAGCAGATCATGTGCATCGGCAAGGACATCCAAGCTGAAGATCTGGCCGATGCCGATCTACACATGATCCTTGACACAAGTGCGTGGATTCAACTGGGCGATATGGCCGACGTGATTCGAAACAGCTCCTGCAAGAAGATCATCTTCGATCATCATCAAGGCGAAGACGATATCGATGCCGAACTTTTCAAAAACACCACTGCCGAAGCCGTCGGTCGGATGGTCGTCGAAGCAGCTGAGCATCTGGACGTTGAGTTGACTCCGGAAATCTCAACTCCTGTGTTTGCCGCCATCGCCACAGACACCGGCTGGTTCCGATTTGGTTCGGTCAAGGAAGTCACGTTCGAAGCCGCCAAAGCACTACTCAAAGGCGGAGCCTCACCTCCCGAAATCTACGGCGCGCTCTACGAGCGTGAGACCGTTGGTCGCGTGCGTCTGCGAGGCACCGTGCTGGCACGGCTTCAAACAGAACTCGATGGCCGCCTAGCCCACACGTACATTCTGCCCGACGATTACGAAAATACCGGGGCTCAGCCGACCGACACAGAAGACCTGATCAACCTAGCACTGGAAATCGAGGGGACTCGTTTTGCAGTGATCATGGTTGGCCAAGTGGACGGTGGCTACAAAATGAGCTTTCGCAGTCGCTGTGATTCTCATGCCAACGTCGTGGCTCAGGAGTTTGGCGGTGGCGGGCACAAGGCAGCAGCCGGCGCGTTCATCGACAGCAATGATTTCGAAGCCGTTCAAAGCCAAGTGCTCACTCACGTTCGGAAGGTTCTTTCGGACGAGTTTTCCGCGTAGCTCCTTGAGCAAATCACTCCGGCGATTGACTTGGTCGAACATGCCATCGTGAATCTGGAACTGGCTTGAATATCTGCTGGCCAGTCAGGTGATCATGCTCGCATAAGGCTGACGAGGTTGATTGAAACCGTCGTTTTAGTTCGCATTAAAACTTCAGTGTGACCGAATCGAGAACCGGCTTAGACGCGTTCTCGGTCGTGTCGGTCAATTTGATTTCGTATTGAAATCCAAAACCGGCTGGAAGCTTGGACAAATCCAGCCGAGCAGGCGTTCTGGAAACCTGCTTGGAAAAACCCTCGATATAGTCATAGCTCTCGCTGACCTTTGCCCAGTCGGTCCACTGATCAATCTGAGTATCGTTGTCGGTATCCACGCCGACTCGTACCTGAACACCGTCCACCCATGGGCCGGGGCTGACAAAGTCTTTTGACTGCTGAGTCGCCAGATAGAACTTGCCTTCGGCGAACATGATATCTGGATCGGGGTGCCCTTCTCCGACATTGCCGCACCACTGAAACTGCTTGTCGATACTGTCAGACGTAAACCAGCCAACGCTCATTTGCTTCGTGTCCGCCGGATCATAGTCACAGAATAGATAGTACTGGCCGCCAATACTGATGGCTGCCCAATCGCCGTACGCATGCTGTTCAGGCTGATGCACATTGTACTCGGCCACGTTTGACTTGAAGCGACTAGGATCCTCTTTGACCCAGTGCGGATGCTTGTACGTTGCAGTCTCACCCGTCGGTTCGGTACGCTCATCAACGGGAGGAGACATTGCCTTAAAATTGTCCAAGCCATTAGAACTGACCGCGTGAACTGCCAAAGGTGAATCCCACGCATGCTTCCGAGCATTAATTGGGCTCCAATCTTCTAGGATCAAATGGAATTGCCCATCAAGCCCTCGAATGATCGAGCAGTCTGAACCGTGCGATGGATCAGCGTACGCCATTCCTTTGTCGACACCAAGTTCACCGTCAAACAGATCCGAATCGACAAAGACATGCGGATCTTGGTCGTTGGGATAGTCGTAGTAGAAGTAAGCCTTACCGTCGAAATACTCGGCCGTCGTCATCCACCTCGATTTATATTCGGTAACCGCTCCGTGATGAACCCAGTTGACCATATCTTTGCTCTGCCACGCATGGTAACCGCCAAGACGGTCCTTCAAACCACCCGGCGCATCGAACTGGTTCTTGTACTTGGTCGTTTTGAGTGGAATGTCAAATCCAGCCAGTTGAGCAGGCTCTGCCTTGAACGGTGTCTCAGAAGCTTTCTCTTTCTCTACCCGCTTGTTTTTCTTCTTTCCCTTTTTGCCCTTGCGGCCTTTCTTACTGCCATCCGAGTAGCGACCAAACATCCAATAGTTGTTTGGCCCTAGAGAAAGCATCACCGGAGCATCGCCGAGATTCTGAGGACCAATGTTTCCGGCAGGTTCCCAGTTCAGCCATTGAGGCGACTGGCTGACCACGATTTCATTTGCCGAGCGTTTTGTTTCGAAACGCTTCAACACGCTGCTAAAGCTGGCCGATTTTTCGGTGGGGCTCGCGAAGCCATCTTCCATCGAGATGCCTTCACTGTTGGCAACGTTCTCCGTCCACTGCTCCGGCGTATCAACGACCCACGATTTTTCGGCATCTTGGCCAAACACCCCGCTGAGGCTTAAGCAGCTCGTACCAAAAACAAGAAAGGCCAGAAACGATCGGAGTGAATTCAATCTCATGATTTTCAATCAAATTGATGTCGTTGATTTTAGTTTTGTCGAAATAGACAGCCTTCATCCTACACCATGGATCGAGAAACTAAATGCCTCCCGTGTCACCGCTCACACACCTGCCGCACCTACGGCCAATCCATGTGACTACGCTGTCTGAAACACGGTTTTTACCGACTAATACCAACCCACGCCAACTCTACGACCAGATGTGTCCAACGCGTCTCGATACTGATCATGACATTCAAACGACCGTCAGTTCAGGAGGAGCAACGACGTCGGCACGGTTGCCGGTTGATTGATGCCTTTTTTGGAGCCCCAAATGACAGCCATTCGAAAACGAACTCATACCGACTATCACGCGTTTCTTGTTGAACCCGCCGAAGACTTCAACCCAAGCAACTGGCAGGAGAAACCCGATTCCTATCGAATCATCAAATACTTGGGCGTCCGCAATCGCCTTGGAAGCGTCGACGCATGGCGATTCATGCACAACCACGCGGCGATCGAGCAAGGCACCGCATCAGATGGCTGGGCAATCTACGTGAAGTGATTTCACTCCAAAGTAATGTCGCTCGCGCCATCGAAGCAGAAACTTAGAGCCTATCCCCCAACATCGCTTCGGTTTCCCTAAACGTCATCACCACAGGAAGCTTCTTTGGCTTGGTCGAAAGTGTGAATTCGACGATCCCAATATCTAGGTCAAGAACTTTGTCATACAGGAACTTAACCGCTGCCAAAGGCCTTGTCGCTTAATTCCATTGAAAAGTTGGCCCGCCTGGCTGTGTGAATCGGTTGATTGCTTGGCAGCGTATTGAGGCTTGGGTTTTCTGGATGTCATTACCCGCTAGCTGCTCGACGACAATTCCACCTGTCTTAGAATCGAGGGCAATGTGGAATTTACGCCAAGTGCGGCATTTGCTTACTCCGTGCTTACGAGCTTTCCACTCTCCGTAGACTTTCAGGCCAGTGCTGTCGATCACGATGTCGCGACCTCCTTCAGAGAACAGGCACAATACCTTGATTGCGTTTTCGCGTACGCGATAGAAAGCTATCGTTTCCCCTGACTTCAGATCTGAAGACTCTGGCCCCGTCGGAAACCCTTAAATCCGATCCAGCGGGCTCTGCGTCCCCGACGCCCCAATTTGACTCACATGCGTATAAATCATCGTTGTCGACACATCCGAGTGCCCTAGCAGTGCCTGAATCGTGCGAATATCGGCACCCGACTCAAGCAAGTGCGTGGCAAAGCTGTGTCGCAACGAGTGACAACTAGCCCGCTTTTCAATGCCCGCTTTTACCCGAGCCCGTTTGATTGCCTTTTGCAATGTATTGTCATGGACGTGATGACGCCGTAGCTGGCAATGATCTCCCTCCCTTGCAACGACTCCCATTGCGGGTTCGGCCACCGAAGGCTCCTGCTTGTTTTCCTTGGTGGCTTGATCGAATTCGAACGCTTCGCGCGGCCGAGGATCTCGGACCACCTTCGCTGCTGGAAACAGATACTGCCAACCGAGTTGACGCCCCGCGCTAACGTCCTTGTCAGCCATCGCCGTCGGAAGCCATGCCCAGCCCGCACCCGATTGAAGATCGCTATGGTGTAACTGTCGAACACGATCGACTTGCTCGCGCAATGCAGGTGCGGTCCGTTCTGGCAAAGGCACTATTCGATCCTTCGCACCCTTCCCGTCTCGCACCATGATCGCCTGTCGATCAAAATCAACATCTTTCACTCGCAGACGACACGCCTCCATTAAACGCAAGCCGG
This sequence comes from uncultured Pirellulaceae bacterium, assembly GCA_964563475.1. Taxonomy (GTDB): domain Bacteria; phylum Planctomycetota; class Planctomycetia; order Pirellulales; family Pirellulaceae; genus Mariniblastus. The sequence continues at coordinate 10,450 of CAZLYM010000134.1, forward strand.
CACCATACATCAACTCCGCCATCATCAAGTGAGTCGAATTGGACACATGCTTCAGTAACCGACGAACCTCATCCTGGCTCAGCACCACCGGCATCCGCTTCGGCAGCTTTGCCCGAACAGCATCCGCCTTCAGCTCAACATTCAACACATTCTTGTACAGAAACAAAATCGAAGACAAAGCCTGATTCTGAGTACTGGCAGCAACCGACTTCTCAACGGCCAAATGAGTAAGAAATCGCTCGACGTCGGCACTTCCAAGATCCTTTGGGTGAACCCAGTCGCCCTGTAAGTCACGATGAAACCGAATGAACTTCAGAATCCACCGGACATAAGACTCCTCGGTCCGTATCGAAAGATGCCGAACCCGCAACGCACGTCGCACCTGCTCTATCAGTTTCAAATCCGCCACGAAAACAACCCTTCCGTATAATGCAGAGCCAGCCCAATCTCTGTATAGTCACAGCCGGCGGTCGAAGTGCCATCGCAATCCAAGCGTTTTTTTTGCGTAAAATCGACTGTGAGATTGACTTGGCTATTTTTATGCAGAACATTTGAACTTTCAAGATGTCTGCAATATAATCCCATTTCTGTATAATAAACGTTATACCGCTCAATCAATCAGGAGACTCAATTGGACCCCGCACCTTTTCAGCAACTGTATGCGTCTGACGCAACCGCAAAATCATTCTTCGACAACTTCGCTCGTCGTCGGCGTGCTCGATGGGAGACCTCTGTTCAGCGAACACTGGTTAACCTGCAAGCGGATGGTCAAAACGTGTCGCGCGGCGACATTGTTTCCTTGTTCAAGAAGTTCGCCGACCTGAATGTGGGGCAATTTATCGTCGGGCGACACAATCACGTTTCGCGATTTGCTTGGTCGGTAAGTAACATTGACTTAGCGCGGGCGGCAACTGGCGAAGCAAACGAAATCCCCGAACAACCCGAACCGGCGGCCGAAGATGCGGCGGAAGACGAATACACACTGGAGCATTCATACAATTTGCGTGAGGACTTCTCTTTTGATTTCGAGCTTCCTGTTGATTTAACAGAGAATGAAGCCAATCGCCTTTCCGCATTCATCAAGACGCTCCCTTTTGGTGATGACTAGCCTCTTGGAACATCCGCACCAAGCGCGGTATAACAATGCGATGCACACGGAGCACTCATTCGGGCGGGTGCGAAGTGGTTAGATTCTCGTTCGTGCCCGGTGATCGCTGACGTTATCATGCCTAGCAAAACGACGTTCTTGGAGAGTCGCTCGTGACCGCAGG
>CAZLYM010000135.1:0-11673 GCA_964563475.1 uncultured Pirellulaceae bacterium
CCGGACACCCTAACGGAATCGTTCATTGAGAGTTCGCGTCCGAGCAAGGTGCTGACAGAGCCGCCGTCCGAACTTTCAATGAAGACCGCGTTATTGTTGCCACTGTTGGTGGCGTTAGCGAGTGTGAAAGTTCCATCCATGTTGTCACCGAATGTCGGGCCCGTACCCGCACTTGCACCGTTGTTGCCAAAAGCTGTATCGCCGCTAATCGAGTAAATGATCTGAGTCTCAGTGAGGCCTGAGGTGACGAACACTTCAACGCTGTACATCTGAGCCGCGTTGGCTTTTCCAGTAACACGCACAAAATAATTCCCTGCTTCAGGGAGTTGTAGTTCGCTAATGGTTTCGTTAACCCCAAGCCCAGTGGCGTCGACTTCAGAAAGCAGGCTCCCGCTTTGATCAAAAATCGCAAGAACCAAATCGCTCTGTTCCGACCCATTGAATTCCATTGTCTCCTGCTGTGAAGTACTCTGAATGACAGCTCCATAGCTGGGACCGCGTGGATTTAACACAATCGTAGTGGTCGATGGACCGTCCACTGAAAACTGAAAAAAATCGGTGTCGCTATTGTCGTCGATACTGATTAAGTCGGTTTGCTCAATCGCAATCCCTGACGGATTGCCACCTAGGTCGGGCGTATCGAAACCCGCTCCCGCAGACATCCCATCACCGATCATCCCCAATGGTGTTGCAGTAGCGAGCGTGTCGTTGCCGCCATTTTTTTCCAACGCGTCACCATATCCGCGCTGAACGGCCAAAATGTCATGAAACTGCGGACCGTCAAAAGCTTGGGACAACGCAGGGTTCATCAAGAAGGTTGCCCCCGCCACATCATCAATTATATGATCCAACCCAAGGCCATGCCCGTGTTCGTGACTGATCACGTTGCGGAAGCGACGATTTGAGTTTGAACTGACTGGATTCAAAGCACTCACTTCCGTTGTATCCAACACCATTTCGCCGCCGTCCGGTAAGAAATTTCGTGCAAGCGTCCCGCCAGATCCATCTATGTCGATACCGCCAACGCGAACATCCCCACGAACTCCAAGAATTCCTGCGGCCCCAAAATTGCCGCTGTCGTTAGGCTCGTAGACAAAGCTCACCCCAGAAATTTCTCCCCAACGCTCGAAACCTTGCTTGAGCGGACCGAACCATGCTCGGGTTTCAAAGGATGTGGCGGGTCCGCTTGTCGACCATCGTTCATCCAGAAAGCTAACGAGGTCGCTGGGCGTCGTTCCAACGGCGGTAAAATCTTGGCCGTCTCGAGCAATCGACCAAGTGAGGGTAATCGGAGTTCCCAGTGAGCCCGTAGTATTGTTCGTGGCCGTCCTATTCCAGCGGTCGATGCGAATGATCGTATCCGCACCCGTGATGTCTAAACTGATGCCTGCTTTGCAGAATGCGCAGTCGCAAGTCTGAGCACGACCAATGTCGGCGACTGAAAAGAGCGCGATTGAAGTCAACAAGAATAGGCGAAAATAATGAAGCAGCGAGGTAGGGAATTGCATTTGTTTCCTTCGACGAAACACTCAACCGTCTGAGATGAGTACCACTGGAGGGGCGTGGTTGTTGGCTAACCGGAACTTCAACGTATTCGGTTGATGCCCGTTTAGGACCGGTGCTGGCAACTCACCTTAAACCGAGGCGAGTGTCAAAACGGCTAGATAGCGCTGGACGAATTCGGCAGGTTGAAGACCGGTATATCCAACTTAATATAATATACGCAACGGAGACGTGGCAGTAAAAAGGGGCGCAGTTCATTGAATTGATTTAGTAAGCTGTGTCACCTTTTCTTTCCCCCTTTTCTTTCCCGCTCTAGTCTAGGTGAGGCAATCAAATTGGCAATCGAGGAAGTATCGCCGTCAACCAGCTCCAACGGTTACCGTCGCCAGCAACCGGCGGTCTTCCAACGCTTCAAAGCCATGCAGGCCACTCTTGCCGGTTCGCTGAGCCAGTCGTCGATTGCGGGTACGAGAAGAAACAGGCTTGCGATTTTTCTGCTTCTTTGATTTGCGATTCTTGGCCATGGTGTGTCGACATTTCCCAGAGAGACAGGGTAATCTTCACACGGAGGTGCAGACCAACGAAAACGAGACCGGCGGACAAGGGAGCTTGCCCGCAATCTCAGTATCTATGATGTTTTCACTACAATGGCATCCCTAGCTCAACGATGCTTGTCTTGTTTAACAATTAGCCGGCAGGCGTCGGCGATTGGCCTTACCTACTTCATCTCTGCCATGCGACACAACGTTTCGATACCTCGTTCGATCATGGCATCGCTGGCGGCATAGGAGATCCGGAAATGCGTATCGTGATCACTGAAAATACTTCCGGGGATCACCATCATGTTGTTCTCGATGGCTTTCTCGATAAATTCTTCGCCGGTTCCCCAAGGTAGTTTCGGGAAGATATAAAACGCGCCGCCGGGCTGGACGATTTCGTAGTGGTTGCTGAGACCTTCGATAAATCGATCCCGCTTGGCTCGATAACGATCCACGTAAGGCGTCATGTCAAAATCGACCGCAACCGCGCCTGCCCATTGCGCCGGCTGAGGAGCACACACAAAAGTGTACTGCTGAATTTTCAACATGGTTTGCAGCAGATCTTTCGGACAATGCACGTAACCGACTCGCAGTCCCGTCATGGCATACGTTTTTGAGAAGCCGTCAATGACAATCGTGTTCGGATTGAACTTGGCAGGCGAAACATGAGGCTGGTCGTAGACAAACGTGCTGTAAATTTCGTCCGAGACCAAGGCGATCCCTTTCTTGTCCGCCAGTTCCGCGACAGCCTTGATTTCTTCCTCGCTGTAGCAGACGCCCGTTGGGTTGGAGGGGCTGTTCAGGATGATCATCTTGGTGCGGTCGGTGATGGCGGATTCCAGTCGATCGATGTCGATCCTGAAGTCCGGATAGGTGCTGAGTTTGACGCTTTTGCCGCCAGCCAGTTCAATCAGCGCGGGATACATCACGAAGAACGGGTCGAAGTAAATGACCTCGTCGCCCGGATTGACGATCGAGAGAATCGATAGCATCAGTCCGCCGCTGGTTCCACTGCAAACAAACAGTTCACGGTCATCGTGCCCAAATTCCTTGTCCACTTTGGCCTGCAGTTTATCTCGTAGGACCGGCATCCCCTGAGTCAATGCGTATCCATTCTTACCGTCTTGGATCGCCTTAATCAGTTCCTCTTTGATCGGTGGCGGGACATCGAAGTCAGGCTGGCCGATCGACAGGTTGATCGGGTCCTTCAGCTTTGCTGCCAGATCAAACATGCGTCGAATGCCGCTTGAATCGAAATTACGAGTACGATCGGCAATCCAGTGGTCGAACTCTGGCATGGTCGTGTTTCCTAAAGTAAATCGGCTAAGCTGAAAATGGGCGAACTGGTCGGGAAGAACCGGCTGAAAAACTATTGTATCGCACACCCACCGAGCGAACAGGCACGGGCAGGATGGGTTCTTCCGGCCAGTCCCAGAAAACCTGTCCGCGATCTGTTGGCGGGCAGTCTTTAACGGTTGTGAATTTGCTGGGGCGTATCTAGAATTGCCCCGTGCCACTGAGTGCCGCAGAAAGGCGAGGCACCTAGCTGATCCTCAGGCTTTGTTTCCAATGCTGTTTTCAGCTGGAAGCCGAGCATTGTTGGCTCTGCGAGCCCTTAAAAAATAAAGCCCACCAAAGTATCTTAAAAACTCGATGAGCGAACTTCATCACGAGTGCGGCGTGGCCGCGATTTACCACCTTCCCAATGTGGCCGTCAGCCCGCTGTGCCCGGGAGACCAACCGCAACTTGCGTCGACGCTTGTTCCTCGGATGCTGCTGGATATGCAGAATCGAGGCCAGTTGTCGGCGGGGATGTCTCGGTTTCATCCGGAACCGGTCAACGGACAGCTGATTGATACGCACCGCGATATCGGCAGCGTCCAGGAAGTCTTTCGCATGTCGCATAGCGGCAAAGCGGAAAGCCTGATGAAAGAATACATGGGCCCGGCCGCGATTGGCCACGTGCGTTACGCAACGTGCGGGAAAGACGATCGCAGTTACGCTCAGCCGTTTGAAAACCATCACTTCAACCGTCGTCAATGGTTCTCGTTTGCGTTCAACGGTCAACTGGCCAACTATCGTCAGCTTGCCGATGAACTGCTGGCTCAGCCGGACAATCACCTAGTCCGCAGCACGGACACCGAAGTCTTGATGCACGAGTTTTCTCGTCGGCTGGCCGAGCATCCCGGCGAATCGATGATCGACATGATGAGTGCCGTTGCAAAACGGTTGGACGGTGCTTGGTCGCTGGCGTTGTTGAACGCGAAAGGCGATTTGCTGATCGCGCGTGACCCACTGGGCATTAAACCTCTCTGCTACGCAACCGACGGAGCCATGTTTGCCGCGGCCAGCGAGAGCGTTGCGTTGGTGAACTTGGGTTACGAACGCGAGCAGATTAAATCGCTGGCTCCAGGCCACGCGATCACCATTGTTGATGGCCAAATGACGGTCGAATCATTCACTGAGGATCGTGGCCAAGCCCATTGCTTCTTTGAGTGGGTTTATTTTGCCAACGTCGCCAGCACCTTGGACGATCGCGGCGTCTATACCGCTCGGACTGAGCTGGGACGAGAATTGGCCGAGATTGAGCGTGAGGCTGGGTTGATCCCGATCGACGAGGACACGATCGTCGTGCCGGTTCCGGACACCAGCAAAGCGGCAGCCGACAGCATGGCGTTTCATTTGAAAGTTCCTTCGCGCGAAGGGTTGATCCGCAATCGATACAGCGGTCGCACGTTCATTGAATCCACACAGAAGGCACGAGCCCATCAGGCCAAAATCAAGTACACGCCGCTACGAGAGGTACTCGAAGGCAAACGCGTGATTCTGGTCGAGGACTCGATTGTCCGGTCCACGACGATGAAAGCGTTGTTGCAACGTGTTCGTGACGAAGGTGGAGCCCGCGAGATTCATGTGCGAGTTGCTTGTCCGCCCATCGTCGCGCCGTGTTTTTATGGGATCGACATGTCCACCATCGATCAGCTTTTCGCTCCACGTTACTACGCGCCGGGCGAGCCGTTGACGTTTGAGATTCAGGACAAGATGGCGGCCGATCTTGGTTGCGAAAGCTTGCGTTACCTGCCGATTGAATCGGTGGCTCGTGCGATCGGAATCGGCAAGGACGGTTTGTGTCAGGCGTGCATCAATTGCGAGTACCCCACGCCGACGGGTGAGAAGCTGTATCAGCTTGACCGTGCGGGCTACCTGTCTGGCAAAACGGCATCCTCCGGCCGCGCCTTCGATACCGGAGCACCGGCCAAGGTTTCGTAGCTATTGGCCGTTACTGCGGTTTATGAAACTGGCTGCGGAAAATGTCGTGGTCGCCTTTCCGCATACGGCGCTCGAAATGAGTCCGATAGTCCATGTCATGCTCGGCCGGCGTCTCTTCGACCGGGTGAGGCCCCGTCAGTGAGCTGTGCTCTTTCATCAGGCCGCACGTTTCTTCGTAGTACTCTTCGACGTCTGTCCAGAAATGAAACACTCCGCCGGGAATCAGGACTCGCTGCAGGTCGCTGATAAACTGAGGCTGCATGACTCGTCGCCGACGATGGCGTTCCTTCCACCACGGGTCGGGAAAGTAAACATGCACGGCGACCGCACAGGCATCCGGTAAGAATTCCTTGAACATCTTCAGCCCGTCGCCCATCATCATGTGCGCATTGGCTCGTTCGTTTTTGGCCAGTTTGTACGCCGCGAACTTGCAGTACTTTTTTGCGATCTCGTTGCCCAGAAAATTTCGCTCGGGGACTCGACCGGATTCGTTCAAGACGAACAAACCTTTGCCGCTGCCGACTTCGATTTCCAGATCGGCTGTTTGTCCGAACAACATCTGCGGGTCGAAGGGGTCGGTTAGATCGGCCACGTCGGAAAGATGGCGGCTGAAGTCGATCGAATGATCGATCTTTGGAAGTGTGCGTCGGCCCATTATTATATTCGAAAGTCAGAAGTTGTTGGACGCGCAAACACAAGCTCGACACGCAAGCCGGTGAATCCCGTCGTACAGGAATCCACTCGCTTGCGCGTCGAGCTTATATTGAATACGCCGCGCGTTCGTTCGGAAGCTGACGTGCGTTCGGAAACTAAACTACGGAGTTTTGATTTTCTTGTTCTTGATCTTGCGACCGCGGTTGTTGGCGGGACGCTTGCCGTGGTTGGCTTTTTTGACTTTGTGGCTTGGCTTGGCCATGACAGGAACTCCTAGATTCGGGTTAATTTGAAGGGACATAAGTTAGCAGCCGAATCGGCACTAGAAAAGTCCTAACGTCCCAGATCCGGTTGCGAATCCTGTGAAATTAGCCCCGCTGAGTGATTTTGATCAAATCATTGAGGGTTTCGGTCGCCTGACCCCGATCAATGGCCGTCGCACATCGGTCCGCCCCAATCGACAGCGAATCTGCCAGCCCGGAAATCCAGAGCGCCGCAGCGGCGTTGGCGACCACGATATCGCGGGCTGGGCCGACCTCGCCCGAGAGAACTCGCAGGATCATTTCTGCACTTTCGGGAGGATCTTCCACTTGCAGCAAGGCCATGTCGCTAGGTTCGATGCCAAAATCTGACGGCGCGAATGAGCCCTCGGTGACCACGTCGCCTCGAACTTCTGAAACGTCGGTGACGTCGTCAATCGAAATTTCTCCCAGCCCATCGCGCGAGTGAACGACGATCGAGCGTTCGGTTCCCAGCAGCGAGAGCGCTTTGGCGACTAGGTTCCGCGTTTCACTTCGACCCGCTCCGAGTACCTGATGTGGAGCCTCAGCGGGATTACACAGTGGGCCCACCAAGTTAAAAATCGTCGGGTGATTGAGGCTGCGCCGGACGGACATGACGTGCTTGACCGACGGGTGAAACAGCGGGGCGAAGCAGAAACACAAACCAATCTGGTTCAGACTTTTCTGAACGACATCGTGTGAGCATTCTAGGTTCACGCCCAGTTCGGCCAACACATCGGCCGATCCTGTTTTGCTGGTTGATTTTCGATTGCCATGTTTGGCGACGGCGGCTCCTGTGGATGCGGCCACGATGGCGGCGGTGGTGCTGATGTTGAAGGTGCCCGACTTGCCGCCTCCCGTGCCACAGGTGTCGACAATGTTCTCGCGCCGCGATTCAATCGGCTTCATGTGCTTCCGCATTGCGCTGGCGGCCCCAGCCAGCTCTTCGACGGATTCTCCTTTTTCATACAGCGCCACCAATAGATCTCGGATCTGGTCGTCGTTGCTCTTGCCCTGCATGATCAAATCGATCAACTCGGTCATCTGAGCCATCGACAGAGACTCGCCGCTGCGCACGTGTTCAATGGCATCTTGAATCATGTTTATTTCTCGAAGGAATGTCGTTGGGACGATCTCAATGGAGCCAGTTTATCTTCTTGCGCGTCACGATGACGCGGTTTATCGCTTCGGCAAATCCCCGCAGGCGTTACATCCTGGCGATCCGGGGCTTGGATCGATTTCTTTTCACTATTGTGACGTGGCAACCACGGCCATAGAATTGCTGCGGTCACTAATGTCCGATCAAGGGAATCCTGTCAGCTGCCCGCCTTAAGTGTGTGCGACTGCCTTGGGTGTGTGCGAGCTTCTTTTAGCAACATGGCGTTCTATCAGCATAACGCTTAAACCCCTGATGATCGAGTCCGCGACACGAAAGCAATTCTATTCAACCGTCCCTAGGTAAACCCAGAGTCTCGCAGTATGTCACGCAAGGTCATTATTGATTGCGATTTGGGGATCGATGATGCCGTCGCCCTATGCATGTTGTTGCTTGATGAGCAATTGGAGGTGCTTGCGGTAACGGCCACTGAGGGCGTAGTTCCGGCCGACCAAGCGAATCATAACCTGCAGGCCATCGTTACCGAAATCGATCCTGAGCGTCATCCACGTCTGGGGTTGGCTTCGCCCGCTGAGGATGCTCCTCCGGTCGATACCCGATATTTGTTCGGTAATGATGGGCTGGGCAATAGCGATCTGAACGCGTTCCAGCGTCAACATACGATGATGTCCGACAAACTGATCGTCGATTGTGCTCGGGCGAATCCCGAAGAAGTCACCTTGGTTTGCCTTGGGCCGCTGACCAATCTGGCTCGAGCGATTCGCCGTGAGCCAAATTTGCCTTCGATGCTCAGCCAGGTGGTGATGGTCGGTGGTAGCTTGACCGCGACCGGAAACATTTCTCCGTGCAGCGAGTTTAACTTCTACTTTGATCCAATTGCCGCCAGAGAAGTGCTTGCGACTCGGATGACCAAGACACTTATTCCGCTGGACGTCGTCCGTGAAGTGACCTTTGGCCTAGACCTGATGGATCAACTGCCGGGTGAAGATACTCGCGTGGGTTGGTTTCTGAAACAGATTTTTCCGTTTGCATTCCGCGCGTTTCGCCAACAACTGGGTTTGGAAAACATTACGCTCAATGATGCCGTCGGTGCGTTGGCGTTGATGGACCCAGATCTATTCGAGTTCGAACAAATGGTAGGTGACGTAGAAACCGAAGGCGAATTGACTCGGGGCGTTCTAGTGCTCGATCGCAGGCGGGAGCTTCGGGAAGCACCGAATGTCACGGTCGCTACATCGTTGCGAACCGAAGATGCGCGTCAGTACTTGATCGACCGGTTGATGATGGCCGGCAATCGTACGAAGTGACGTTCAGGCGTGTCAGCCCTAGCTGAAGTGGAGCTATTTGCGCGAAGTCAATGCTTTGCGGTTGCCGATCGTGACACGGGTGCTTTGGATGACCCCCGAGCGAAAAAGTTTGACGTCCACGACGCTGTCAATCGGAAGCAGGCTGACTGCGGTGACCAACTGAGAATCATCGATCACGGGTTCTCCTGCGAGTTCAAGGATGACGTCACCCGTTTGGAGCCCGGCCCGCTCTGCGGGGGAGCCCGGGTTGATATTGGAAACAAGTGCGCCATTGGCGTAATCAAGCCCCAATGATTTGGCTTTTTCGAATGAGTAACGACTATCCAGCGACACACCCAAGAAGCCGCGATTGACTTGGCCGTAGTTGATCAGGTCCTCTGTGATTCGCATGACCATGTTGATCGGGATCGAAAACCCGATGCCGTCGTTGCCGCCGCTGTTGCTGGCGATTGCAGTGTTGATTCCAATGACTTCACCTCGCAGATTGAGCAGAGGCCCACCACTGTTGCCGGGATTGATCGCCGCATCGGTCTGGATGAAGTTCTGGTAACGAACTCCTTGAGGGCCCAGTTCCAGATCATGTCGGCCCATCGCGCTGACGATTCCATAGCTGACCGAGTGGCTCAGACCGAATGGGCTTCCAACGGCGACCACGAAGTCACCGATCTCAAGTCTCTCGCTGTCGCCCATGCGAGCAGCCACAAGATCAGTGGCACCTAGCTCGATGACTGACAAGTCGGTTTCTCGATCATGAATCAAGCGGTTTGGGTAGTGAAGGCGTCCATCGATTTCGATCCGAACGTCTCCCGGTCGACAGTTTTCGATCACATGGAAATTGGTGATCACGTAAAACCGGCGTCCGTATTCAACCACGACACCCGAGCCCGCTTCTTCAATCATCACGGGACGTCGTGCCTCGTCGCGACGCGAAGTGGGGCTGCTTTTTTGTTCCTTGCGAGCTTCAATGTGAGCCACGCTTGGTCGCACGGCTTTGATCAGTCGTTTCAGTAGCGAGTAGTGTCGTTCCGCGGCAGCGGCCTCGATTGCCAAATCTTGGTACAGCTTGTTTTGTGATTCGACACTGACCTTGCGAGCGGTCACCGTTTGAGCAGAGGCCGCGTTGGTCGGGATTCCGGTCAGCAGGCAAAGGGTCAGCAATTTGGCAATTGGTGCCCAGCCATTTGTGTGCTTTTGAGATTTTGGCGAGTCAGCCATGGATTGGGTCTCTAAGTAGGTCGGACGGTTACCAAAATAGCAAGCTGGAGTCATGTTTTCGAGAAACTTCGAACTGGCGAGCAGAGCTTTTTGGTTTCCGGTGCGGCTTGTAAGGGTCAGGATAAATTGGCACCCAGATCACCGGTCGGTAAATCGGGATCTAGGATACTGCTCCAGTCGGTGACGGCATTGGGTTCAACGCCGGCTTCTTCGGCAGCTCGCTTGCACTCGATGCAACACGCAGCATAGGGTAGGGCCTGCATTCTCGCTTGTTTGATGTTTCGGTTACAGCCTTTGCATTTGCCAAATGTACCATCTTTGACTCGCTTGAGTGCTTCTTCAATCAGGTTCAGCTCGCGGGTCTCGACTTCAGCCAACTGAGAGCTCAGTTCTCCGTTTGAGCTGGAGCTGGCGAAATCAACGACATCGCCGTCAGATCGCTGGCTTAACTCTTTCAGCAGACTGTCGTCGCCAGTAACGGCCTGACGTAGCGCATCCCGCCTCTCGGTGAGGACGTCGGCCATTTTCTTGATAAATTCTTTGCGTGCCATGTGAGTTCCACATATTGAAATTGTTTTTCTAAACCTCGACCGCGTGAGGGCCGGGTTCGCGAAACTATAGGACGCGTTTTATGGTTCATTTGCATTTTTGCGAATAAGTCAAAATCTCAGACGTTAATTTGGTCTCTCGAGTAAGAAGGACACGGAAACAGGCCGTCACGTTGTATTTTGACATCATTCTCCATTCTGTTGGATGATATTTTTCACCGCAGCTACTTGAAATTCATATTTCTGGCTGGCCTCCAATCAATCGCCTGATTCTGGCCCGATTCTGGCAAGTCCGAAAAATTCAATTCCCACATTCAGGGGGCTTGCCCAGTCGGCGAAGCAATCAGTGTTCGCTTGTGACGATTATTACGGTCACCGGTCCGATAGGGTTCATGAAGGCCTCTAACAGGCCCAAATCCCGCGTTATTGTTTGACGACGACATAAGCGAAAGCTACATGCTAGTGCTCCGGAAGGGATTCACAAAATCTCTTCCACTGATGACGAACCCCATTTGTAGTAGCTAGATATGAATACCCCCGCAACATTTGACTCAAATACCCACGCTGACGACCTCGTCCTGAGATTCGTCGGTGGAAAAAATGACGGCGAATCCGTTTCCATTAGCACCGCTTGCTGCACATTGGAAGTTACGCGTCAATCGGCTGACAACGAACCCGTTCAAGACCAATGCCAAATTTACCGTGGCCCTGCAGGTGTTGCGGTTCAAAGCCATGGTGAAGAAGTGTTGATCAACGGCGAAGCGAAATCTGTTCACTGGCTGAAGCAGGGCGACCGAATTCAGGTTTCCAATTCACAGGCTGTTGAAGTCGTTCAGCTGGGTCGCCGTGAAGGTGTCAGCGAAGCTCCCGAACTAAGTGCTCAAGAAACTGCTGAAGTCGCATCGGCTGATTCAAATTCCGTGTTCGATGCTCCATCGGATCAAGTTGCTCCTGTTGTTGATGTTCCAGCCGCTGAAGCGGGAACAGAATCGACGGATTCAGACAATGTCCCAGAGACAGTGACTGAAACGATGGATGTGGCAGGGGATCGGATTGATTTTGTAAGTCGCGCGGTAGCACAAGGGCTTTCCAACGAGCGAAGTTCGTTCAGCGAGTCGTCCGCAACGCAGGACACCGACGCGCCTGTCGCAGAGCCAACGCCGGACGCGTGGAGCGAATCCACTGTTGAGGAGCCTGCTGCGGATGAAGAACCTGCTGCGAATGAAGAACCTGCTGCGA
>CAZLYM010000136.1:0-11663 GCA_964563475.1 uncultured Pirellulaceae bacterium
TCGCTCACGCGTCGGGTTATGATTGCAACGGGAGGATTTGGGATAGGCTCTAAACATGAAGCGGCGAGGTCTGTGCGTTTAGATATGGAAAGTCACTTGCCGCCGCCGGATGATCGTTGACGTTATCCTGCTTGGAGCGAAGGCCCGATGCAGTACAAAATCAAAACACTTTTTTTACTGTCAGCTATCGTTGCTGTTTTGCTTTGGGGTTTTTTGGCCGTCATGGCCGCGATTGAACCTAGGGTCCTTGCGAGTGTTGATCATCCCAATGGCACTCGTTTGCGAGTGACTCAATGCTTCAACTATCAACCGGAACTCTTCACCACGTCGGTGTATTTTGATGACGGTGATGGGAAATGGCGTTGGTATTATTTTGATCACCAAGATTCGTATTGGGGCAACGCGGACACTAAAATCGTTGACAGCAAAATCTATGTCACGTCAAAGTATCGCAGCGTCGAATTCGATACGTCCACTGGCGAGTGCACAACACTTCGCTTCGGTAACCAACGATTCTGCGAAAAATCGGATAGAATCAAGTCACTTCCTGCAGGAACGTAAAATGAGACTAGGCCGCAGCAAAGTGCTCGACCGCAAAGCTCCGATAATTTATTGTCCCCGACTGGCGAATCCCTCTGTCGGCATCAAGCTATTGCCTGCGACCTGCTCGATTCCCGGCAGGACCTTGATGAACGATTCGGGCCTGATATCTATTTGGCGTCAGGTGATTTGGATCGTTTGAAATACCACGTGGAAAACCGAGACGCGATCGTTAATTTCTCTGCTTTTTGTGATCCTAGCTCCATGCTGCACATTTGGTCTGTCACATACATGAAGAGTTTGCCGATGCCGGCATCGGCAGGGTTTTCGAAAACATCATCTGGATAATCATACCACCAATACCCGTACAGATTTCGTTCCTCGCCATCGAGTGTAAAGACACTACCGCTTTCGTCAAAGTCAAATAGCCGTTTCGGAACCGACTTGACCTCGCCACGGCCCCGTTTGATTGCGGTCAACTCCCACAAACCGGCAACCTGTTCGTCCTTGGGGCCATCAAACGTTTCGGGATCATCAGGATCACCGGTTACCAAGCGATGATCGGTGATTCGCGGCAGCGGTCCCCGGGTGAATTTGCTTTCCAGGCTCATAAAGGCCTTGCCATCCTTCTTGATGGCCGCCGTAATGATCGCCGACTTGCTCAGTTCGAATGGACCTTCATACTTGACTGCCTGAGCGCCATTGATCGAGTACTCGATTTCAAAGGCGGCCTTGGTTGGTGCTCCTCGTAAAACGATCGAATCGATATCGACAGCAACCGTGGTGTTTGAAGGAAACAGAGTGCGTCCAAGGATGCCCGCTGCCGTGACTTCAATCGGACCGGAATCTGAAGTGCTCTGAAAGATGCCAAGCGAAAGGCCGTTGAATGTCTTGCGATGTTGCTCGCGATGCCGCGTGACGTCTACGGGATCGCCATTGTCGAATCCGAGCAACTTGACGGGGCCTTCGATTTTGTAGTCGATCCGGTTGCATGCCCAAGGGACAAAGTTTCCACGCTGGTCTTTGACCGTTGTTGTCAAATGACTGATGTCAAACTGATCGGGCAACAAATCTTGATTGTCTGCAGATAGCTCGATGGTTGTGGGGGCTCCGGCTGAATTAACTTGTTTAGATGCGGCGACCTTTCCGGCGATATAACCGACGGCTTTCAAGGTGCCGGGTGCGTACGGAACTTTCCAGACAAAATCCAATAGTTCTCGTGGCGGTTGTTTTCCCAGTGATTCATCGTTGAGGAACAACTCCACTTCGTCACAGTTGGAATAGGCGACCACAGGAATCTCAACACCCTCCATGCCATCGTGTGTCCAGTGTGGCAAGATGTGAACCATCGGCTTAGCCGTCCATTGGCTTTGGTAGAAGTAGAAATGGTCTTTAGGGAATCCACACAAGTCGATGATTCCAAAATTCCAAATTCGAGCCGGCCATTTACCTCCTCCAAAAGAAGCCTCTCCAAGGTAGTCGAATCCAGTCCAGCGAAACTCGCCCATGATCCAAGGGGTTTCTTTCGTGCGTTTCCAACAAGTGCGGGCGGTGATCCGTACGCCACAATTGTCGTATGAAGAACTGTATCGCGGGTGCCCGTCGAAGAAAATCTGTTTGTCGTTGTAGGCTGGAAACGAGTTGGTAGCGATGCTGCGGTTTCGCCACCACGTCAACGTTCGGTAAAAACCGCGAGTCTGCAATGTGTGCGGCACCTCGGTCAGGACAACTGGCTGGTCCGGATTCTCTTGATGAAACTTTTCAAGGATTCCCGGCGTGCCGCCAGGGGCATTAAAGCCGGCAACATCAACGCCAAAGAACAGACTGCCTCCCGTCGTGGGGCGAGTCGTGTCATATTTTTTCACTTCGCCCGAAATGTTGTGCTTGTCTTTGATTCCAGTTTCGTTGCCGATACTGTACATGATCACTGACGGATGATTGCGGTCTCGTTTGACCCAGTCGCGAACATCTGCCTTCCACCACTCTTTGAAATGCTGCCTGCCGTAATCATGTTTGGTTTTGCCTGACCAACCATCAAACAATTCGTCCATGACCATCAAGCCCATTTCATCACACATGTCATAAAAGATTGGTCGGCGTGGATTGTGTGAAACGCGAATCGCGTTGCAGCCCATGTCTTTTAGGATTCTCAAACGACGACGCAGGACTTTCACGGGAATGGCCGATCCGACTAGGCCCGCATCTGAATGCTCGCAGACACCTTTCAGCTTGGTTGATTTTCCATTCAAAAAGAAGCCTTCGTTTGGGTCGAATCGTAGTGAACGGACGCCAAACCGTGTTTCATCCTTGTCGACAATCTGGTTGTCGATTTTGACGGTGCTGACCAACGTGTAAAGGGACGGGGTTTCCGGGGCCCAAAGCGATGGCGAATCAAGTTCCATTGTCACCTTGGTATCTGTTTGTTGTTCGGTTCGCAGTTTTACCTTTTTTGAAGTGGTGGCCACTTGGCGTCCAGTTGCGTCCAGCACGATCGATTCCACAATCGCTTGCTGAGCCTTGTCGGTGCCGTTGTTCAATGCGAACTCTACGGCGATGCTTGCCTTGTCTGTCGTGACAGAAGGAGTTGTCACGAAGACGCCCCATTGATCAAAGTTGACCTTGTTCTTTTCGATCAGTGTGACATCACCATAGATACCGCAACCGGGATACCAGCGCGCGTTGGGAGCATCTTCGTTGTTGACTCGAACGGCAAGCACGTTGCGGCCTGCCTGCAAGTGTGGCGAAATGTCAAAGTAGAAGCTGACATAACCATACGGACGGCTGCCGACCTTTTGCCCGTTAAGCCAGACTTCGGTGTTCATGAACGACGCGTCGAACAGCAGCAGGTACTGCTTGGTCGGATCCAGTTCATCCATTTGAATGGATCTTCGGTACCACCCCACTCCCGTCGGCAGGTATCCGCCTTGCCCGCCAGACGGATTATCTTTTGCATATTCACCAACAATCGACCAATCGTGCGGGACTCGAACCGTATCCCATTGCTGGTCACTAAAATCTGGATCGGAAGTCTTTGCCTCAGTCGCCTCAATTGTTTTTGCGAGACTGAACTTCCAATCAAAGCCCAGTTTCTGTTCGTTTCGCGGAGAATCAACGTCACACGCTAGGCACGCTAGGGCAACAAAAATAAAAGGAGACATCGTGCTTTGTTTCTTTCTAGTGAAATCACACGGCCGCGTCGTTGAATCCGCACCGAGGAAAAATGCCGTGGTCGGTTGCCCAACGGTAGCCAATACGAAAGCGGCAAGGTGGAACCGTTTTCGTCTCCCGTTTTGTTATTCGCCGTTCAGTTGAGGCGTATTGAAATTGTATATTCTCGAGTACGTGATCACCATGTCTGGACATGCTGTGCTGAGCAAGATTTCTGCAAACTGAAGTGTTGCGTATTGTTTTCAACTTCGAACTGGGCCAAGAGGATAGGGCAATCAAAGCTGATCCTGCTTGCCAGATTCGAGCGTGCGTAGCTCGCGCCGCATGATCTTGTTCGATGCGGTTCGCGGAAGTTTTGCGATCGGACGGATGGCAGCAATACGGATCAAAGGATTCAGTTGCGATCGAATCGCTGAGTTGATCGCTTTGAGCACATGCGTGGCGTCAAGTTCTTCTTTGGAAACCAAGAAGGCGATCAGCTGATCCGGGCCGTTACCGTTTTCCGGGACCGCGATCACTGCCGATTCGTCAATGCCGTCGACGCCGTTGATGATCGTCTCGATCTCGGCCGAGCCGACTTTGATGCCGCCGGGGTTCATCGTGTCGTCCATTCGGCCGCAGGCCCGGAAATAGCCACTAGGTAAACGCTGGAGGCGGTCGCCATGACGGCGGAGCGGTAGGTCGCTCTCGGGGACGTTTGCGTAATAAGTTTCAAAATGGTCGCGGTTGAGCAACGTTCGGGAAAGTCCGATCGAAGGTGGTACTAAATAAAGCTCGCCTTCGTCAGTTGGCTGACCGTCATCGTCAAGGATTGCAATCTGATTGCCAATCGCAACGGTCGAAAACGCGGCGGGTACGTTGGGCTGAATCATCGTGCTGCTCAGGTAGCCACCGCCGATTTCCGTGCCACCGCAGTATTCAATGATTGGACGAAATCCAGCCAACGCGGACAAGTATGTCATATCCTTTTCGTTCGATGCTTCTCCCGTTGAACTAAAGCAACGAATTGACGACCAATTAAACGCTTCCATGCACTTCGTTTTCTTCCAATGACGCACCAGCGCGGGAACGACGCCTAACATCGTGGCTTTCGCATCCTGAACAAACTTGCCGAACGCTTCGCCCGTAGGAGCGTCTTCGAATAAGCCGATGGTGCCACCGTTGATTAATGTAGCGAAGATCAGCCAGGGCCCCATCATCCAGCCAAGGTTCGTCGGCCAGACGACAACGTCGCCGATCTTGATGTCGTGATGGTATTTGCCGTCGGTGGCACATTTGATCGGCGTGGTTTGATCCCACGGAATCGCTTTCGGGTCGCCCGTGGTTCCCGATGAAAACAAGACGTTAAGAATATGGTCCGCATCACCAACAAACGGATCCTCGAGCGGTTTCACATCCGGCCATGAGTGATCGTCAGTGAACAACCGGACAACCTGTCCTGCTTTTTTACAGATCTCCGCAGCACCAACAACGCTTGCCTCCAACGCGATTGTCTTGCCGGCTCGTTGGTACGCTTGGCTGTAGAATACCGCTTTGGCTTGGCTAATCCGAAGCCGTTTCGCGATTTCCCCGGCTGCAAACGAGTCGGCGATCGAAACCGCCGCACATCCTGCATATAGAATCCCCAGATAAATCACTACCGATTTCGCGTTCATCGGCATCACGATCGCGAGTCGATCGCCGGGCTCAAAGCCTGCGGCACGAATTCTTGCCGCGAAAAGCTGGACTTGAGCAAACAGTTCGTTGTAAGTGATTTTATGAATCTTGCCGTCGGCCGCCGCGTGCTTGATTGCAACTTGGTCACCATCGGCTAAACCGCCATGGCAAGCCTGAACGGCACTCATCTTGGCGCCGGGAAACCAAGTTGGATTTCGAGGATCATCACCGTCGAGCGTGGATTGCGCCGGTTCGGCGAACAGGCCGCTTATTTCGGATGCCGCAACGGTCCAGAAATCCTCACGCGAATCCTGCCACCAATTCCGCAACGACTCAAAATCAGGATGGCCGGTTTGCTCCATCAGAGCATGTAGATTGCTGGCCGAGATATCTTGTTCGGTCGGAAACCAGATCGGCGCCGGTCCGTTTGCCGCAACATCCCAACCTGCAAACGTCTGCTCGTGCAACGCAATTCGCTCTTCCACCGTAAGCGGTTGAAGATCGCGCCACTGAGAGACTCGTTGCCATGTTTCAATCAATGAGGAATGGTTCATTGCGGTGCAGGGGGCCGGTCCAATTCAAATCGGTCGGTCGTTTTCGTATAAGCCTTACCGCCCAACCGTCCGACGTTGTCTAGCTTGGCCGGGTCGATGATGCCATCATCAATGATCGAATCATCAACGTGCATCATCACGATTTCACCAATCACCACATTGGCACCTGAGGGACCGTTAGCCAGTTCAATATGTTGGAGCAGGCGACATTCAAACTGTGCCAGCGACGAAGCGACTCTTAACGGCGAAATTTTCTCAGAGTCGAGCGTCTTGATTCCGATCGCTTCGAATTCACTGACTTCTGAATCGTAGTCAGCGGATGAACGGTTCATTGTCTCTGCGTCGGCTGCTGAAACCACGTTGACCACGAACTCTTTCGTGTCTAGTACGTTCAATAACGAATCCTTTTGGCTTCCGTCGCGCCGATTGACGGGACAAAACAACACCGAGGGAGGGTTTGCCCCGATACCGTTAAAGAAGCTATACGGCGCGAGATTGTTGACGCCACTTTTAGATACGGTCGATACCCACGCGATGGGGCGCGGAGTAATTAGTTGCACCATCAACCGGTAGGTGTCGACGATGCCCATGTTGGCTGGATCAAATTGCATGAATGGTTTCTAGGAGGTTACGGTTTTCGAAAAGGAAGGGACTGCTGACATCCTTAATTTAACGACGAACCTGAAGGCGACCGTGTTTCACAACGATCGTTGCTCGCCGACGCCTGCCGGCTAGTCGTTAAACTTTCTGGCAGCGAGTTTTTATCTCCCCGGATTCTATTCATCGATCCAACTTAGCGGATACTGTGGGTCGTCCATGGACATAGCTTCTTTGGTGATCGTGAGTGGGTGATCGGTATCGAACATTACCGCCATTTCTTCGGTTCTATCGTGCTTGTCACTACCGACGATCGTTCCCGGGTGCGGTCCATGCGGAATACCACCGGGATGAAACGAGATCGAACAGGCTTCGACGCCTTTGCGAGATCCGAACTGGCCTTCGACATAAAACAGAACTTCATCGGCCTGCGTGTTCGAGTGGGCATACGGCACTTTGACGGCTTCGGGATGGTGATCCAAATGCCGCGGAGCAAAGGTGCAAATCACAAAACCATCGCACTCGAACGTTTGCTGATACGGCGGAGGCAAATGAACCGTTCCTGTGAGTGGTTCAAAATCCCATGCGTTAAAGGTGAATGGATAAAGAAACCCATCCCAGCCAACCACATCCAATGGGTGATTTGCCATCTCGACCTTGGTCAGTCGATGGCGTTCCTTAACGATGATCGTCGTGTTTTCATTTTTGTCGACCGGATTTAGCTCCGTCGGGCCATGCAAATCGCGTTCGTAGTAGGGGGCGCCAAGCATTATTTGCCCGTCGGCGTTGACGTACTGCTGAGGGACTCGGCACGGACTATTGCTTTCGAGAATCAAATAGTCTTCTTTCTCGATATCGTCGGCGACCATCTGGAACGTTGTCGTTCGAGGGATCACGATATAGTCACCGCGACGATACGGTAGCGTGCCATAAGTCGTTTCAACGACACCTCTTCCCTGTTGAACAAAAATGACTTCGTCGGCCCCCGAATTTCGAAACAAATTCGATTGTTGCTCGGCGGGACGGCAACGGTAAGCGACGAGGTCCTGGTTGAACATCAACGGAATCCGACCATCAATAAAGTTGCCCGCACGAGGCATCTTGGCGGTCATGAAGTGGTGAACCCGCAGCGGCAAATTCTCTGCGGCTTCCAGTTTGATATCCTTAAGCAACGTCGTTCCTACAACGCGAGTCGGCGGCCGCATGTGGTAAGCGATCGAATAAACTCGGTCGAAACCTTCGGTCGTCAACACGTGCTCGTAGTAGATGCCTTCGTTCAAGTGACTGTTTTCACTTCGGACGTGTTTGATGTGGCGTTTTGGCGGAACCGTGCCAAGTTTTCGATAGAAAGGCATCGCTAACCTTGATTCGTCGAGATTGTATTTTTGAGTGTACCCAGTTCTTCGATCGTCAGTTCAATGACGTCACCCGGCTTGAGCCATCCACCCGTATTTTCGGGGCCTAGCTCAAGAATGCAACCAGTACCAACGGTTCCGCTGCCAAGAAGTTCGCCTTCGACCAGCGTCACGTCGCGCGAAGCGTGGGCCACGATCTGCGGCCAAGTATAATACATCGTGTTTGAATTGCCTTGGCTAAGGACTTTTCCATTGACGGTCGCTGTCATCGATAGGTCTATGTGATCATTTTTATCAATCCGATGTCGCAGCGATTCGACACTGATCAAATCGGGCCCAACCGCAGTCGCAAAATCTTTTCCTTTGGACGGGCCAAGCCCAACCGCCATTTCGTTGCGTTGCAAGTCGCGGGCGCTAAAATCGTTTACGATCGTGAAGCCCGCAATGTGCTCCCAAGCGTCTTCAGCGGCAATGTTCCGACCGGGCTTGCCAATCACGACGCCGAGTTCCAGTTCATAGTCGAGCTCGCTACAGCCTTGCGGCGCAGCAATGTCCGCGCCACCGTGGACTAACGACTGCGCGTTCGAAAAGTAAAACACCGGTTGATCGTACCACTGCGGGATCATGTCGAGCCCCCGCTTTCCGCGGCACGTTTTTACGTGAAGTTCAAAGGTATAAAAGTCACGAAACGAAACGATCGAGATTGAGTTTTTGCTCGGCGACGGCGGATCGGTTGGTAGGTGAAGTTGTATAGGCATTGCGTTGGATGTTAGAAAATGGACGAATCATGCGTTAGGTTCGGATGCGAGGAGTCACGGGACCGCTTAGTTAAACCTATTAGTGCGAACTTCCGCAAGCTTGTCAGTTTCAATAATCGCCACGAGACATCTCTTCGGCTTCGATCGATTCAAACAAAGCTTTGAAATTCCCTTCGCCAAACCCATCGTCTCCTTTGCGTTGAATAAACTCAAAGAAGATTGGACCGATGACGGTTTTGGAAAATATCTGCAACAGGATTTTGGTTTCGCCGCCATCAACGACACCTTCACCATCGATCAAGATACCATGTTTCTTCATTTGGTCGACTGGCTCGTCGTGACCGACGATTCGATCATGCGACATCTTGTAATAGATATCCGGCGGCCCGGGCATAAACTTGACTCCTCGCTCGGAAATCGCATCGACCGAAGAATAAATATCGTGGGCACCGACGGCGATGTGCTGAATGCCCTCGCCGTTGTACTTTTTCAGGTAATTTACGATCTGACCAGTCTCGCCTCGGTCTTCGTTGATCGGAATTCGAATACGACCACAAGCTGATGTCAGGGCGCGGCTGAAAAGACCAGTGTGCTTTCCCTGGATGTCAAAGAATCGGATTTCCCGAAAATTGAACAGGTCCGAGTAAAACGCAAACCACTTGTCCATGTTTCCTTTAAACACATTGTGCGTCAGGTGATCAAGGTAGTGAAATCCAACGCCCTCCGGATGCGCCTTCGCGCTCCATTCGAACTCTTCATTGTAGGGACTGGCGTCAGCATACTGATCGACGAAATAGATGAGCGATCCGCCGATCCCAACAATTGCTGGCACATCTATTACCTTATCGTCGCCTTCGTAAGGCTCAGCGCCTTTTGCGACGGCATGTTTAAGGGCATGTGCTGCATCAACAACTCGCCACCCCATCGACGGAGCACAAGGACCGTGCTCCACAATGAATTTGGCAGCGTGTGTGTTGGGCTCGGCATTGATCAAATAGGAGATATCGCCTTGCTGCCACAGTTCGATGGCTTTCGTTTTATGTGTCGCGACATGCGCGTAGCCCATCGATGAAAACAGATCGCGCAACACTTGCGGATCCGGATGAGCAAACTCGACAAATTCAAAACCATCGGTTCCGGCGGGGTTCTGGTCGCTAATCGTTGAACGCGGTGCGGTATGCGGAAAAGGTCCCAAAGATGTCTCCTAATAGCTGACAGTTGACGCAGAACGCCAATACAAAATGGCAAATCGCTCAAAAACTATACCATTCGCATGCTAGTTGCTCAATTGATATGCTATTATTTGAACAAATTGTATAACTCGACGGTCACTGATACTAACATGACTGAACAAACTGACTACCCAATCGACGAATTGGACGCATCCATTCTTATCGAGCTACAGAAGGACGCCCGCGTTGGCGTGCTTGAGCTGTCGCGGCGTTTGGACGTAGCTCGCGGCACGGTGCAGAGCCGGCTTGATCGAATGGTCGAAGCTGGAGTCATACGCAGCTTCAGCGCAGACTTGAATTTGGAAGCGTTAGGCTTTCGGGTGAAGGCCTATGTAACGGTGGAGGTCAAGGAAGGCCAGCTCGGTTCGGTCGTCGAGCCACTTTCGAAGATCGATGAAGTCTTGGAGGTGCATTCAGTGGCCGCGCAAGGCGACTTGCTGTGTCTGATCGCAGCGCGTTCCAATCAGCACATGATGGACGTGCTTGAAAAGGTTTTAACCATTCCGGATATTGCAAGAACATCAACCGCGATCGTGTTAAAGACTCAAATCGAGAACCGGTCCCACCAGTTGCTGAAGTCGATGGAAAAACCGTAAACATCACAATAGTGAACTTTTTTAAAATGGATGTGTCCATTTTCTAATGCAAATTGATCGCTAATGAGATCCATGGGAAAACAGGGATCGCCATTCCCTCCTGGCGAATCTACAACTTACGTAATGTCAACGGTATCGGCTTGTATCACGTGAATGTATTCAGTGGATTTGGGCAACAGTCGGCGTACAAGCTTTGGGTTTACTCCTGCGACCGGCTATCCTTAACTTTATCCCGACACGGTTTATTGAATGGCAGAGCAGGAACAATCAACGACTGAGAATGTTTCAAATCCCGCGTTCGGGTTTTTGGCTGCGGGAACAGCGTGGGGTGCGTTCTTTGCTTCGGTCGTTTGGGGGCTCTCGCCGGAATGGAACCCTTACAACCCTCCCACCGATGAATCCGTAAGATGGCGGTTAATTTCTTTGGTCGCATGCGTGGTGGCTGGCGCAGTTACAGGGTTGCTCGTAGACACAGTGCTTCCCGCGTCCAAGTTGCGGAGCACTATTCTGAAGTACACTTGGGTTGTCTTAGTGTTTTCGGCCATAATGACTAATATGCTCTGGCCAGCCACTTGAACGATATACCGAACTCTGACGCAACAGCTATATGGCAAGCGTTCCGCGGCCCGACGAACCTAGGTGTTGTTCGGCTAAACCATTCACAACAGGGGCAAGGCAATCAATAGCTACAATCTTTCTAGGTTTTCGATCGTACTCATTTGGTTGTATCACGGCTTAGTGCCTAAGCTGATATTCTCTCACGCCACTGAATTGGAATTGATCGGACAGGGGCCCGTTCTGGGCTCACCCGAGATGACAGTCTTCATTGCGGGGATTGTCGAGGTCGTTGCCGGGCTGGTCGTTTTAATACTGTGGAAATCTCGCTGGCCGATATACCTATCTCTACTTGGCTTTTCCGTTCTATTAGTTGGTGCTTTGGTTTGGTCCCCTGGACATGCAATACACGCCTTCAATCCGATTACGACAACCGGCGCGGCGATTATGTTTTGCTTAATCCAGTTGGTTGAGTCGACGACAATGGAAAAGTCCGTTGAATAAAGATGGGGCGCGCGAATTTGGATTTGCGTGTGATCTAGAAGTAGAAGATCATCGTTCTGGATCGATGATCGTTGGCGCTATTTTACCTTTTTGCTGAAGAGTTAATTTGGACGAACGCACTGAAGCACGAATGGAGGCATCGACGGAC
>CAZLYM010000137.1:0-11651 GCA_964563475.1 uncultured Pirellulaceae bacterium
GACGAAACCGAAATGGATGAAGTCTACCAAGTTGACGAAAAGCGCACCTATGAGCTTCCGCCGCTCAAATCTGACGAGAATGGTATTCCTCAGATTCAGACGCCGATCCCTGCAGGAAGTCAGCCGGTTTCCGATGACGAGGATGACTCTGATTCGTAAGGGTTTTTATAGGCGTGAGTAACAAACGTGGGGGGCGATGGCCTCGGTTGCGAGTTGTTTGAAACGAAGGATCTAGCGTGAGCTATCTGAATTTAATCAGCTTGTTGGGCATCCCGGTGATGCTGGCGTTGGCTTGGCTGATGAGTTCGCATCGCTCAAAAGTCAGCCTCCGCCTAGTCGTGCTGGGGATCTTACTGCAATTCTCTTTGGCCGCCCTGTTGTTTCAGTCACAGAACTGGACCTTCGACGGGATGTTCGAAAATGGGATCTTGTTCGCAGCTGTTGATGGGTTCTTTAATTCTCTGATCGAATTCGTCGAAGCGGGAACCGGATTCGTTTTTAAGTCTCACGGCGTCAAACCGGACCACACCAACCCCATGGTATTGCTGTCCACGTTCGCATTTGGTGTATTGCCAACCGTCATTTTCTTCGCCGCTTTGATGTCCATTCTTTATCACATCGGGCTGATGCAGATCGTCATTCGAGCGATGGCATGGACGATGCAAAAAACACTCGGCACGACCGGCCCCGAAAGCTTGGCGGCAGCAGCCAACGTCTTGGTCGGGCACACCGAAGCCCCCTTGGTGGTCAAGCCGTACGTCGCTGGGATGACTCGTAGCGAACTCAACGCACTGATGGTTGGCGGTTTTTCCACGATCACCGGCAGCTTGATGGCCATTTTCGTCGCCAAAGGAATCAGTGCCGGGCACTTGCTTTCCGCTTCGATTATCTCCGCGCCGGCGGCGCTGGTGATAGCCAAGATCCTACAACCGGAAACGGAAAAGGTTGCTGACGCCAATGAATTGGTGGCTCAAATGGAGCAACCTGCCACCAACGTGATCGAGGCCGCTGCGATCGGAGCCAGTGACGGGATGAAGTTGGCCATCAACATCGCAGCCATGCTAATCGCATTTCTGGCGCTGATTGCCATGCTCGATGCGATGCTTGGCGGCACTGGAAATCTGATTCAATGGTTGATTCTGAAAGGATCCGGCAATGTGGTTGAGATTGACTGGTCGCTTGATCGTCTGTTCGGAGCCATTTTCTATCCGCTGGCGTGGATCATGGGTATCCAGGCCGCTGATTGCTCAATCGCCGGTCAACTGCTTGGCAAAAAGATGGTTGTCAATGAGTTCGTAGCCTACCTTGGGCTGGCGGAAGTGACTGCGGGCGAAGCGGCGGAAAACAGTGTGACGATCAGCGAACGCAGCAAAGTGATTCTGACCTACGCGTTGTGCGGTTTCTCAAATTTCGGCGCGATTGGAATTCAAATTGGCGGAATCGGTCCGTTGGCACCTGAACGCCGCAGCGATCTAGCTCAGCTTGGCCTTCGCGCAATGGTGGGCGGCATGCTCGCCTGCTGCATGACCGCCTGCATGGCCGGTCTACTGTACGGGGTGCTGAGGTAGCAAAAAAGTAGTCATCACACTCCGTGTGATGGATGGCGCATTGAACATCACGCGGAGCGTGATGGCTACAAAAGTGTGATGGCTACAAACATCACGCGGAGCGTGATGACTACTTAAATGACTACTTTAAGTCACTCAAACTCGAAGCTCTCGGGGATCAGTTCTTGGCTGGTCCAGGCTTTGACTTGGCTCGGATCGGCGGGGTCGAACGTGATCACGCTAATGTCTTTGCCAAACTCGACGATGAACTGGCGACAGGCCCCGCAAGGTGACGCCAATGGGCTGGCAGCGACGGCAATCGCGCGGAATGCCTGATGCCCTTCGGAAACCGCTTTGCAGATCGCAGTCCGCTCGGCACAAATGCTCAGGCCATACGATGCATTCTCCACATTGCAACCGGTGAACGTCTTTCCGTCCGCGGTCAACAGAGCCGCACCAACCAAGAAATTGGAATACGGAGCATAGGCGAGCTCCCGAGCTTCGGCAGCCTGCTGAATAAGGTGCTGAAAGTCACTCGGCAGATCGGATGCGGCTGATGAGCTGTCCATGTGAATCGGTTGGGAAGCGTGGGGTGAAAAAAAATGGATCTCGTTATGGCATTATCATAACCTGTAAGCGGTTTCCGATGCAGCATTGATTTCACAAGCAAGCGGGAACAGGCGTTTCCCGGTGAACCTGTGGGTTGGTTGATGCGTCTTTGCGGCATACAATACTCATACGTGCGGAATAACGATGAATGCTTTTCAAGAGACTTGTGTGACCGAAAAAAATACTGCGGATGAGCCGGCAAGCGACCCCTCGTCCGGGCCAGCGGCTCGGAGGGAAAACCCTGAGCGTAGCCTTGAGCTTGCGTTGGCAGCAGCGCGGACGGCGGCTGAAAATGGCGGCACTAACATTGCTGTGCTGGACATGACTCGGCATACAGCGGTGTTCGATTATTTTGTGATCGCGACCGGGACCAGTCGAAGACAACTGCACGCGATTAGCGAAGAGATCGATCGGAAACTGGAAGACGAGCTAAATGACAAGCGGATGAACATCGACGGCTACGACGAAAGTAAATGGATCGTCTTGGATTACTCGACCGTCGTGATCCATTTGTTCGACGAAGATACTCGAGTGTTTTACAGCTTGGAAGATCTGTGGGCCGATGCCACGAAAGTTGATTTGACCGAAACGTTGAAGAACATTCGCGTTTAGCATCGATGCAGCGCCGAGAGACCGGCGCTTTGCATGCGCAAATCGGAGCGTCAGCCGATCGTTTCGATGATCAGGTCAGGAGACTGGGCGTCAGGGCCAACCACGAAACTGGCCGCAACCAACTCGGACGCATACGCCGCTTTGGAGACGTCATCGCAAAACACTCGCGCAACCGCTTGGCCTGATTCGACGGAATCTCCCAGTCGCACAAGGCACTCGATTCCGACTGAGTGATCCAATGGGTCACCCAACTTCTTTCGGCCGCCGCCCATTTCAATCACCGCCAAGCCCAGACGATCGTTGTGGATCCGGCTCACGTTCCCCGATTCGATCGCCAGCACGTCACGAGCAGTTCCTCGCCGTCGTGGAGCCGAAAGATCTCCGCCATGGTTCTTGACCATCTGAGCAAGACATTCGAGCGCGGCACCGGAGTCGATCGTTTCTTGCAGTTGGTTCAATGCTGATTGGGTGTTCGGCTGGGTGCCGGCTTGCACAAGCAATCGCGCGCCCAATTCAAGGGTCAACTGGGTCACGTCTGCCGGGCCCTCCCCTTTGAGGATATCCACAGACTCGTCAATCTCGACCGCGTTCCCGATCATCCGCCCCAGAGGTTGATTCATGTCAGTGATCATGGCGCAAGTTTTTACGCCCAGATGATTACCAACGTTCACTAGCTCTTTCGCCAACGCCTGTGCCCGATCGAGCGTTTTCATGAACGCGCCACTACCCCATTTAACGTCTAACACCAAAGCATCAATTCCTTCGGCGATTTTTTTTGACAGAATGCTGGCGACGATCAACGGGATCGAGGGAACGGTGCCCGTCACATCGCGAAGTGCGTAAAGCCGTTTGTCAGCCGGCGCGATCTTTTGAGTGGCTCCCGCGATTGAGCACCCGTTCCAGTTTACGATGCTGCGGAACTCATCTGCGGAAAGATCGGTGCGATAGCTCACAATCGATTCCAACTTGTCCAATGTGCCACCGGTAATCCCGAGTCCTCGCCCGGAGATCATCGGCACGTGCACATCACAGCACGCGAGCATGGGAGCCAGTGGGATCGAGACCTTATCACCAATGCCGCCCGTCGAATGCTTGTCGACCGCCGGTCGACTGTCTGGCCATTGCAGCCGTTCTCCAGAATCGATCATGCACCGAGTCAGAGTCGTGGTCTCTTCGGTGGTCATCCCCTGAAAGAAGGTTGCCATTGCGAAGGCCGCCATTTGATAGTCGGGGATCGATTCGTCAGCGTACCCCGAGATCAAGAACGCGATGTCTTCATCGGGAAGCTGCCGCCCGTCTCGCTTATCGGAAATAATTTTTGCGACGTTCATGTTACCGGTTTCAAGAGGATCCTAAACAAACCAAACTCCCCAATCATTACACCCAAAAGAACTCGCCAATAACACCCGTGAGAACAAGGAAGAATTACCGGACCCAGATTGATCATTCGTGACTCTGAGAAGCTCGCGGGGACTCGCTGATCTTGCAATTGTGACTAGAATGGTGTCTTAATTCGCCTTCGCTCACGTGTGTCAAGCTGATACTCGTTTTAAACACATTTAACCACCTGCCTACCAAAACATGGTCAAAGTCCTACTGACAACAACGTCCTACCAAGATACACCGGGGCCTCATCACGAATTACTGGAAAGTGCTGGTGTCGAAGTCCACCGTGAGCGTGGCCCGCTGCCCGAAGAGAAAATGCTTGAACTGGCTGGGGATTTCGATGCGTTTCTGTGTGGCGACGACGTGATCAGCCGAGCAGTTTTGGACAAGTCATTGCCGAAGCTAAAAATCATTTCCAAGTACGGAATTGGCGTCGACAAAATTGATGTCGCCAGCTGCACCGAGCTGGGAATTCCGCTGACATTTTGCCCGGGCGTGAATCACACGACGGTTTCGGAGCACACTTTCTGTCTGATGTTGTCTCTGTTTCGAAATTTGATGACACAAGCGAATGACGCTCGCGATGGCAAATGGACCCGGATGACCGGTCATGAAATCATGGGCAAGAAGATTGGCGTCGTTGGTCTTGGCCGGATCGGAAAAGAAGTAGTCACTCGTGCCAAGGCGTTCGGCATGGAAGTGATGGGGCTAGATCTTTACTGGCCTGAAGAATTTGCGAAGGAGCATGGCGTCGAAAGAGCCGAGGCGTTCGATCAGATTTTCGAGCAATGCGATATCGTTTCGCTCCATACGAATCTGACCGACGAGACTCGCGATCTGATTCGTGCCGAGACGATTGCAAAGATGAAAAAAGGAGTCGTGATCGTCAATTGTGCTCGCGGCGAGCTAGTCAAATCGGCTGACATGCGAGCGGCCCTAGAATCCGGACAAGTTGGAGGATACGGCACCGATGTACTGGACGAAGAGCCTCCATCGGCCAATCACCCATTGCTGACGGCTCCCAATTGCGTGATCACGCCTCACATTGGTTCACGTACGTATGAATCGGTCGAGCGTCAGGCGATGATGGCGACACGGAATCTGATTCACTGTTTGAAGGGTGAAAAGCCACTGGCTCAAGTCAACGAAGTCGCTATTCCGGACGCATTGATTTAAGCACACTCGCGTTCCGCTGGTGCTTTCGTGCGAAATACGATTTTTCCCTTCCCGTTTTTTTATTTAACTCTGTTTACACAAATATGTCAGACAAATTTTACGTTGTCAGCGAAACGCAACATAACTCGCTTGTCGAAGCCGCTTACGTGGCTCGTAAGTTCAGCGCGGACGAAGCCAAAGCGGGTGCGAAGTTCGCCGCGTTTGCAAGTCGGCATGGTATTCGGACTCACAATGCTCTCAAAGCGTTGCATCTGGATCACTTGTTTGGCTCGGCGGCCGGTGGATGTGTTCCCAACGCAGCGATTGAAAAAACTGAATCTCGGTTTGAAGCGTCCGCAATCTGGAACGCGAACAAAAAACTGGGCCAAGCAACCGCCTACGAAGCGATGGACGAGGCCATGCGTTTGGCCGACAAGTACGGAATCGGACAAGTATCGGTCGACAACGCGTTCCATTATTTGTGGGGCGGTGGGTACGTGATGGAAGCGGCTCAAAAGGGCTACATCGCTTACACAAACTGCACAGCGGCGCTGGCCGAAGTGGTTCCGTTTGGTGGAAAGGCTCCGACCCTAGGCACCAACCCACACAGCTGGGGATTCCCCACGACGGACGCGGTTGGTTTCCCGGTCGTCGTCGACTGGGCAACATCAGTGGTCGCAATGGGGCGAGTTCAACAATTCCTTCGAGAAGGAACCAAGCTGCCAGAAGGAGCAGCGGTTGATAAAGACGGAAACTACACAATCGAACCTTCAGAAGTTGCCGCGTTGACGACCTTCGGCAAGCACAAGGGCTATGGACTATCGGTAATCAACGAAATCGTTGGTGCGTTTATTGGTGGCTCGTTGCCTACGCTACGCTCGCGTTGGGGAAGCGTTGAAAACGAAAAACATACTCCGGCGTTCTACTTTCAAGTGATTCATCCGGACGCCATGAACGGCAACGATTTTGCTCAAGGTCGCAGCCAGGCTCAGAACGTCAAAGCGGTTCTGGAAGACATCGTTGGCCATGGCAACGACAACTCAATTCTTCCCGGCCAGTTTGAAGCTCAAGCGGCCAAACGGAGTGATGACAATGATGGCTTATTGTTTAGCGAAGCAGAGATCGAAGGCTTCAATGAAATCGCCGAAGAATGTGGACAGCCAAAATGGGACACGGCGAATTTGAAAACCGCCGTCTAACTTACCTACTTACATATTTTTTACTTTAGCACGGGTTGGACGTATCGGCTCCTCAGTCGATAAACGCGTGTCCGACCCAAAAACGGTACCTGACCAAGACCAAAACTACAAACTGACTTGCGGAAAACTATGTCTGACTATTTGAACTCGCTATTTTCTCTTTCCGGTAAAACGGCCGTCGTGATCGGAGGGACCGGTGAGCTTTGCGGAGCCATGGCTGAAGGGCTTGCGTCGGCAGGTGCGGAAGTCGTCTTGGTCGGCCGCAGCGAAGAAAAAGCGAAAGCTCGACTGGAGAAGATTGAAGCCGCAGGCGGTAAGGCGTACTTTGAGCCTTGTGAAGTCGACCAAAAAGTGAACTTGGAAAGCTTGCTGAAACGAGTTCTCGATCGCAGCGGCAAGGTCGACATCGTGGTCAACGGGGCCGGCACCAATAGTGCGACGCCATTCCTTGAGATTCCGGAAGACGAATTCGATTGGATCTTCAAGGTAAACATGAAAGGCGTTTTCTTGGCATGCCAAGTGTTTGGCGATTACCTCGTCAAGCGGAACGAAGGTGGTTCGATCATCAATATTGGGTCGATGTCGGGCGTGACTCCGTTGTCGCGAGTTTTCACCTACTCGGCCACCAAGGCAGCGGTTCACAATTTGTCAGCCAACCTCGCCAGAGAATGGGCTCCGCTGAATATCCGCGTCAACACGCTGGTACCCGGATTCTTCCCAGCCGAACAAAACAAGAAAGTGCTGACACCCGAACGAGTCGATCAAATTATGGGGCATACGCCAATGAACCGGTTCGGCGAAGCGAAAGAGTTGATCGGCGCCACGATCCTGCTGGCCAGTGACGCAGGTTCGTTCATGACCGGTACCGAAACAATTGTTGATGGCGGTTACGCCTGCATGACGATTTAAGTTTCACGTGGACGGGGCTCTTGATGAACCACGGATTGTGGACAATTACATAAACGGGCTCGATTTTTTTGCTTTGACCGGTTACAACGGATAAAGCCGGTTCTGCATGCCGTTTATTGTAAATCCGACCACTAACTGGTTTAAACCTTTCATACCTACCATTCCCGACTTTCATTCCTCGCAGCGGCTTCCAGCATGTCCTTCATCCACGAAGATTTCCTGCTCTCCAATGAGCACTCTCGACGCTTGTATCACAATTTTGCGGCGTCGCAGCCCATCATTGATTACCACAATCATCTCTCGCCTCAAGACATTGCGGAAAATCGCCGTTTTGACAACCTGTTCGACATGTGGGTGGATCACGACCACTACAAATGGCGAGCCATGCGGGCCAATGGAATCGACGAGTCGCTGGTTACCGGTGACGCCGAGCCGAAAGACAAGTTTTTGGCGTTTGCTCGAACCGTTCCGCACACCGTTCGCAATCCGATCTACCATTGGACTCACATGGAGCTCAAGCGGTTTTTCGGCATTGATGAATTGTTGTCCGAATCCAACGCGGAATCGATTTGGGACCGTTGCAACGAGCAAATTAAGTCTCGGGAAGAGTTGAGCACTCAGGGGATTTTGAATCAGTTCAACGTTACCGCATTATGCACCACCGATGATCCAACGGACTCGCTGGAGTTCCACCAAGCGATCGCGGCATCGGGAACTTGCCCGGCAGCGGTTTACCCAGCGTTTCGCCCAGACTGGGCTCTGTTTGTGGATCGTCCGACTGAGTTCGTTGCTTGGTTGAAGAAACTAGAAGCCGCGACTGACACCAGCATCACGAAGTTAGATGATTTGCTGACGGCACTGAAGAATCGACACGATTTTTTCCATTCCATCGGATCACGTCTATCAGATCACGGTTGTGAATACGTGCCGGCCAATTTCTGTGATCAGTCGGTTGCGGGAAAAATATTCGACGCCGCACTTGATGGGACAGCAGCGACGGTTGAACAGTTCGATCAGTATTCCACGTTCTTGCTACAGTTTCTTGCCCGACTGGATCACGAAAAGGGTTGGACCAATCAATTTCATACCGGTGTCTGGCGGAACAACAATTCGCGGTTGTTCCGCGAAATCGGTCGCGACATTGGCTGCGACTCGATGGGCGACACGGCGCAGGGAAGGTCATTGCAGAAGTTTCTGGACCGTCTTGATGACGATAACTGTCTTCCCAAGACCATCGTGTACAACCTAAACCCGACGGACAACTATCTGATCAGTACGATGCTGGGGAACTTTCAGGGTGGAGAAACACCCGGCAAAATGCAGTTTGGATCGGGCTGGTGGTTCCTTGATCAAAAGGAAGGCATGGAACTGCAAATCAACACGCTCTCCAGCACCGGTCTACTGTCTCACTTTGTCGGGATGCTAACTGACAGTCGTAGCTTTATGTCTTTCCCTCGCCATGATTACTTCCGCCGAATTCTTTGCGATATCTTGGGACGCGATATCCTTAACGGTGAAGTTCCCAATGATGACTCAATCGTCGGCTCGATGGTCGAACGAATCTGCTACGGCAATGCAAAGTCTTACCTAGCGTTAGAAAAGTGCTAGTTTGCTGCCGGTTGTCGGTGGTGAACGTCTGGCCACCGCTGCGAGTTCGCATCGGCAACAACCTCCGATTAAGCACGTAATGCTGCCCAACGAAAAGCCAGCGCGTGCACTTGGCTACCAAGATGCACATTGAGCAACGTATTAACCCGCAAGGCCCTAGCTCAATTCGATCATCTGGCCGCTGGCAAACAAGGCGTGACGGATGTTTTGAAACTCAATGGTAAACGATTCACCCGTGTTGGCATCCATCACGGTCATCTTAGCATCACCGAAAGTCACGTGAGCGATGTCTCGATCTGATAGGTCGATGTAGTCGAACCCTTCGTTCCCATCGATAACAACAACGCTGTTTTCACGAACGACAAATCGTCCGCACTCATCTTGGCAAACGACTTCCTGTCGCTCGTCCGATTCAAGGCCCTCCGCGCAACTAGCAGCAGACGATTCTAATTCAGGCGACTCAATGCAAAACGCGTTTCGGATTGGCATTGGAATATCGGAATCCTGTGTGTCGGGGTCCTCCAGCTGATAGATTTGAATGCCAATCTCTCCCAGCGTATCGATTCCGGCCTGCAAATCCTCATGACCTTTGGGCCCAGCGGGAATGGGTTGGTCAAATTGGCTAGAAGGCAAACTGGCCCCCTGCGAACCGATGGGCCCGGAAGGTACGTTCAGCGCGTTGCTGAAGTAGGGGTCTGTGTCTGCTTGCAATGGATGCAACGCGTCCGCAAAAGTGTTTGGCGAAACAGCTGGTTGATTTGGCTGGTTCATGGCAGATTCTGATCCGCTCGGAAACTCAAGGAAAAGGAAGGAATCACTAGGGCGTCGTCTCGAACAAAACTGGCGGGCATCAGTGGTTGATCGAACCACTAATCTGAAACAACGCCAGACATGCTTTGACTCGCCTGAAAGTCGGAGTTGGCAATTCGGGGCAACTGGAGCCGTAGAATGCGAATCGAGCCGCCAACGCTACAGCCAATCAAGTTTTGGCAAAGCACTAGATCGCATTATCGAGCCGAAACGGCACGCCAGCGCAGTTCGTGTCGCCAAGTTAGGAATGTTTGGCCTGTCCAAGATGTTTTTTCCCCGCATCTAGGGACAAACTTTTTTTAACTGCCCTAATCCCGTTGACCGTTGAAATCAGACGCTCATATAATCGTCCCTTCCAAATCATTAATCTGGTTATTCAAAACGAAAACTTATGAAAATTCACGAGTATCAAGGCAAGGAACTGTTCAAAAAGTTTGGCGTAACGGTCCTTGAGAACCAATTGGCTCGAACCCCCGAAGAGGCGGCGGATGCCTACACCAAATTGGGGGGCAAGGTCGCGGTGGTCAAATCTCAGATCCACGCCGGCGGTCGAGGCAAAGGAACGTTTTCTGAGAACGGTGATCAGCATGGCGTGCAGCTAGTCAAATCAGCCGAGGAAGCCAGCAAGGCAGCCGCGAACATGCTGGGCAACCATCTGGTAACCATCCAGACAGGGCCGGCCGGCAAGAAGGTCAACCAAGTCCTAGTGGAAGCCGGTTGCGATATCGCTCGAGAACTCTACCTAGGCGTGGTGCTCGACCGAGCGACCAAGCAACCCGTTCTCATGTGCAGCCAAGAAGGCGGCATGGACATCGAAAAGGTTGCTCACGAAACACCTGAGAAAATCTTCAAAGAGCATTTCGATCCGGCTCAAGGGATTGAAAGCTACCAAGTCCGCAAGCTTTGCAAAAAACTGGGGATCGAAGGCAAGACCGTTCGAGCCGCCGACAAGTTCATGAAGGCACTCTGTCGACTTTACGTGGATCTTGATTGCAGCCTGATGGAAATCAATCCGCTGGTCGTCACCGGCGATGGAGACCTTGTCGCCTTGGATTCCAAGATTGACTTTGATTCCAACGCCATGTTCCGTCAAAAAGAATTGGAACCGTACCGTGACCTGTCAGAAGAAGAACCTTCCGAAGTCCGCGCTTCGGATGCTGGGCTCAGTTACGTGACACTGGACGGAAACATTGGTTGTCTGGTCAACGGAGCAGGTTTAGCGATGAGCACCATGGATATCATTAAGCTTCACGGTGGCGAACCCGCCAACTTCTTAGACGTCGGTGGTGGTGCCAACGCGGAACAAGTGACCGAAGCGTTCAGGATTATCTTGTCGGACGAAAATGTCAAAGCCGTTTTGGTGAACATTTTCGGTGGCATCATGAAATGTACCACCATCGCCGAAGCCATCGTGGTCGCCGCCAAATCAGTCGGCTTCACCGTCCCGTTGGTCGTGCGACTTGAGGGTACTCAAGTGGAAGAAGGCCGAAAGATACTCGAAGAATCCGACGTGGATCTGATCACGGCGACGGATTTGACAGACGCGGCAGAAAAGGTCGTCGCCACGCTCGCCTAATTCACACACTCTCTCTGGACCGTTTGGCCCAGCGTTAAACTCAAATTAATGGTGCTCTCTGCAAAGAGCATGTACTTCAAAATCATCTTCTATTGAAAACTCCGGATTTTTCATGAGCATTCTGATCGACAAGAATACCAAAGTCATCTGCCAAGGCATCACCGGTAGCGTGGGCGAATTCCACACCAAAGGTTGCCTAGAGTATGGCACAAAAATGGTCGGTGGAGTCACGCCAGGCAA
>CAZLYM010000138.1:0-9963 GCA_964563475.1 uncultured Pirellulaceae bacterium
CCAACACCCCAGCGTCACCTTGAGGCCAAAGTCGTTGACAGGTGATTTAAAGTGTCTTGTTCAATGCACAGATAGGTAGAGTGTTCTAGCTCGGTTTCTGATTTGGAAACCGAGCTTTCAGCTTGTGTGCCGGTGTCCGCATTAAATTGACGTGAGGGTTTCTTGCCTTAAGAGTGTTCAGCTCTTGCTGATTTTTCGGTTTTTATAGGGCTGCGGGCAAGCGATTTCTCTGATAGGCGAAAGCTGAGGATTTTCGCCGACATTTTGCCAATTTCGAATCCATAGTTTCGAATCAAAACTGTGCCAAACGTTGTAAAATGTTTTTCAGGTACTTCCTTGTTCGCCCCCTCAGGATTCACTCATGAAGATTCTAAACCGGAAATCATCAGGCATCTCAAAACAATTGTCATCAGGTTTGCGCCGCGGTAACGCTGTTGGCATCGGCGTGTTAGTTCTTGTTGTTGTGCTAGCGATGATTGCCACGTCTTCTGTGCGGACGGTCGATACCGGCTACATTGGCGTCAAAACTCGATTTGGAAAAGTGGTTTCTGACTCACTGCCTTCCGGTCTTTACTTCGTGATTCCGGGCGTCGAGGAAGTCGCGAAAGTGGAGGTGCGCGAGCAGAAAACTGAGATGAGCACTAGCGCTTCCAGTAAAGACTTGCAGTCGATTCAGTCCGGGATTGCGATCAACTTCAGGCCTGACCCCGCCAACGCTCACTTGCTTTTCAAAGATGTGGGAACGGAGTACGAGTCCAGGATTTTGGATCCGGCGATCGAGGAAACGGTGAAAGCAGCAACTGCCCGCTATACGGCAGAGGAGTTGATTACAAAACGAACTGCGGTGCGGGATGAAATGGAGACGATGTTGAAGAATCGTGTTGAGGGCAACCACATCTTGATCACGAAGTTCAATATTGTGAATTTTGAGTTTTCAAATTCGTTCAATCATGCGATCGAAGAAAAGCAAACGGCGGAGCAGGAAGCTCTTCGGGCGACAAATATTCTTCGTCGAATGAAGGTTGAAGCGGATCAGAAAATTGAAACCGCTCGTGGTGCCGCCGAATCGGTCAAGCTGCAAGCGATGGCGGAAGCAGAAGCAATCGCCGTCAAAGCGAAGGCGGAAGCCGAGGCACAGCGCATTCTCGCGGAAGTCGTCAACAAGGATGTGATCACACTCCGCGCAATCGAAAGATGGGACGGAACGCTGCCTAAGGTGACAGGCGAAACCGTGCCCTTTATCTCAGTCGATGCACCCAAGTAGACTTTAAAGTCTATGCCCGTGCTTCGTAAACCGAACAGGCACTCAGGCTTTGCCGGCTATCGAGTCGATAAACGCAGCTCAAATGGTCGGTGGTCGCTGGTTTTGTCGTCGTCCGGGAAGTCGCCCGGACGCACGATAATTCGGCATTCGCTCTTCCATTGCGTTGCTGCTCCGGCGACAAATGCAAAGTCGAGCATGCTGCCTTCGTAGTCATCGCGTCCGTCGGGATTCTTCGGGTTGTCAAACCAGTTGGTGTCGATCAAGTCAACTGGTTCAACCCATTTCCAGATGTTGTCTTGAAGCATGGCGTTGAATCCGTCGTTGCCTTTGCGAGTGCGAAAGACATAGTCAAAGTTGTAATCACCGATGGCAATGACGGGGACGTTTTGGTCGCGAGCCCAGTCGACAAGCTGTTCCGCCTGTCGCGTCCTGACCTCTTCTCGCCCACGAGCCAAGTGATTGTTGACGACCATGAATTGCTGCTTGGTCGCCTTGTCCCTTAGGTGGGCCACCAGAGGCGAGCGGTAGCGGTACTCGAAGTTGATATCCTTCAGTTCCAGCCGTTGCAACAATTCAAACTTTTTGGTGTTGTAAATGATTTGCAGGCGATCGTTGAATCCTGATCGACTTGCGATTGTGCGATAGTCCCCGCCGAGAGCGTTTGTGTACAGCTCGATTGCTTCGGGCAAGACCTCACACAATCCGTAGACGTCGTATCGATTGGTTTCGGACAATTGTTTCGCAATGACTTTTGGATCAGATCCTTCTGACTCGACGTTCCATGAAAACAAAGTGATTTCAAAATCACGCGGCTTTCGTCGATTGTTGCGATTGCTTGATGACTTTTTTTCAACTTTTGAATTGTCAGCCATGTTGGTCGTGTCGGTAGCTGCGTTCTTTCCGTCGGCGACCGGCGGTCTAACTCGTGGTCTTAGAGGTTCGATTGACTTAATTCGATCTGTCAGAGATTTTTCAAGCTCGTCAATACGGTTCTCGAGTCTCGCGAGTCTGGAAGACTCGGTTAAACTTTTGTCTTTGGTTTGACCTGCTTCAGTAGCTTGCAATTGTTTCTTCAGGTCCGCTATTGCTGTTTCAATCGTACTCAGACGCTGATCCATTGCCTGTGCGGTTGACGTGAGCTGAGCCAGTTGTTCGGTGGCGTCCTCAGCCTTGCTGGCAACCTTCAGTGCCGCTTCCGCGTCCGAGTGATTTTTCTCGTTTGCCGAAATTCGCCGTTCAAGTTCATATATTTCCGTCGCCGAGGGGCCTCCACAGCCCGGCATGAAGATAAAGCCTGTGATACAAATTAAGAAAATTCGGTCTAAGTACATTGTCTATCTAGGCACTATGGTTTCGCGACGGATTCGCCGTTAGCGGCATTTCTCGATCTGTAAATATCTCAGGGAAGTGAACGTATCACCACCCCAAACACTTATTCGTTGGCTCTACATTTTCGAACAGTTGGACAGAACATGAGAACATTGGTAACTGGAGCGACTGGATTCGTGGGAAGAAGGCTGCTTTCGAAATTAGAAGATCCCGGAGTGGTGACTCGTAATGCATCGAAGACGAAAGCAAAACTGGGCAAAACCGTCGGGGAGATCCTCGAATGGGATGTTGCAGCACATTCAATGGAGCTTGCAGAGGGAGCCGAATACCCCGCTGTCATCAATCTTATGGGGGAGTCAATTGCTGAAGGACGATGGACGGACGAAAAAAAGAAGCGAATCCGAGATAGTCGAGTGCTGGGAACGAGAAATCTGGTCGATTCGCTGATCCAGTCCGGTCGACTGCCCAACGTTTTTGTTTCTGCCTCGGCCGTTGGATTCTACGGCGACCCCGGAAACGATATCGTCACAGAGCAACATATAGTAGGAGAAGGGTTTTTATCTGAAGTATGCCAGCAATGGGAAGCGGAGGCCCTTAGGATCGCGGATCACGGCGTCAGAGTCGTGCTAGTCAGGATCGGGATCGTTCTCGGGAAAGAGGGCGGGGCACTAGAAAAAATGGTGCCGCTTTTCCGTTGGGGCCTAGGAGGAAAGCTGGGTGACGGGCAACAGTGGATGCCTTGGATTCACGTGGACGATCTGGTCAACCTGATTGTTTGGTCGATCAACACGGATCAAGTTTCAGGCCCCATCAATGCTGTTGCTCCCAACCCCGTCCGCAACATTGACTTCACCCGAGGACTGGCCGCTGCCGTCGGTCGTCCCGCGTTTTTGCCGGCTCCTAAATTCGGGCTGCGGATTGCGCTGGGTGAGTTTGCAGAGAGTTTGTTTTTCTCTCAGCGTGTGGTTCCAGAAAAAGCAATGACAAACGGATTCAATTTTCAGTTCGAGGATCTCGAATCGGCACTGACGGAAATCGTATCTCGTTGAAACATTGAATTACTGGAAATAGCTGGGTTCATTGCCCGGTTTCCATTTGATGTTGCATCCCAGCGAAGGATATTGGTCGTCGGCGGCTTTGTTTCCAGCCAGCACGGCGTCAATCGCAGCTCTCAGGTCTTTCCCGTTGGGCTCGTTGCCAGACGAATCGTAAACTCCCGAACGGATCCGAGTGGGGCGAGTTTCGTCAATTCGGCCGCGATACACTAGTTGGTGGCCTGAGTCGAACAAGAAAAAATCAGGTGTGCATGCGGCCGTGTACGCCTTGGCGATCGATTGGTCTTCATCAAGGCAGTAGGGGAACACGTAGCCTCGATCGGCAACCTCCTGTTTCATTTGCTCTGGCCCATCATCAGGATACTCTTTGACGTCGTTGCTTTGGATGGCAACGACTCCAAGGGGGGAGTCTGCATAATCCTTCGCCAGACGGGAAACTTCAGGAGCAACGTGTTTCACGTAGGGACAGTGATTGCACAAAAACATCACAAGCAAAGCTTGGCCATCAAAATCTGATTTTTTGACCGGTTTTCCCTTTGTATCCGTCAAAGAGAAGTCGGGGGCTTGAGAGCCAAGCGAGAGCATGGTGGATTCAGTAAGCGCCATCGGTGGCCCCCGGGTGCTGGTGAGAGTGTAAAAGTTAGAAAACGTGAGTTTAGCGGGCGGGCTTCCGTTCCAAAAGTGCGCTAAATAGTACGGTTGGATGCCGCTACGAGGTCAGATTGGTTCGGTCTGTGACGATTGTAGCGGAATCTACGTTTTTCGTTTGGCTGGTACCTGAAAAATCACTGGGCGTAGCTGGCGCCGGTCTGTAGTGAGCTACGTTTTGGCAGAACGCCACCGGTTCGGTGACGCTATCCCTCCTAGTTGAATTCCAGATATGAATCATTCATTTACAGCAGACATGTCGTTCAACCCACGCCACATTATCGTGCTATTCGCAGGTCTCGTTCTTTCGGTCCTGATTGGCTCGATCGCAAGTGCTCAGGTTGACGGATTTACAGAGCCGTTCCGCACAATAGAACTTTCGAGTGACGAAGCTGGCGCGCTTGCCAAGCTCAGTGTGGAAGAAGGCCAAGCCGTTTCCGCCGGCGAAGTGATTGCCAGTCTTGATACACGTGTTCAAGAGCTGCAGTTAGAAATCGCCAGTCAAGCCGTAGAACGCTCCAGCCAGTTGGTAGCGGCCGAGGCGACTCTTGAAAAACGCCGCGCAGTGGCCAATCGCTTGCGTGAATTAGCCAGCCAAGGTCACGCTCGGGATAGTGAACTAATGCGGGCGGAGCTTGAGTTGTCGATCGCTGAAGCACAAGTAATGTCAGCCAAAGAAGAAAAAGCCGTGCACGAAATTGAAAAACGTCGTGCTCAGGTTCTTTTAGACCGACGACGCGTTAAATCACCTTTTGACGGAATGATCGCGAAACTTCATCGTCAAGAGGGAGAGTTTCTTTCTCCCTTGAAGCCAGAGATTGCAACATTGGTTCAAGTCGATCGCTTGCTGGCTAGGTTCATGGTTCCCAGTTCACAAGTTGATCAGTTTGAAGTAGGGGCAGCAGTCGAGATTGAGCTGGAGAATGGCCGGATCGTTGACGGGAAGGTATATCGTATCGGAATCGTGACGGACGCTCAGAGCGGCACCGTCGAATTGAAACTGGTGATCGAGAATCCCAATAACGAAATTCGAAGTGGAGAAATCTGCTCGCTGAAAATCTGATCGACTGCTTTAGTTGTTCGCTCCCCTTGATCCATTTCAACAGATTGCAAGGCGTCGGATCAGCCCATTTCGTCGGGTTCGGTTCTGGTGAAACTCCCCAGTCATGAACGCATACCACGTCACAGACAACGCTTCGGCGAACGCTCAGTCTCAGGCTAACTCAGAGGCTGCTCCCTCGGTTCCGCTTGAAGCGGACGTGCTGTCGAATCAGTTGGGACAAGCAATTGCAAGCAATGCCTCGTTGCATGACTTGATATGCGAATTGGCCCGGATCATTCACGAACAATCAGACTGCGTAGGACTTTGGTTTTCCATGCCTGACGATTCCGGCCAATGTAGCCTGTTTCGTCCAGTGCCTCATCGACAAGATGATCCTGTTTGGCAAGTGGTGGAAGACCAGACTCGGACGATTGTTGCGGAAACTTCCGCAACCGGTTCACAGCGGTCGACAGTATTTCAAGCAAATGCTCAGTTGGTCGTTTCTCCGGTGGGGCAACCACTCCCTGATCAAAACTTCAGACAATTTGGAGTTTGGGTTGCGTGCTTCTCGACCGAGTCCCAGACAGCGATTCGGCAAGGATGGTTAATGAGCATGATTGCTCAAGCAACCGCAGCATGGTTTACTTCAAGAGACTCTTCCACTTCGAAGTCGCGCATCCAGAAATTGAACGAAATCCTTTCGGCTGTTGTCCTGTTGGGTCAAACCGATAACGTCGAGCGAACTTGTCTTGTTCTGTGCAATCAGCTCAGGAAGCATTTCTTGGCCGAACAGGTTGCGGTTTCCCTAGCGGAAGGCGTTGATTCGTTCCGTCTGGTTGCTGTTTCGGACGTCGAGCAGATTGACCACGCCGCAGAATGGACAAAGGATGTTGCAGAAGCATGTGCTTGCGGAGGAAGATTGGGCACGCTGGCCCAGTTTTCGCAAAAGGCCGATGGCCAAGCATCAGGCGAAGAACCGCCAGAGACGCACAAGGCACTAGAGAACTTTTGTCTTTCCCATCAGGTCCAAGGGTGTGTCAGTGTGCCACTCAAGCGAGCCGATGGATCGGTGTGTGCCAGTGTTCTGATCGTTGCCGACGCGGAAAGATTGCAGAATGATGCTACCATCGAGCAGCTGGAAAAGACGACGCAAGTGCTTGGTGCTCAAGTAGATATTGTCGCTCGCGCCAACCAAGGACCAAGGCAATGGTTGACACGTAAGTTGAGCCAGTGGAAGTCGGCCAATTGGACTCGCGTTGCGTTGTTGAGTGCGGCTGCAGTGGCAATCGTGCTCTGCTTGCCACTTCCCTATCGAATTTCGTGTGACTGCACGATCCAACCCGTCAAACGGCGATTTCTTGCTGCTCCCTACGACGGGATTTTGGACCATGCCGATGTAAAGTTGGGTGACGTTGTATCGGAAGGGACGCTGTTGGCTCGAATGGATGGTGGCAACCTGAAAATTGAACTGCTTGGACTTGAGGCGGATTTGTCGGCCGCACGTAAGAAGCGAGACACGGCATTGGCTCAAGGCGAGGTCGCTCAGTCTCAGATCGCCCGCAGTGAAATGAAGCGACATCAAGCAAAAATCGATCTGCTTAGTGAACAGCTGAAGAACCTTGAGATTCGCAGTCCGATTGACGGATTGATTGTCGCCGGTGACTTGGACAAAGTCGAAGGCGCACCTCTTGAGATGGGGCAGACCGTGTTCGAAGTTGCTCCACTTGATCGGATGTTGGTTGAAGTGGCGGTTGAACAAGGCGAAGTCGGGTACGTTCGACAGGAGATGCCGGTCGATATCAAGCTAAACGCGTTTCCATTTCAATCGTGGAAGGGAACCGTGAAATGTATCTGTCCCAGCGCAGAAATCGTGAACGACAAAGCCGTCTTTGTCGCGGAAGTTGAAATTGACAATGAGGAGATGAAGCTCAAGCCGGGTATGGAAGGCACAGCTAAGATTCGCTCCGATCGCGCGTGTCTCGGCTGGAGCTTGTTCCACCGTCCGTGGGAAACCATCCGCTACTGGACTGTGTGGTGATGCCATGAGTAGTTCATCGGATAACCAACCAGCTGAGCCCGGAGCAACGAATCCGTCCACGGGAGCGACGCCGCCCGTGGCGCCCAATCCAGCAGTGGCAGCGAATCCACCTGCGGATCAGGATCCATGGCAGCAGGTTGTACTAAAACTGCGCCCGAACCTAAAATTTGAACATCGAACAATCAAAGGTTCGCAATTTGTTGTCATTGAAGATATCGTCCGCGGAAAGTTCTTTCAGGTTGGTCTGGACGAATACAGGTTCATCGAGTCCATCGATGGTGCGGCAACGGTCGAACAGATCTCAGCCACGTTGAATTCTTCGGCCGATGGTCTGGGACCTGACACCAAGTCTATGAAGACGCGCGCCGAACGCGGCACAATGATCGCTCAGTGGTTGGTTCAGTCCAACCTAGCATACAGTGATGCAATGGATAGCTCGAGCCGCTTGGACGCTCAGCAGCGATCGCTCAACCGAGCAAAACTGATTGGATTGATAAATCCGATCTCGATCAAGACGAAACTTTTTAATCCCGACTCACTGCTGCAAAAGTTGCTGCCGTGGTGCCAATGGTGCTTTCACTGGTCAATCCTAGTTGTCTGGTTAGTTCTAGGCTCGATGGCCGGATGGATTGTGCTGGATCGATGGTCAGAGCTAAGTGCCGCTTCGATTGGTATCCTGTCCGGAGACCGGTGGGTTTGGATGCTTGGTCTGTGGTTGGTACTAAAAGTAATCCATGAATTGGCTCATGGGATTGCGTGTAAACGCTATGGAGGTGACGTCCCAGAAGCGGGGGTCTTGTTCTTGTTGTTTACGCCCATGGCTTATGTAAACGTAACGTCGATGTGGAGATTCTCAAACCGTTGGCACCGGATCGTTGTCGCGGCAGCCGGAATGTACGTCGAATTGATGGTCTCATTTGTTGCTCTGATCATCTGGAATCGAAGCACCGGAACAGTCGCGGATATTGCGTTCCAGACGGCTCTGATGGCCAGCGTTACGACCATTTTGTTCAATGCGAATCCCCTGATGCGTTTCGATGGATACTTCATTCTTTCT
The DNA here is from genome assembly GCA_964563475.1 of uncultured Pirellulaceae bacterium. Lineage (GTDB taxonomy): Bacteria > Planctomycetota > Planctomycetia > Pirellulales > Pirellulaceae > Mariniblastus. The sequence continues at coordinate 8,434 of CAZLYM010000138.1, forward strand.
GATATGCTCAACATTCCAAACCTGTACACCAAAGGTACCAAGTGGTTTGGGGATAGACTGAAAAGTTGCTTCTTCGGGCTTCCTAAAAGCAAAAACATTTGCGGCAGAGACGAACAGACCTGCGTCGCAGTATACGGCAGCCTAGCATTCTTCTGGAAGATTTCGATCAGCGTTGGATTGGTCATTGCCTCAAGCGTGTTGTTTCAAGGCGCTGGAATCGTGCTGTCAGCGATTGGCGTTGTGCTTTGGTTTGGAATGCCTTTGTTTCAGCAATATCAACAACTGTTGGGAGCTTCAGCAAGTCAGCCAATTGACCGAAGACGCACTGTGTTCAGCTGTGGGCTTGCGCTAATTCTGCTTGTGGGAATGTTTACCTTCTTTAGGGCTCCATCGATCAAGTCCGCTCCTGCGATTGTTCAGTTTGGCGATGAAACGATTTTAAGAGCTGGAGCGGATGGGTTCATTCGAGAGATCCTGGTCAAAGACGGCCAGGCTGTGCGAGCAGGCGACACGATGATCGTGATGAGCAATCCTCAGTTGAATCTAGAGGTGGATCAGTTGCTTTGCGAAGCTGCCGAGGCCAGAATCCAATCACGAATTCACCAACAACAGCAGGAAACGTCTCTGGCTCAATCGCAGCAGCAAAGACATGTTAGCTTGATGGAGCAAGCGAGCGAGAAGCAGAAACAGGCGGACGCCCTAGTTGTTCGAGCGGCCTTCGACGGCTTTGTTTTTCAAAGGGGGTTGAACAACTCTATCAACAGCTTCTCAAAACGGGGCGATCCACTGTTGACGCTGGCCAAGCGAGACCAGAAAGAGGTCGTTATCTCGGTCGATCAGAAAGATCTTGAGTCAATCAGGATCAATAAGGACGAGCCCGTGCGGGTGGTCCTGCCGGGCGTTCCGATGTTTGAGTCACAGCTCGACAAGATTGCCCCGACTGCGTCGTCTCGGCCTTCGCATCTGGCACTGTGTGCTCACGTCAACGGTCCTTTGCCAGTGAAGCAAGCCGATTCAGGTGATGATTCCGACAACGACGACAGTTCAATGGAGCTACTTTCTCCGCGATTAACAGCGACGCTAGAATTAGACAAGGTTTTGAGCACTAGGCTTCAAGCCGGGCAGGTGGGGCGTGCTTTTTTCAAAGCTCGCAGCCAATCATTGGGGAGCTATTTGTTTCTGGCAGCCAGAGACTGGTTTAAAACTCAGGTTGAGTTGGCTTCACAGACAGCGGCCTTCTAAACGCAGTCATCTTCCGCAGCCACAACCTTCGTCGTTATTGGGACGTTTGAACCAACATTCTTTGTCACTACAAGTGGCACCGCGGCGTGTGAACATCTTTTGCCGGCAATTGCAGTATCCCGACCATTCATCGCAAACGTCATCCGGTCCACGTCCAAAATAGTTGCTCGAAGGCATGACTTGAGGGTCTCTGGAACGGGCGTCCTCAAAAGGCTGCTGCTGTAGAAAAACAGCGTTGGGAGAAGTCGCAGGGTCAGCAATCATGGCGGGTGCGCTGTATTGCGTTGG
>CAZLYM010000138.1:10063-11619 GCA_964563475.1 uncultured Pirellulaceae bacterium
CGTACGGAGCGGGCGGCGAAACTGAATCATGCCCCGCCGTTTGAATCGTGACGGTATGAGAAACCTGCCTTGCGTCAAATGCGTAAGAAGTACTTGAGAAGATGTTTTCGGATTCCGGTTTCGCTGCCTTTCTCAGTGGCTGCGAGTCATGACTTGGCACACCCATTCTCGAAGGCGTTGCTGATGCTGGACGTATTGGCGTCGGCGTGCGGGTTGACGAGTGTCCCTCGGTTGCCGAAAGTTGTATGGTCAGGGTTCCAAACAGCGAGCCGAAACACAGTGCCGCCCAGCCAATGTTGATCAAATTCTTGCGATTTCGAAGTGCCCAGTATCTAATCCGTTGCATAGCTGAATGTCCTTGTCAACAAAATGGTTCAGTCCCCTAAGTGATGTGATCGATCGTTCGAATCGGATTTTTCAATAATATGCCGACATCTGGGATAACGGTCAGATACGGTAGACTCAACCTGCGCGTTAAACTTTGCCAATGAGAACTTCCCAAGTACTTGCCGATCGCAATTTCGTGATGCTGGCAAATCGGATTGTTGATTCTTACCAGCGTATAGTGGGCGATCCGCTGGTTGATGGACTCGTTGGAGCACCCGATGAGAAGGTTGCGGCTGCGTTATACGAACTGCCAGCAGTCGTACTGAGCCACAATGGGGAGTCTGACCCAACATTCACGTTTGCCAATTTGGCCGGGCAGCAGTTGTTCGAGTACTCGTGGGATGAGTTTCTGACGTTGCGGTCGCATCAGTCGGCGGAGCCAGAACATCGCTCAAACCGAGCGGACATGCTTGAGAGGGCTGCCCGAGATGGCTACATCGCCGATTATCGAGGTGTTCGGATTTCGGCTTCCGGAAAACGGTTCGAGATCGAAAACGCTATCATCTGGAACGTGGTTAACCAGCAGGGAAACTCAATCGGGCAAGCTGCTGTATTCGACCAGTGGAAATTCCTGACTGATTGAGGATCGAGTTTAGACTCTGAGGTAGTACCGCCCAGAGAGAGCCCTGCGGAGAGCGAAGCTCACTCTATTTTCTTGGCCGAAACGCCTGCAAACGATTCGGATCGGTCTCAAGGAACGGGCCTTCGATCAAATCTATGCAATACGGGATGGCTGGAAACACCGCGTCTAGGCACTGCGCGATCGCTTTCGGGCTGCCCGGCAAATTGACGATCAATGTGTTACCTCGGATTCCAGCTGTCTGCCGCGAAAGAATCGCCGTGGGAACATATTGCAGCGAAACTTTCCGCATCAACTCACCAAAACCCGGCATCAGTTTTTCACAGATGGCCTCGGTGGCTTCCGGAGTCACATCGCGCGCGGCGGGCCCCGTTCCGCCGGTCGTGACGATCAAGCAGCACCCTTGTTCATCAGCCAACTCAATCAAGGTTTGCTCAATCGTCGACCGGGTATCTGGGATGACTCGTGGGACCGTTTCCCACGAACTGTCCAGCACTTCGTTGAGGTAGTCGGCGATCGCCGGCCCGCCCAAGTCCTCGTACTCGCCTCGGCTGGCTCGATCCGAGACCGTCAGGATCCCAATTTTAGC
>CAZLYM010000139.1:0-5208 GCA_964563475.1 uncultured Pirellulaceae bacterium
TAAGGCTGCCTCCAACAAACTCGGACACCAAGTTGCTCGCGTCAACTTGGCTTTCGTTGCTTTTGCTGCGCTTTCAGGCGTTCGGTCTTCTCACGATCAAGCATCGGACGGACTTCGTCTACAAAATCGTGAATGTCCTTGAACTGCCGGTACACGCTGGCGAAGCGGATGTACGCCACATCATCCAGCTTCATTAACTCTTTCATCACCATCGTTCCAATGGTGTCCGCATCGATTTCGGATGAATTGTGGGAGTAAACGTCTCGAATGATCTTCGTGATCGCTTCTTCGACCTTGTCCGTCGGAATCGGACGTTTCCAACAGGCTCGTTCTAAACCTTTGCGGATCTTATCCGGTTGGAATCGCTCTCGCTCGCCCCCCTTCTTAACCACTCGTAGGTCAAGCTCTGCCACTCGCTCAAACGTCGTGAAACGCTTTGAGCAGACTAAACACTCGCGTCGGCGGCGGATGGCATACCCTTCGTCACCGGCGCGCGAGTCGATGACTTTGTCGTTGTCTTCTTGGCAGTAAGGACATTTCATACGCGGGACTCAAGAGTTTGTGCAGTACGGTTCAGTACCGCTAGTTGGGATTCATGATCGGGCGGTGGTTGCCACCAGGCTCAAGCACGCAGGCAGTGAGCATTAGCCATCGAGATACCGCTCATCATGGCACCGATGATACCAACAAAACCCTGATCCGTCCCGCACAAAAAGACGTTGTCCAAGTGAGTTGTGCCATCGAGCACCTTGTCTGGGGCTCCGTAGACGGCCCCGTTGTCATGCCACGTGAAGCGTTTGATGGTCGTTGGAGTAAAAACGTCGGTATCGATCACGTAGGAACGGAAGTCTGGCGTGAATCGAACACTGGCCGCCACGCTGCGGTCGTACCATTTCAGCTTCGCTAAGCGGTATTCTTCCTCATTGAGTGCATTCCAGCGATCGAAGTCCGCGATCGTGGTGATTCGAATCACTCCTTCGGGGAGTTTCCCCTGTTCATCCGGGTAGATGTAGTTGTTGGGCGAGCAAACGACCCCCGTCCGCAAGTCACACAGGTCTTCGCTAGGCCGTTCCCAATGAAATTTTTCGGAATCGTTGTAAAAGACGATGGTATCTTCGTTGCCAAGCGATGCCGGTTGCCGATCCAGCACAGAGATCGATTCGATGAAAGTCAGCTGACCTGCCGTTCGCGGGTCGGGTTCGCTGCTGTCACTGCACAGACGTAATGTTTCTAACCGGCCGGCAGAAGAGAGAATCCGTTTGCCTTGCAGCTGAGTGCCATCGTCAAGTTCGACATTGACGGCTTGTTTTTGGTCGACGTGAATTGTTTTGACGCCACTGCGAAGTTTCAATTCGCCACCAAGTGAACGAAAGCGTTTGACCAAGTTCTTCAGGATCAGCCGCACGCCTTTGTAGGGACGCGCGAAGCCTTCTAAGAAGATGCTGCGGAACATGATGCAGAACTGACCCCACGCCATGTCGTGTTCGGCCGCGTTCCCGTACCACATCAACGGGCACAGAATCATCTCGATCAATAACGGTTCGCTGATAGTTTCGTTTAGGATCTGGCGTCCGGACAGTTCAAACGCCGCCTGGTCCAGATCGTCATAGTCGCTGATCTTCGTGACCAAGTGATCAAACTCGTCCACGTGATTCGGAAATTCGCGTTGTACCTCGCTACGTAAAAGTTCAAGATCGTTGTCGAAGCGAAGGTTGTGGCTGGGGAATGCAATGCGAGACCCTTTTTGCGGGGCCAGCGCGAAGTCTTCCCATTTGAACCTCAGTTGTCGAAGAATTCGCGCGAGCGGGCCTTTCTTGGCGCCCTTGGCCGTGAAGTTGGTCACGGCGTGCAGCCCGACGTCGTAGTCGCGACCGTTCATCCGATAAAAAGAGTTCAAGCCACCGATCGTGTAGTGCTTCTCAAGGATGCAAACTTTTTGATCGTAGTGAGCGAGTCTGATTCCGGCCGCCAGACCAGACATCCCTGCGCCGATGATGATGGTGTCGTACATATTGGCGGCGCTGTGTCAAAGTGGGGCGGTGACTGCGTCACCACCGATCGAGTTTCTCGAAAAAACAAATGCTGTTTGGCTTCGAGTCCGTGGTGCCGACCCACTGAGTGGATCGGCCATGATCTCCGTCACGCAAATTACGTCGCGGCGCAGTCGACCATCTTAGGAGTCAGATAGGTCACGGTGGTGTGCATCGAATCGAGGTTCGGGTAATCCTCTTCCGGTACTTGGACTCGGTAGCGCTTGCGCAGTTCCATCACGATGTCCAGAAAGTCCATGCTGTCCAGTTCCAACTGATCGCGGAACGAGACTTCATCCTTCAAATCGCCAAGGTCTTCGTCGGGAGCAATGTCGCCAAGAATATCAATGATTGCGTTGCGAATTTCGGCGGGTGCCATCGCGGGTTCTCCATCCTGATTGGTAATCGTATTCTGATTCGGGAGCGAAATTACATTCGCTTAATGACTGTGGCCGAATTGATGCCCAGCATCCCGAACGAGTTGTTCAAAATATAGTCGACTCCATCCAGTTGCCGCGGCTGATTCAGAACCAGCCCATCCAACTGACACTCGGGGTCGATCTCATCGACGTTAATGGTGGCGTGAACGATCTTGTCATCGAAGGCCACCAGATTTCCGGCTAATTCTAACGCACCGGCGGCTCCCATCGTATGCCCGATGAAGCTTTTTGTGTTGTTAATATAAGTTTTTTCACAGTTCCCGAAAACTCGCCTGACCGCATCGCATTCCAGCGTGTCTCCCATGCCGGTGCCGGTCGCGTGAGTGCTGACAATGTCGACATCACCCGCATTGATGCCCGCTTTTCGGAGAGCCATATTCATGCACTGGGCCTGCCGCTCAGGATTTGGTAGCACAAAATCGGTGGCATCGGTGTTGATTGCATAACCGACAATCTCGCCAAAGACGTTGGCCCCACGAGCCTTCGCATCAGACAGCCGCTCCAGCGTGTACAGGCAACCGCCCTCAGCGACGACGATGCCGTTGCGATTCTTGTCGAACGGACGTGAAGCCTTGCTGGGGTCTTGGTGTGCCGCTAGGGCTCCTTGGCTGGCGAAGCCCGCGAAAATTCCGAAGGTGTGAATGCTCTCAGAGACACCGCCGGCGATCGCAAAATCACACTCGCCCAGTCGCAGCATCTGCAAACCCTGAATCAAGCCCGCGTTGCCCGCCGCACACGCAGCACCGATCGTGTAATGAGGCCCAGTGATCCCCATGTTCAACGCGATCTCGCCCGCCGGGTTATTGGCGACCGTACGTGGGTTGTGGTGATGTGACCATGTCTTCACGTCATAATCGAATTGTTTGATCTCGTGGATCTCGCTTTCGGTTTCGACGTTGCCGTGTTCGGTGACGCCCACATACACGCCGACTCGATCGAGCGGCATGTTGTCCCATTCGATCCCAGCGCTGGCGATTGCCTCGCGAGCACAATAGATCCCAACGCTACCGGCACGCGTTCCTCGCCGAGCATCACGACGGCTCTGGTGACGAGTGGCTTCAAAATCGCAGATGCCGGCCACCGTATCGCCAAAGTAGCGAATGTTATATTCGGTGACGCCACTTTTGCCGTTGAGCAGGCTCTCGCGAAACTCGGACAGATTGTTCCCGTTGGGCGAAGTCAATCCGATCCCGGTGATGACAATTCGCTGATCGTCGGGCAGTTTATCAGTTGAAGCAGGAGCGATCATACAGAACAACGGCCGCCGAGGCGTGCCGAGTGGTTAGGTGAAGCAAATAGGGGGCTTGGGTCAGCCTAGGCTGTTAATTGGCCGAGCGAATCCGGGGGCTCGAATCGCGAAAAACCGCGTTGAATGGACAAAGCTAACCGCCATAAAATTATCTGTTTGAGCGTCCGTTGGCAACCGCTACCACGCCGGTTGGCGGGAATGCTTGATCGACATGGGTTCCCGGCAGGCAGAATAGTGTTGGCTCGGTCACGAGACGCTGAGCAGCGATGATTCCAGCCGCTTCATGCCCTCCGAGTTGGAGATTTTCGGGTGGTAGCCGAAATCACGTTTGGCTCGCGAGATATCAAAATGGTGGTTCTTGGCAAGCTGTGCGGCTAGGAAGCGAGTCATTCGGGGCTCGCGGTCGATGTTGAACAGTTCATGATAGGCCTCGAGTGACGCGCCCAGACGCCAAGCCCAGGGAAACGTGATCGATTGCCGAACTCGAGGCAGATCGACCAGCCCGAGGATCTCGTTGATCCAACCCCAGCAGTTGACCGGATCGTCCTGTGAGATGAAATAGGCGCTGCCGCAGACGGGAGAGTTTGGCTCGAGCGCTTCAGCGGCCAGCACGTGAGCGTCTGCCGCATTTTCGACGTAGATCGTGTCGACCATGTTCGAACCATCACCGACGCGTCGCAGTTGTCTGGCCCTGGCTTTTTCGAGCAAGCGAGGCACCAAGTGCCGGTCGCCCGGTCCCCAGATCAGATGAGGCCGAAGGGAACAAGTCATTAGCTCGCGGTGATCGTCCGACTCAAGCACATGCTGCTCGGCGAGTGCTTTGGAGTGAGGATAATGTGCCAACCATTTTTTTGGGTACGGCGCGGATTCGTTGACGTTGATCTGGTGGTCGCCGTTGAACGTGACGCTGGGGCTGCTGGTGTAGACTAGGCGTCGGACACGAGTACGCAGGCAGCCTTCGACGACGTTGCGAGTCCCCACGGTATTGTTGCTGTGATAATGTTTCCACGATCCCCAGATGCCCGACACGCTGGCGGTGTGAAACACAACATCATGCCCAGCGAAGCAATCTACGATGTTGTCCAAGTTGCGAATGTCGCCGTGAACCGTTTCTACGCCCAACCCGATTAGGGCCTCATCGCGGCGTCGCGTCATGGCGGTAACATCATGCCCGGCATCGATTAATTTTCGAACTAGGTGCGAACCAAGAAATCCGTTGGCACCGGTGACGAGCGCTTTCATGGAACGTGATGTGGGAACGAGGAGGAATGGCAAACAAAGTCAGTTCCGTCATTGTACGCGAAAAGCCCCTTTTCGCGACACCACGCCGTCGGCCCTGCCCTGCAACGAAAAGGCGTTTGTATCCGTCGGTCGGTGGATTTGGACGCAAGGAATTGCTTAGAAATGACTCGCCATTTGAGAGGTGGCCGGAGTTTGCTGCTCCAAATTCCTGCTCCAAGTACCTGCTCCGAATTCCTGATGCGAATTC
>CAZLYM010000139.1:5308-11578 GCA_964563475.1 uncultured Pirellulaceae bacterium
AAGTCGAAAATTCTTGCCACTGGCCGTTAATCAGGCGCTCATTGGGCACGAAGCGTGACTTGTAGTTCATGTGAGGTGAATCCTGAACGTAGTAGCCCAGATAAAGATAAGTCAATCGTTGGGCTTGGCAGTGACGGATCTGGTTGAGCAACGAATAGGTGCCGATCCCAAGGTGACTCAAGCTCGGGTCATAAAAGGTGTAGACGGCCGAAACCGAATTTTGACCTTGGTCACAAATGGCAACTCCAACCAATCGGTCATCCAGCCAATAGCTGAACTCGAACGAGTCGAAGCAACTTCGAACAAACCCCCAGTTGTATTCCTCTAGATCAATGTTGCTGTCTCCTTTGGCGAGCCCACGCTCACGTCGATGATGGTTGAACAAGTCCAATCGCGTCTGGTCAGCGATCAGTCGGGTGCGGCGGGTCGTCAAGTTTCGGTCGCCCCGGTTGAGAACACGACGGTGGTTTCGACTGAACGAGAAATCTTCGGCACGGATCCGGATGGGTTCGCAAGCCTGACAACCCGGGCACTGAGTCTCATAGATGAACTCGCCCGTTCGACGATGGCCAAGTTCAAGCCGAGTATCTGCTTGTTCGCCCGTGATCCGCGCAACGGGCATACGTAGCGGCATCCGAGCGATCTTGCCATCTAGGTAAGGGCACGGCTCGGTCTCATCGATGATGATTATGTCATTGGCGGAGTTCGGCTTCATCGAACGCTCGGTCGAATCGCGATTTCAAATGGGAGTGGTTCGCATCGCTGGGTACGCTGGGCTTGGCCACCGTAGCCGAAGCACAAATCTACCCGAACCACACTCTTGCAGGCTACTACTAATAATCGTGGCTCCGCTGGCAGGGTCAAGTAATTTCTTGAAAAAAATATGGTTGGAAATGCCTGTCGGAAACCACGCTGCCCTACCCGCGAGCGTCGCCCAAGCGTTTCTCCGCTAAAATGTGGTCGGTTGTGCATAGTCGTCGAATGCGTGATGTCGCTCGGGCGCTTTGTTTTCAAACCGAGTGAAATCTCTGAACCAGTTTAGCTCGACGTCGCCGGTTGGGCCGTTACGTTGCTTTTCGATAATGATCTGAGCTTCGGTTTCGTCGCCTTCGTAGTTCTGGTCGCCCTTGTGGTAGTAGCTTTCACGGTGGACAAACATAACCACGTCGGCATCTTGCTCGATCGCCCCCGATTCACGCAGGTGACTGAGTTTAGGGCGGTGGTCCTTAGAGTCTTCTGCTTGACGATTCAACTGCGAAAGGCACAGGATCGGCGCCTTTAATTCACGCGCCAGACCTTTCAGGCGTCGAGCGATCTTGGCAACCTGTTCCTGACGCGGATCATTCGCGCTATCGGGCTGAATCAGCTGCAGGTAATCGATTACGACCAATCCCAGAGAACCTTGGTTCCGTTTTACTCGTCTTGCCGCACCCGCGATTTCCGACACGTTTCGCGTTGGCGAGTCATCGATGAACAGTGGGACAGAGCTGAGTTCTCCCGAAATCTTGACCAGCCGCTTGCGGTCTTCGGACGCCAGAGACCCGTTTCTCAGGCGATGTCCGTTGACCTTCGCGACCGAGCATAACAGCCTTTCGATCAATTCGATCGCCGCCATTTCTAGGCTGATGAACAGAGTCGGCGCTCGGGACTTGGTAACCACGTTTTCGCAGATGTTCATCGCGAAAGCCGTTTTTCCCATACTGGGACGAGCGGCAAGAATCACTAACTCTGATCCATGCAGGCCGCCGGTCATTTTATCGAGATCTGTGAAGCCGGTTTCGACCGTGCCTTCCTGCCGTTCACCTTTCAAGCGAGCTTCGACTCGGTCCATCGCCAGTTCTAAGATTTCGTCGACTTTAGAAAGACTGGTCGACTGGCGGCTTTCACGAATCGCGAATACTTTTTGCTCGGCTTCGTTTAACAACGCGTCTGGATCGGTCTCGGGTAAAAACGCGTCAGACAACAGTTCGGAGCAAGTTGAAATCAAATTCCGAGCGGTCGCTTTGCTACGCACGATGTTGGCGTAGTAGTTCGCGTGGGCGGCATGAGGAACGCTTTCAAAAATTTCGGCCATCGCCGCTGCACCGCCCACCAGTTCGTAGGCGTTTTGCGATTTGAGTCGCTCGCGGAGCAGCAGCAGGTCAATTTTTTGACCAGTCGAATGCATCTCCATGATGTTATCGAATAGCACGCGATGGGCTTCATCGTGAAAATCGTCCGGCTTGAGCAGGTTGACGATGTCGTCACATGTTTCGGGCATCAGCATCATGCTGCCCAACACGCCAATTTCGGCCTCCAAGCTGAACGGTGGCTCGCGATCGATTAACTCCCGTTTCTTCTTTTTAAATTTTTTACTTCGTGAACCCGTGAAGGTGTCGGTATGCGGTTGATCCATCTTGCTATCCTGACGTCGTTTCAGCGCTGCCGATTGACGGAGAGTCCTTGGTTGGAGTGGTTCGGCACGCTCGACGGTTTGTCCGTTGAGCAACATCGACAACATCGAATCGCGAACCGGGCGAATGAGCCGGACACGAATCTTATGAAATTTTCAGCAGCGAGCAAGCGATCGAAGGGGGTTTCGGGCGCAATTGGAAGATTGGCTGCTGTCACCGATGTCGATTGTCGCTTGGGGTGGGTGCATAAAAAATGGCTGACGTGTGGATAACAGGTCAGCCATTGGTTGTAAGCGATTGAGCACAGAAAACTATGCGTTTTCGTCGACGGTCGGAACGACCCAAACTTTCAGGTCGGCTTCGATTTCTTGATGCAGGTGGACCTTGACGGTGTACAGACCAAGTTCTTTCAATACGCCTTCCAAGCGGATCTGATCCTGAGTGGCGACGATGTCCAGTGCCTTGAGTGCCGCGACGATTTCGGGGGCACCAACGCTTCCGTACAAATGGCCTTCTTCGTTGGCATTCGCCTCGATGGTGATGCTCTGCTTGGCGATATGCTTGGCATGATCTCGCAATGTCTTCAGGCGAGCCGTTTCGATTTCCTGAAGCTTGACACGATGCTTGTCGACCATTCGCTTGTGGTGGTCACTGGCGATGGTGGCAAGACCTTGTGGCAACAGGTAATTGTTCGCGAAGCCCGGACGGACTTCAACGACTTCGCCTTGCTTGCCAAGGTGGTCAACCGACTGGATCAACAACAGCTCAATTCCGCCGTTCTTGCCACGTGGCAGGCGAGTGAAGTTGGTGCGGTTGCGTTTTCGCTTTTTCGTTTTTGTACTAGGCATCGATCGGTCTCGGGAAAATTTATCGTGTTCGTTGATTGAAATGGTTGAGCTGATTTATTACGGCGTGGAATATTAAAACGGAACGTCGTCGTCCGGAGGCGCTCCTTGGCTTGGCGCCGAATACGCCTGCTGTTTCTCTGCGGTTTGGTTTCCGCTGTTGCTATTGCTGTTGTTCTGGTTTCCGCCGCCTCCTGAAGACCCCGAAGATCCACCCGAGCGGCTGCCGAGCATTTGAAGCTTTTCGGCAACGACTTTGACTTTGCTACGTTTTTTGCCTTCTTGTTCCCATGTTTCCTGCTTCAGTCGACCTTCGATCAGGACGGAAGAACCCTTGCTGAGGTATTCGGCAGCGATCTCTGCGAGCCTTCCCCACAGCGTCACGTCGAAGAAATTGGCTTCGTCCACCCACTGGTCATTTCGCTTGACACGCTCGTTGACTGCCAAGCCAACATCCGTTACCGCTGTGCCTTGGGGGGTGTAGCGCAGCTCTACATCGCGAGTCAAATTGCCGACAAGGACAACGCGGTTAAAACTGGCCATAATGAACTCCTCTTCAAAATCTCCGAGCGACTGAGCCAGAAGAATGTCTCAGGCGTCGTTGGGGTGTGCGGTCTAGGCCGCTGATAAATTAAGTAGTGGCTGGTTCGGCAGCAGCTTCGGTTGTCTCTTCGGCTGCTTCTTCGGCGACTGCTGCGGCCGGGGACTCACCCTTGGCGACGGCAACCATTGGGTCAACAAGGCGCGGGTCAAGCTTGACCGCCAAGTGACGCAGGATGTTGTCATTCAACTGGCAGGCTCGATTGAACTTGACCAAGTTGGTGCTTTCGACCCGAACGTAGGAAAGCCAGTAAGTGCCTTTGCGGTGCCCGTTAATCGGGTAGGCCAACTTCTGCTCATTCCACAACCGGCTGGCAAGCAACTCTCCGCCAACAGACTTCACGATCTCCTCGACCGTGTTGCCGGTCGCGGCAGGATTGCGAGCATGGGCGTTCGCACTAAAAATAAACATGCACTCGTAAACTGTCTCAGCCACGTTCCAATTTCCTTATTCAGGTTTCTCTGATATCTGGTTCAATATTAATTGCCGCCCGCATGTCACTGCTGAGCAGCAGGTGGTTCAGGATTTCCGTCTACTTGGTCATCCACGCTTTTATCTTGTTTTTTGTTCTTGTCCTTCGCCTTTGCGGGGTCGCCATTGAAACGATTCATGGCCACTTGCGGGCCGTCGCTTATCCACGTTTCAACTGCGTCCGCTGCGCGAACGATTCCAACCGCTAGATCAGCAGCGTCCTCGGGTGAAAATTTCCCAAGAACAAAATCCGCTGTATCCCAACCGGGTGGAACTTTGCCGATTCCAATTCGCAATCGGCAAAAATCCTGATGCCCAAGCCGCTGGATAATATCCTTAAGCCCGTTTTGACCACCCGCCGAACCGCTGGTGCGAATTCGCAACCGAGCTAGTTCAAGATTCAGGTCGTCACAGATGACCAATAGATCCTCTGTTTCACACTTATAAAAATCGATCGCCGCTTTAACGCTTTGCCCACTTAGGTTCATGTAGGTCAAAGGCGAAAGCAGGATCACCTTTTGGTTTCCAATTCTCGTTTCAGCGACTTCGGCTTTGAACTTCGATCTGGGCTTCCCCACACCAAATCTCTGAGCCAACGTTGCTAGGACTTCGAATCCGACGTTGTGCCGAGTGCCATGGTATTTGGCTCCCGGATTTCCAAGTCCAACAATCAGCTTCATAAGTTACCAGCCGATTACTCGTCGCCCGACTCCTCTTCTTTCTTCTCGCCAATGACTTCCGGTTCGGTTGCTGCATCTTCGTCGTCTGCGGGTGCCGGAGCGGCAGAAGGAGCTGAGCAACTTGCAATGACTTCGGTCGGATCGCCGGCCAGTTCCGCACCTGCGGGAAGCTCGACATCGGCAGCCGTTAATGTTTGGTCTAGCTCCAAGCCGTTAATTTTCAGCTCAAGTGCATCCACAACTTTGTTGGCAGGACAAATGATCGTCAGTTCGTGCTTCGCGTGCGACACGACACCACCATTGTGCGTTCCAGGAGCATCGCCTTTAAGCGAGACCGGAAGCGTGACTTCGACTTTTTCGTTGGGATCAATGCGAGTCAGATCAACGTGCAGGATTGAGCTGCCAAAGGCGTCCCACTGGACTTCCTTGATTAGAGCGCCTTCGGTGACGGCTCCTTTGAGCTCAACGATGTGCCCGCCGTGACCAACAATCTTATCGATCTCTTTGCGAGCGATGGTCAACGAGACTACTCCTTCGCCGTGTCCATAAAGGACGGCAGGAATCTTGCCCGTTTTTCGCAGGCGTCTCATGCGAAGCGTTCCGGTCGTGTCACGAGCTTCGACGTTCAGTAAGTCTGCCACTGTCTAACCTTATTCTCTTGTTCCGTTATGTTCAAAATGATTGAAGTTCAATCAATCGCTACGAGTTGCCGATCAAGAAACGGCGGAAGCATGGGGGGTGACCCCAAACACGACGTTTGTGTTTGATCTTTTTTGTTCGGTTCTGATTGGGAAAGGCCGAAAAATATCGCCCAATGCCGCCATCGGCAGCCCCGCTGTCAGTTTGAAATCGACTTGCGAAAAGAGTGCATCCCAGCGGCCCAAAAGCCGCCTTATCGGCAAACATCCGTGTTGGCAGGACAATTTCATTTTAGAATCGAGAGATTCTCCCAGAATCGATTGAATTCGCAAGCCCATTTGTTCATTAAGCCCGGAAAATACACAGGATTCTGTTTCTTCCGGGGCCGGGAGGTTGACGCAAAAGCCTAGGTTGAACTAGAAACGGACAGGTAGCGGTGTGGCCGAAGCGGTTTGTGCATTGAAACCTCAATGAAACCATCAATTTGGCATCTGGCGAGTTTGGCCGGTTTGGTGAATTGGGCGACTAAGGCAGAGACTAAGGCGGCCTCAGAAACTTGTGCTGGCCGAGAAATTTGCTCGCGACTTGAGCATGCCATCTACTGGCGTTTTGACCTTTGAGCAAGCGTTTAGTGTGCGTTT
>CAZLYM010000140.1:0-7408 GCA_964563475.1 uncultured Pirellulaceae bacterium
AACGGCTCATTCGCTATCGAGGTTGTGGGATAGGTTCTAAGCTGACTTGAATAATTTTTTCGGGTGCCATGCTTTGCGTTTGCTGCTTTGCGTTTGCATAAGCATGTTCACGCAAGCGAGAAGCATGGCCCCGACAATTTAGGCCTGACAAAATTCAGGTCTGACAAACCACTGCCCAACCTTTGATTCGCAATCGTGCAAAGACGTATCCTTTTTATTACTCCTTCGCTGAACCTGCCTGCCGATTCTTCGCAGTTGCAGTTGTTGGCCGCTGGCTTGGCGAATCGGCAGTTTGATGTGCACGTCGCTGCTATCTGTGATCCGGTCGGATCACCCGAACGCATCCCTCAAGCAACCATTCATTCGCTCGGCATCGGGCGCCCTCAATCACCACGCAGAGCCTCTTACCGAGCAATCAAACTTGCCGCTGCGATTCGAAACCTGTTGGAATCACTTCGTCCGGACATTGTTCACTCGTGGGATGCCGATGCGAGACTGGAAATTGCGTGGGCAAGCAAACCTTTTTCCTCGGTCCCGCGAATCGAAACGATCTCCAGCATCGGCGGGCCTCACCACCTGATCCGTCAAATGGTTCGCAACCAAATTGCGCCGCACGAGAATTCGGTTGTCGTTCCCCACGAAAGCCTGATTGAACACTTGGTCGATGCCGGTTGTACTAAGAAGCAAATCGCTGTGATTCCTCCAGCAGTCTGTTGCGATCCCAAACTCGGCCGAACAGAAGCGAAAGAGAGATTGACCAAACTGCTGGGGTTACCGGCTTCAAGTTACCTCGCCACAACCTTCGCGCCGTTGCAGCCACGGTTTCGTTTGAAAGATCTCGTTTGGGCAACCGATTTGCTGACTTGCATTCGAAACGATTTCCATCTGCTGATCGTCGGTCGAGGTGAACAGAAAACTCGCCTGATAAAATTCGCATCGCAAACCGAAGCGGGAAGCCACGTCCACATTCTGGACGAGCCCCCCGAAGCACTGACACTCGCTGATCTTTTTCTCGGTTCGGATGTCTATTGGAACGCAAACCTGAACACTCCACTGGCGTCACCAATGCTGCATTCCATGGCCGCAGCCACACCCGTCATTTCTGTGCTAGGAAATGGCACCAGTGATTTGATCCGACATCAAGAAACAGGATTTGCCGTCAATTTTGGTGCTCGTGATGAATTTGCTCGGTGGACGAAGTACCTTATCGAACAGACCGAACCCGCAAATCAACTGAGCCTGCAGGGGAAATGTTACGCAACCAACAACTTCTCGGTTGACGCACTCATTGAGGCGTACGTCGTTCTGTACGAAAACAGACTCTCAAGCAGGGTTTAGTGGTCAAAGATTCAAATTTAGTCCGTTAAAATCGGAAAAATTTGGATTTGAGCGATTTTCGTTTGCCGTTTCGCAGTACTTTTGCGACGAACTTATGACAATGCTTTGAAGCTGAGGGCCGATGCCCCAGCACTTTGCTAAACAAACTGGCTAACAATGACTTTCGACCGCCTTCTCATTTTGCTTGCTATCCTGATCGTCGCAGGAATCGCGTTCGTCGCTCTGCCAATCAACCAGAGCGCTGAGCATCTGTACGGGTACGCAGTATTTGGCGGATCTGGCCAAGATTCTATTTCGTACGTTTCATTGAATCCGAACGCCCCCAAGTCAACTAGGCCGTCGACCTCGAGTACCCGAGCCCACTTTATCGTTGTTGGATCAGATGTTTACTTCGACGCCAACAACGACGGTCAACCGGAATCATCAGAGCGTTTTAAAAACGGACGCAACCCGTTTGAACTAACCTCTTCCGATGGTCGATCTCGGTACCGCCTGACGAAGGCCACTGTAGGCTTGAAACCGGAATTCGTTTCCGATGACATGAATCAGTACGTCATGCTGAACGTTGAAATTCTAGATCCTAATCAACCAGAATCACCCAAGTACCAACAATCAGGAAAGATCAGCGTTTACCCCGAACCCGTCGATCATGGGTGGGCTCATTTCGACGGACCGTTGTTGATGGAATTCATGGGTAACGGCACAAGACTGCCGGCATCGGGAGGGCCAACGGTTGACCTCCGCTTGGGAATTTCTACTCCGTCGGTTGAGTGCAGCACCAACCCCGACGGAAAAATGCTACGTAGCAACCAGACCGCAATCACTCCCGGCCTAGTCGTTCCCACAGTATCGATCGATTTTCCATCCGCGTCTGGTGAACCGATCACGCAACGCTACGACCTAGATCAATTTTGCTGAGGCGGTTTGTTTTCGGGCTCGGTTCGAGCCCCCTCAGGTGTCGTACCCGGCACCGCCCGGCTGACGTTCTCGCTTGATTCAAAAGGCATCACGCCGCCAGCGCCAGTAACAGTCGAGCTGCCAGTCGTTGCCCCGTAGAGTTGGCCACCTAGGGCCGGCCAATGGGTTGCTCGAATCCAAATGCTGTAAATAAATTTACGGAGACACAGGACAGCTGCCGTCCGGACAATTCATACGGCCAGCAACAGAATGTCCCGGCACGCCGAACGAGCGGATGACCGCTATCAGTCAAACCGCTTGAAAAACGCTGAGGACAAACCGATCCCCCAGCAATGAGGCCGACTTGGATCCAGTCGACTTGCTTCTGCGCTACGCTGGCTAAGCTGCTACACAGGTTTCAACAGCACTATTTCTTGCGGTGCCTAATTTTCGCCCGCATGCGTCGCTTTTTTCTACCAACTTTTCGGCGACCTTTTCCGGTCTTTTTCGTTCCCACGCGGATACTCTCCTGATACATAAATGGTGACAAAGTCGATTTGCGGCTCAGACTTCTCTTTCTTGAAGCAGCCGACCGACAGAAAAAGCCCAGTCAACAGATTCGTCGACGGAGCGTAGTCCCGAAGTTTAATCGACGATGCCACGTCAAAACAAGTCGAAATTCTGTTCGATTGTCGCAAACGAACGGCAAAAACTAGCTTTCAAGGCATTGCCGCACTGGACTTTAAGCAACCCAATTGTCTAAGATGAATCGTTGAAAACAACACTATTTTGACCGATGACCGCTTCTATATCGGTCGCCACAGAGGGGTTTATGCCTAAAGAAGAATCATTTGAAGTTGACGGTACCGTCACGCAAGCGCTCGCCAACACCCGCTTTCGCGTCGAACTGGAGACCGGCAACGAGGTTCTGGCTCACGTTTCAGGCCGGATGCGCCGTCACTTTATTCGTATCGTTCCAGGAGACAAGGTTCGCGTCGAGCTGTCTCCCTACGACCTGACGAAAGGTCGTATCGTTTTTCGTGAACGATAGGCACCGAATAACGCTAAATTTGGCTCTCGTGGCCCCGACTCTCGTGACGATTGGGCCGCCGCCCCTCCTCTTGCCGGAAAGCAAAGGCTTTTCAGCGGCATATTCGGATTCTTGGATGGGTATGCCTTCGTCCGGCATAAAACCGTGACAGCGTGCCAAGATCAAGCTGGATATTTTCCTAATTTGATGGCAAGGCTGCCTATGGCGGTGCGAATGGTTATTGATCATGCTAAAACTGTGTTTCGTTTCAATTCAATTGAGGCATAGCGGCAACTTCAGTTTGTAACGCTCCCACCGCCCTTGTGGCTTGTGGCAAAATCTGCGTTTGGTTACCTAGGTTGAGCTCGGCTGTAATTTTGAAGTAATCGGTTGGCAATAAAAAAAGAAGATTGCAAGTTCAAGGCAAGTCCAAACGTGGCTTGCTCTCGGATCTTGCTCCCATCAAATGGAGATCACTGTGAATAAGTTCTGCTTTACGCTCACATCAACCGTTGTGTCTGCTTGCTTGGCGTTGACGGTACTGACCTGTGCACCGGTCGCGGCTCAAAGCCCGAAGCCGGCGGCAGTGATTTCGATTGCCAATCTGGACGACACGATGGCTGACATCAACTATCTGGTGGACGCTTCCGGGTTTGGTCAGATGAAGTTCATGATCCAAACGCAGATCGATCACTTTCTCAAAGGTGTCGATTCGACTCGGCCCAGTGGCGTGCTGCTCTACATGGACGAAGGCAACGAACAGCCATCGGCATTGGGATTTGTACCGGTTGAAGACTTAGACGACCTGCTGGACACAATGTCTGGATTTGCTGAAGTCGATGAAGGTGATGACTACACGACCATCATCACCGATGACGACAAAGAAATCCTGATCAAACTGGTTGGGAACCACGCGTTCTTTACCGACAAAGCAGAAATGTTTGAGCGAATTCCGGATGCTCCGCCTGCTTCGTTGCTCGGCGATCTTCCAACTCGATTCAACGTGTCGGCTCGGTTGTTTGGTCAACAGATCCCGAAATCGCTACGCGACAAGGCGATCTCCACCATTAGGGACGCCTACGAGGATCAGATAGAGCTGTTCGAGGACGAAAATGGTGTTCAGGCGGAGCTTCAAAGAAAATCTCACGAGATCAACATGAAGCAGATCGAGGACATAATCCAGGAAACCGATCAACTGGTTGTCGGCTTCGTGATCGACGAAGAGAAAAAGACAATTTCTAGCGAGTTCGAAATCATCGGGACCGAAAATTCTACTTTGGCAAAACGAGCTGCAGCCAACATGACCCCCGAAAAAAGCCGTTTCGGCGGCTTCCTGTTGCCCGGTGCGGCGTTCACGGCAATCAGTCGAACCAAACTGATCCAAGAAGACATCGACCAATACACTCAGCTTTCAGAGTCGGGCATTGACACAATCGCAAAGTTGATCAACGAAGAATCGGATCTGAGTACCGAAGAACTGGATGCTGTCAAGAAAGCGATGGCTGACCTGTCTACCGCGTTCTTAGAAACTTTGAAAGATGGAGCGGCAGACGGTGGCATCGTGCTCGATTTGGCCAAAGGCAACATCAACCTTGCCGGTGGAGTCCTAACAACGGATCCCAAAAAAGTCGAACAAGCGGCGAAAGACTTGGCGGCAGAATTCGAGGGCAAGCTGGCTGAACTGGGAACCGTCAAACTGAACTCTGGCGCTCACAAGGACGTCACGTTTCACACATTCAGTGTGAACACGCCGGAAGAGCTCGATGAAATGGTCGACGTATTTGGTGAACAGATAAAGATTGTCATTGGCATCGGCCAACAAGAGACCTACTTCGCCGCTGGCAGTAGCCCAACGGAGTTGTTAACTCGACTCATTGACCGAAACGGTGCTCAAGACACCCCTGCAACTCTGGGCCTGTACAACGTGTACATTGCCCCAATCTTCGAGTTCGTCGCAGCGACTCAACCCGATGAACTCGGCTTGGTCCAAAAGATGGCAGACGCTCTTGCCGAAGGAGGCCGGGATCGGCTTCAGTACGAACTGAAGCCGCTTAAAAACGGCTTCAGTGTTCGCATGGATCTTCAGGACGGCGTGCTTGAGTTAATCCAAGTCGCTACCGAAGCGATGGCTCAACCTCTTGGCAGAGGCGGCAACTTCTAAAGTAGCAACTGATAAACCAACCGCTTAAAGGGAGGCAGGAGGGCTACCTTGTTCCGCTACCTTGACTAACGGAAGGCGTAAAGGCTCTTGTTCCGCTACCTTGGCCAATAGGCCCAGCAGGGGTCGGCCCAACAGGAGCCGTAAAGGCTCCCGATCCCACAGGAGCACCTTGCCCAGCAGCAGAGTTACCTGGGGTAGTCCCAACGCCACCGTGAAAGCCACCTGAAATCCCGTCGCCCCCCTGTGGATTAAACGCTCTCTCCAGCGTGTCATCCAGACCATCAACGGCCCGCCGAATGAATCCTCCCGGTCTGCTGGCTTGATCTTGGCAGTACGGGCCTCGACACTGAGCGGCCCACTGCCGGAATGTGGTGCTTCGAGATTTACAGAAACCATCGTATGGATTCCGATCGTCATTATTCCCACGAGCCAGATTATTGTTGGGCAGAGGACGGCGGGGTGAAAGCAGCACGCGACGGTAGGCAACCTCGGTCGCATAGTGGTTCAACCAACCCATCGTTTCAGATGATATCAGCGTGAAATCGAACAGCTGGCTGTCGTCGAAATTGCCTCCGTCAGCCAATTCACCGTTTTCATCCATCAACGGCTGGCTATTGTCCACCACATTCATGCCAACCAATCCAGCTCCATCAGGGCCTGCGGCCATCACCGCATAGCGACCGGTTGGAATGTCCGGGAATTCAAACACGCCGAAGTTGTCAGTGGTTGTCGAAGCGAACACCCCATCCTGTTGCAGCAACAGTACTTTCGTGCTGCGAACATCGACAGGCCGTCCTGTTTCGGAGGTCAATTGATGAACACGTCCAACCACGCGGCCGTCAGGAGTTTTGGCAACGTTGTGGCCGGAAATTGACGTCGCTGGAACGGCATCTGGTTGATTCTCAACCAATCCGATGAAACCATAGAGCGATTCGGAATCATTTCGGCCTTCCCCTTCAGGGTAACTCCCGAAAACCCGGTAGCCGACCTGAGGGGCATAGTACTTGATCCAGTCCGTGTTGATCGTAGTTCGGTTTTGAAACGCGAGTGTTGTAACTCGATTTGGAATCTGGGGATTCGAGTCTTCGGTGTTCGCGAGAATATTCAAGCCAAAAGCAAAGAACGCTCCCTCGCTCCAACCAATCAACGCATACGCTCCCTGTCGAACGCCCTTGAACGAGTAAATTCCGTTTTCATCAACGAACTCCTGCTTGACCAGTCGCCCGCGATTCAACAGAAAGACCGTCATTTCTCCCAGCACCGCGTTGTCCATCGGAACAACTCGGCCTTCGAAGCGACCATTCGAATCGACCATGATCCAGTTACTGCGAATCTCATCACTCAGCTGGCCGGACTCGCCACCGACACCAGCACCTTCCCAGCCTGCAAACTTTACGTTCACTCCAAATGGCTGATCAGGATCTTCGACTCCGTCGTCCGGGCGAGAAAATGGTTCGATCGGTCGGACGGCGGGCGGACGAGCACGAGGGATACTGTCGCCCAAGATGTCGTCAATTTCGTCACCGGTATCCTCAGTCGGAGGAGGAAGTGCAACGTCAGGTAGACCCCCAAAAGGAGGCTGAGCCTGAATGTTGGTCGCCCCAACAAGGCAAATCAAAATAGCCAACCAAAAACCGTGAGTGTATCGTAGAGTCATCTTCGGTCCCATTCTCTGCCGCAGGTGCGATTCGGATCTAACGAACACCCGTCCGTCAATTTATTACGCCCGCCGGAGCAAAAGCCCTCGGACCAAGACGTTCTAGTTCGGATGATCGGACCGACCGTCACCGGAAGTCAAACTGGAATCACAGCCAGCCAAGCCATTAAACAAAACCACGACCGCCTGCAACGCAATTGAGGCAATTGACGATCAGGCAACCCAGCCAATTGGGACAAGCCGATCGATTGCGGCGACTTTATGGATTAATCTCCTAGGCAAGTGACGTCGCCCCAAACACTTAAGCAACGCCAACGAAAGCAAC
>CAZLYM010000140.1:7508-11506 GCA_964563475.1 uncultured Pirellulaceae bacterium
AAGCAACGCCAACGAAAGCAACCCTGACGGAGGCAACCTCTCCTCACGTCCATTCGGTCGCTTCGTGCAGGCATTTTCCAATCGCCCACCAGCAGGTCACTTAGAAGCCAATTTGACGATGGTTTCGAAGTGCTTCTTCGAAACGGGCTGGATCGACAGGCGCGAGCCTTTTCGCAAAAGTTCCATACCATCGAGCGATTTCAGTTGCCTGAGTTCTTCCAGCGGGATCAACCGTTTGAATTTTTTCTTGAACTTCACGTCGACCATCACCCAAGTAGGCGATTCCTGCCTAGATTTCGGATCGTAGTGCATTTCGTTCGGGTCAAACGCGGTGAAGTCGGGATACGACTCTTGATAGATCGTTGCCAGCCCGGCCACGCCCGGCGGTTTCGCGTTGGAGTGATAAAACAAAACTTCATCACCCTTTTTCATATCATCACGCATGAAGTTGCGAGCCTGATAGTTCCGCACGCCATCCCAATGAGTCGTCTTGGTTTGCTCGGCCGCAAGGTCATCAATCGAGTAACAATTGGGCTCCGATTTCATCAGCCAATATTTTTTCGTTTTGGTTGTCTTCGCCATGATACCCGCCAACGAAACGCTTGCTACTTCGCTTTGCCCGACATGTTTCCCGCGCGGAAGGCTTCGGCCATCGCGTGAGGAACATCGGCCTCGGCCAGCACCAATTGAGCCCTCTGCTTGGCAACGTCAGCTTTCATTTCCTGCTCGTGAGCGATCGCATCAGCGCGTCGCTTCGCAGCCGCCGCTTGAGCAACACGCGTATCGGCTTCCGCTTGATCGGCCTGCAATCGAGCACCAATATTTTCGCCCACATCAATGTCCGCGATATCGATCGACACAATCTCGAATGCCGTATGAGCATCCAGACCACGCTCAAGCACCGCCCGCGAGATCAAGTGAGGATTCTCCAACACATCTTGGTGCTTATCAGCGGATCCGATCGAGGAAATAATACTCTCGCCAACACGCGCGATGATTGTTTCCTCAGTGGCACCGCCGATCAACTGCTCCAGATTGGTACGCACCGTCACGCGAGCACGAATTTTCAGCTCCACGCCATCCTTGGACATCGCCGACAGGAAATTCTTTCCGCTGCGTTGTGGGTCGGGGCAGTCGATCACTTTGGGATACACGCTAGTCTTGACCGCGTCCATCACATCACGACCGGCCAGATCGATCGCAGCCGCTCGATCAAAATCCAGATCGATATTGGCTCGTTGAGCTGCAATGATTGCGTTGATGACTCGCATCACATCACCGCCCGCCAGATAGTGAGCCTCCAGCGTGTCGGTTGTGATTCCTGTTCTTCTGGAAACATCCAAGCCCGCTTGCTTGGCCATGATCTTTGCCGTCACGATCACGGTCGGTCGAACTTTTCGAAATTCCATACCGACCAAGCTGAGCATACTGACGTTCGCGCCGGACATGAACGCCTGCATCCACAGCTTGCCATACTTGATGAAAGCCATCACCAGCGCCACCGCAATCAAGAAGGCGACACCTAGGGCGACCGGAATTCCGTAGCCCCACAGTTCGTCCAGCTGAAACTGGCCACCATCTTCCGCCGCGAATTGCGCGATCAGCAACTGAGACAGTCCAATAAAGTCAGTCGTAGCAATCTGAATGGCACTCACAAAGTTTCTCCGAAATCAGGCCGTGCGCGTTGAACTTTCGACCATCGATTTTTACTCGACAGTAACCTTCATCATAGCGTTGTTTGCTCGACGAGGGTAGCTGCGCAAAAGATGTCCCACGAGCGTTTTGCAAACACCAAAAAGAAACGGCGAAAAACGCGATTTCTAGGATCAATCGATCCAGCCACCGCCCAGCACCTGATCGCCCACGTAGCACACGACCGCCTGACCGGGAGCCACTCCATTTTGAGGCGAATCGAATTCGATTCTTAGTTTGTCGTCGGGCAAAATGGTCGCCTTGGCTGCGTACGCCGATCCGTTGTAGCGAATCTGAGCCTCACAGCGAAACTCATTCTCGGTCAGCTGAGTCAACCAGTTCGTCTGACTGGCGGTCAATTCCTGCCGCCCCAGATCTCCGATCGGTCCGATCACCACATCGTTCGTTTCTCGCTCGATCCGCACCACGAAATAGGGCTCGCCCATTGCGACTCCCAACCCACGGCGTTGTCCGATCGTAAAGCCCTCGATGCCGGGGTGCTGACCCACCACTTCTCCGGCAGTCGTCATGATGTTGCCCGCCGTGATGCCTCCCGCATCGTTCGTGACATCTCCCCGTCGCTGTCGAACAAATTCGTCATGCTTCCCGGAAGTCACAAAGCAGATTTCTTGGCTGTCCTTTTTTTCGGCGACATTCAAACCAAGCTCACCCGCAACTTTTCGAATGAAAGGTTTGTCGTACTGGCCAACGGGGAGCAACATCCGATCCAAATACTTTGGCTTGACCCCAAACAACACGTACGATTGGTCCTTACCATCGTCGATACCGCGAATCAAACGAGGCCTCGCTTCTCCCGCGGCGCCGGTGGCACCCGCGCTATCGCGAATCAGTTGAGCGTAATGCCCAGTCGCGAGAAATTCGGCTCCGACACTGTCCGCGTAATCGAACAACTTGCCGAACTTAATTTTGTTATTGCACATCACGCACGGGTTGGGCGTCCGACCGATCGTGTACTCGTCTACAAAGTAATCGATAATGCCGCGAAACTCTTCTTCCAAGTTCAGCGCGTAAAACGGGATACCCAATTTCTCTGCGACGCGGCGACCGTCTTCGGCATCCGACGCACTACAACACCCCTGTTTGTGGTCGGCTCGATTGTTCAATACCGGCAACAACGGAGACGATTCAGCCTGTCCATCAATCGAACACGCAGAAACGGCTTTCTCGCCATGGCGCATGAACACTCCGATCACTTCGTGACCTTGCTCTTGCAACAGGTGAGCGGCGACGCTGGAATCAACGCCGCCCGACATGGCTAAAACAACTCGTGCCATCGAGGCAAACCTTTTGGGAAATTTGATATGTCTGATAATACAACTGAAGACACCGGAACCCACCCAGAAGTTCGCAGCCCCAAGCGATGATCTTAACGGCGACTACGGGATAAGCTTTGTGGGATCGGTCTTAGTATACGAAGCGATGCTCATTCTGTCTTTTGATCTGATCCGTTTTAGGCGAGATGCCGAATGAAATATACCCACAGGCCGATAGAGCCCGAGCTATCGACAGGCCCGTTTTGTCTCGTCTGCCACCCTATCAGTTTTCGTCCGTAGCCATCCACGGTTACTCCCTCTCACTTCGTCTGGAGCCACGGGCAACCGATTGCAGGTCACGAAACACGTCCATCGCCACCTGAGCATGTTCGGCCGTCAGCGTCGTCAAATCGCGGCTAGCCGGGTCGACGCATCGCTTCTTCAGAATCTGGCCATCGATGCTACCAATCCCTCGAAAGCGCCTGGTTTTCATTTCCGTGATCCCCTTCTCACGCAAGTGCTTTCGCACGCGTTGCAGATGAGCTGGCGTCGCAGCATAAGCAGGCTGGGGCAGGGCAGGGGACACGATCTCCCACTGCGGCGCATGAGCATCGAAGATTCGGCCAGCATCCAGCCACCACCGCATCCATTTGTGAAAGAACAATAGCATCAACGTCCGCGCGTGAATTCCATCGGCGTCAGGATCGAACAGCAGGATAATGTTCTCGTAGCGAATATCTTCTTCGCGGTTCTGGTTTTCCAGATCAACGCCCAACGCATCGAACAGCGCCGCAAACTGGACGTTCTTTTTCAAGTGCTCCAGATTTGCCTTGACCGCATTCATCGGCTTCCCCTGCATCGGCAGAATGGCTTGGAACGAAGCGTCGCGAACTTGCTTGATCGATCGGGCGGCTGAATCACCTTCGACGATGAACAGTTCGGTCGGTCGGTCCGCACTTCGCCCACCGTTCGTACAGTCGATCAGTTTAGGGGCCGAAAATCGCATGCGAGCATTGTAGCGGGTCAGCAATC
>CAZLYM010000141.1:0-3976 GCA_964563475.1 uncultured Pirellulaceae bacterium
CTGACAACGCGAGCTTTCACGCCATCCTTCGCCAGCACTTCGGCCGCATCGAGGCAGATTTGAACTTCGCTACCCGTTCCGATCAAAATCGCATCGGGAGTTCCGTCGCTGTCGAGTACCGTGTAGCCGCCCTTGGTGGCTCCGTCGGCACTGCCGAATTTCGTTCGATCAAGCGTCGGCAGATTCTGACGCGAAAGAACCATGACCGACGGCCGTTTTTTGTCGGATAACGCTGCTTTGTAGCATGCCGAAACTTCGTTCGCGTCGGCCGGACGCATCACCAATACACCCGGGATCGAACGGCAAGCCGCCATGTGTTCGACCGGCTGGTGAGTCGGTCCATCTTCGCCCAAGCCAATCGAATCATGGGTCATGATGTACATGACTGGCTGATGCATGATACTGCTCAGGCGTAGGCTTGGTCGCAGGTAGTCGGTGAAGACAAAGAACGTTGCTCCGTAAGGGCGGATCCCGCAAAGTGACATGCCGTTGCAAGCGGCTCCCATCACGTGTTCGCGAATTCCAAAGTGAAAGTTCTTTCCGCTGTAGTCTTTCGCTCCGAAGTGCCCGGCTTCCGGGTCGTCATTGTTTGACTTGTTTGACCCGGCGAGATCTGCTGAGCCTCCGATGTAAAACGGAATCGCCTTCGCGACGGCATTCAAGACTTTCCCGGACGAAGCACGAGTCGCCATCCCTTTGGCATCGGCGTCAAAAACAGGCAGGCTCTTTTCCCAACCTTCGGGCAGTTCATCGGCTTGCATTAACTCAAGCTCCGCCGCCTCCTTCGAGAACTTGCTTTTGTACTCTTGGTACTTTGCGGCCCACGCTTCGTACGACTGGCCGCCTCGCTTAGCGAGTGTCCCTTTGAAGTGTTCCAGTACTTCCCCGGGCACCAAAAACTTCTGATCAGCCGGCCAGCCGTAATTCTCTTTCGCCAACTTGATCTCGTCATCCCCCAAAGGCGATCCATGAGCACCGGAAGTATCCTGCTTGTTTGGGGCTCCCCAGCCGATGATGCTTTTCAAGATGATCAGCGTTGGCTTGTCGGTGCAATCTTTGAAGGATTGGTATGCGGCGTCGATTGCCTTGACATCGTTGGCATCGGTCACTGTCACCACGTGCCATCCCAAGCCTTTGAACCGGGCTTCAACGTCTTCACTGAAAGCCAGTTCGGTGCGACCTTCGATCGTGATTTCATTGTCGTCGTAAACCCAGCATAGATTGGACAACTTCAAGTGGCCGGCCAACGACGCGGCTTCACAGCCAATGCCTTCCATCACATCGCCATCACTGCAAATGGTGTACGTGTCGAAGCCGAATAGCTCGTATCCCGGCCGATCATAAGTTGCCGCCAACCACTTGCCGGCGATCGCCATCCCAACGCTGTTGCCAAGACCTTGCCCTAGTGGGCCGGTCGTTGTCTCGATGCCGGTCGCGTATCCGTATTCCGGATGCCCGGCACAAGGGCTATGCAGCTGGCGAAAGTTTTTGATGTCTTGCAGCGATACGGCCGGTTTGTCGGTTGGCTTGCCATCTTTGCCCAACGCAGAGACTCCCGCGATGTGTAAGATCGAATACAACAGCATCGAGGCATGGCCACACGAGAGCACAAAACGATCTCTGGCCATCCATTGCGGATTGGCCGGATCGTAGTTCAAGTGATCGTTCCACAGCGAATAAGTAACCGGAGCCAGCGCCATCGGAGTCCCCGGATGTCCGCTATTGGCTGCTTGTACGCCGTCCATTGATAGCGTTCGAATGGTGTTAATTGCGAGCGTTTGAATATCGGCTGTCGCTGTCGACATGGTATAACCTGAAATCTGGGTTAAAAACTTTGGTAAATTGGCTTTTTTCAATTCGATATTGGAAAGAGTCGATTATCGAGGCTTTTACCCGCAGGTCAATTGGCAGTCTGCCAAGCTACGCCTGCTTTTGAAGGTTGATTGGTCGATTCGAAAACGGTTTCGGTTTTGCGGATTGACCGACAAACCGTAGAATGGGGTGCAGTGTAGTAGTGTAGAATAGTGAATGAGTCACTAAGGAGACTCAGCAGCGTGTCTCAAACCAACTCGGTGTCTCAAACCAACTCGGCACTCAAACTAACTCGAAAGAGCTCACGATGGCCCGAAACAAACAACAGAACATGGCGACTCCTTCTCAAGTGGACCGCGTGGTTGACCGGCGTGCATTCCATCAATTGGCTGCAGCGTTTGCTGTGGCTCCACTTGCCGCCGCCGCTTTGCCTCACCGAAGTTCCGTCGCAGCGGCGTTGCTTGATCGGAAGGACAGCACCAACGAGAAATCACCGGCTCAGCTGATCAGCGGTAAAACCCAACGTGCGATTGATAAGGGGCTCGCGTATTTGAAACGCACCCAGATCAAATCTGGTCGCAACCGCGGCGCGTTCGCCAACAGTGGGTTGGCCGGTGGAGTTGCCACGGCCTCCTTGGGAGGACTCGCATTGATGTGTGGCGGACATGCGCCGGGGCAGGGGCCTTACGGAAAAGCGATCGACCTGTGCGTCGAGTTCGTTTTGAAAAATGTTCGAGACACCGGTTACATCGCGATGTCCGACAACGGAGCACGCGAGAACATGTATGGCCACGGGTTCAGTATGTTGTTCCTGTCGCAAGCCTATGGCATGACGCAGAAAGCAGAGATCGGCAAAAAGCTGCGCAAGGCGGTCGAACTGACCTGCGAGACCCAGAATGACCAAGGTGGCTGGCGTTATCGGCCTCGTAAGTCCGACGCCGACCTCTCTATCACGGTGTGCCAGATCATGGGACTGCGGGGAGCCCGAGACGCGGGTATTGATGTCCCGGACGAGGTACGCAGCAAATGCATCGAATACGTAAAGCGTAGCCAGAACAAAAACGGCAGCTTCCGATATACACTCAACGGAGGCCATACAACATTCGCGATGACGGCCGCCGGAGTCACCTCGCTGTACAGTGCCGGCATCTACGAAGGCGAAGCGGTTGAAACAGGGCTCAAATATTTGCAAAAGTTCAAGCCGACGGGCGCAACGCAGGGCGGGGGACATTACTTCTATTCCAACTACTACGCCATTCAGGCCATGTGGCACGCTGGCGGCAAACATTGGAACGATTGGTACCCGGCGATTCGAGATCAATTGGTCAAAAACCAAACCGATGAGGGCAGCTGGAGAAGTACCGAAGCCGGCCCACAGTTCGGAGCGGCCATGGCCTGCATCATTCTCCAGATGCCGTTGAACTACCTGCCGGTTTTCAGTCCGTAGGGTTCGGCATTCGTTTTTCTACGCCGGTTTGACGCAAAGGAAAATGGAACATGATGACCAGTTCCGAGATTCTCGGCTTTCCCATTCGCTATAGCGACGATCACTTCTATCTGTTGGGGAAGAAGTACCGTTTGAGCCCTGGTTCAGTCAGGTCACTTGGGCTGTTTCTCGACCTCGTAGCTTCCTCGGCCAAGGCACAGGATACCAACTGGCTTATTCACCATCGAGAAACGATCAGGACACTGGAACAGCTAAGACCGGTGATTGCTCTCACTCGTGTCATCAAGAGATCTGATCATGACGAAGTTGTTCGTCTGGCCATCTGGGTGCGGGGACGCTGCGGTGGCTCGATCGGGAGCAGGATAGTCGCGGCACATAGCCAATCTGAATCATCTTGCATACGACGCGCAACTGCACGCTGTCTTCACCGGATGCACGCATGGCAGTATCTGACCAAGATGTTTGGGGACTCGGATGAAAACGTTCGACGTTTGGCGAACCAATTGCCCTTGAGCAGATCGTTCAAGGAACGCCTAGAAGACTTTACGACCAGAGTTCAGCATCGCCCCGTTTCCCACGGGCCAACCAAGCTGTTGGTTTCTCCAGATGTCACAATTGAAAGATCCAATCCTCCGCGTCCACGCGAATTCTTTCGCCGGCTGTTACTGCGAATTCGTAGAAGTGTGCGACTTTCTCGGGCGTTGCCTTGACGGCAAA
>CAZLYM010000141.1:4076-6785 GCA_964563475.1 uncultured Pirellulaceae bacterium
GACGAAGTTCGGCTCGTCACCGGTGATTGAGCAAATGTCGATTGCGCAGGGTAATCCGTCTGACTTTTTTTCAATGATTGCTTCTGTCAAATTGACACAACTGCAACTGCTCGCTTGCCTAGCCGCAATTCTGTTCGCAGTTTTTGTGATTGCATGGTACTGGGGCTTTATACTTTATCGCGTCTCACGCAAGTTCCGGAGAACAGTTGCTTGGTTCCAGCAATTGGCTGGCTTTGGGGCTCCTGCCTTGGGCGGCGGCTCGGATCAAGTCACTTACTATTGGAAGCCAGTAGCAAAACAAACATTAACGCCTGACGAGCAACCGTCACAAACGATGGTCGTGGAACCTGACGATGAGACTGTCCTTGATGAGACTACGGAATTTGATAATCGCGATACCCGCGAAGAGAGTGAGTGGCATACAGAAAGTGTATCGCTCGAGCAGTCAGGGGCACTAGGTACAGTTTCTTCAGTTGACTTGGGTGCCTCGCACCAGCATTTGATAGAACAATTGTCGGACGCCGAACGGTTGGAAAGCCAACTTCGATCGGAATTGGAGGCTGCGCAACAATCGCTTGAATTGAAGACAGCTGAACTAGCACAGCTGGACGAACAACTGGCATCCGTATCCGGTGACCTCGCCAATAAATCAGATAGCGTCGCCGATCTGGAAGCGAAGAACAGTGACTTGCAGTTGCTTGCTGATTCGCTTCAGAAAAAGCTTGACTTGGCTGATTCGGAACTGGAAAAACAGAGCGAGCAAAACGTCACATTGCAATCGCAAATCAAGGTGGCCAAAGATGAATCGATTGAGTTAGTCGAACAGGCGTCGCGAGCAGGTTTGCTTGACGAGCAGATTTCAGCATTGAAGCAAGAGTTGGCTGACCGGAGCTCAGACTTGACCGAGTTGAAAGTCACGTCAACCGAGGCTCAAAAATCAGCGTCTTCCAATGCCAAGTTATTTGAACAATCTCAAAAACACGGCCAAGAATTGGCTGAACAATTGACAGGTTCGAAGGAGCAGGAAAAACAAGCTCGGACGGAACTAGAGAGAGCACAAAAATCAATTGAGTCGCTGACTGCCGATTTAGCTCAGGTTGAGGAGGAAGTTGCCCACCAAGAGGAAGCTACCGAACGGCTGGTTAAGGAGAATGCGGAGCTAAAATCCAAATCAGATAGCGTCGCCGATCTGGAAGCGAAGAACAGTGACTTGCAGTTGCTTGCTGATTCGCTTCAGAAAAAGCTTGACTTGGCTGATTCGGAACTGGAAAAACAGAGCGAGCAAAACGTCACATTGCAATCGCAAATCAAGGTGGCCAAAGATGAATCGATTGAGTTAGTCGAACAGGCGTCGCGAGCAGGTTTGCTTGACGAGCAGATTTCAGCATTGAAGCAAGAGTTGGCTGACCGGAGCTCAGACTTGACCGAGTTGAAAGTCACGTCAACCGAGGCTCAAAAATCAGCGTCTTCCAATGCCAAGTTATTTGAACAATCTCAAAAACACGGCCAAGAATTGGCTGAACAATTGACAGGTTCGAAGGAGCAGGAAAAACAAGCTCGGACGGAACTAGAGAGAGCACAAAAATCAATTGAGTCGCTGACTGCCGATTTAGCTCAGGTTGAGGAGGAAGTTGCCCACCAAGAGGAAGCTACCGAACGGCTGGTTAAGGAGAATGCGGAGCTAAAATCCAAGCTTGAGGAGTCTACTGCACGGCTGGCCAACGTGACGGCTGAGTCAAAGAAAGCGACCGTTGAATCAAAGAAGCTTACGGACTCGAGAATGGCCGTCGAAGCGAAACTTAAGTCAGAGCAAGATCTTCTCAGACAGACAAAAGACGAGTTTGATTCAGCGACACTTCAAATCGCGGAGTTGCAGGAAGAGCTTTCTTCGACTCAAGCAGCACTTACCAAAAACGCACATGACCAAGCGAAGGCGACTCAACTGCTTCAAGCGAAACTTGACGACGCGACGAGTTCAGCGGTACAGGCAGAATCCCAACACAAAGATGTCTGCAGCCAGTTAGAGTCGAAACTGTCCCAATCAGCGGACGAGTTAACTTCGTTGCAAGATGAAACCAAGAGGCTCAAATCGAAACTTGACAGCCTGTCTGAAAATACTGCCGAGGCCGATGCACTGAGAAAGGAATTGGCTTCCAAGACGAGCGAACTAACGGCCTTGACTGCAACGCAAACTGAGCGCGAGACAAAGCTAAGCGAAACGGAGACCCGAGCAGCAGTGTTTGAGAAGCAGGCTCAAAACGCTCAGCTTGAACTTTCTGAAACCCTAGAGTTGCTCGATCAGGAGCAGTCACTGGCCACTGAACTGAAAAAACAAGTCAACGAAAAATTAGCAGAAAACGCTCAGCTGACGGCGCGGCTAACCAAGCATTCCGAACTGGTAGCAAGTTTTGAATCGCTCGGCTTGCGCAACAAAGAACTTGATCAGAATTTGGTTCAAACCTCCACGAAACTTGAACAAGAACAACAGCTAAACGCTCGGCTTCAGGAGGGCATCGCGGAGCGCGACGATGAGTTAAGCTCTCAGACTGCTAAGCACATCGAGCTTGAAGAGCAAGCAAAAATCTTGCAACAACACGCCGAAGAAGTTGAACGCAAACTGGCTGCTTCAACGAAGAAGCACGTACAGCAAACCACATTGTGTTCGCAACTTGAGGAAACGAACCAACGGCTTAGTGCTGATTTGGATCG
>CAZLYM010000141.1:6885-11450 GCA_964563475.1 uncultured Pirellulaceae bacterium
CAGCAGCAACAAGAGCTTGCTGAGTTGAAAATGGCATTCGACAAAGAGGGGACGCAGCGAGCCGAGCTACTTCAGGTCTTGGATGCCAAAAGGGCCCAAATTGAAGAACTTGAAAAGCAAGTCAGTACGGCGACTGAAAATCAGCAGCATATCGACAAGTTGCTGAACAAGGTCAGGAAATACAAATTTGCTCACGCCAAGAACAAAGAACTTCTCGAACAGGTTGTCGCCAAGTCGAAAAGTAACTACACGCAAGGTTTGGGGTATTTGAACGTTGCGAAGTCTCTTAGGAGTGAGCTTAACGCTCAACGCAAAATCTCGGTCGATCTTCAGCAAAAACTAGATGCGGCGGTGGGCAATTCTTCTGGGCGCATCGGTTAAGCTGAGCTCGATTTGTTGGTCAATAAAGCAGCTCGAACTCAGCTATTGTCACTGAAGTCGCAGTTCGAGGAACGGCTTGGCGAAAAAAATCGAATCATTCGCGAATCGAATGAATCGCGATTCAGCCGAATCTAACATCGATTGATCACTCGCTAAAGTAACGTAGCGGTCAACCTGAGAATGTCATCACGTTCGAGCGACTCAACTGGACGAAGGCAAGCAACTGGTTACTGGTTGAGAGCCATTCCCGACTCTACTGCGTAATGATCGTTGGTAGGCTTGCTGCGATTTCTTCGAAGACGTCTACCAGTTCGTCGCCGGTATTGGCGTGGAAGTGCTGTCCGTTTGCGGCTTTGGCCAGTGCCTTCATTGTTACCTGATCGGCCCCTTCGGTAAACGTAACTGTGTGAATCACGGTATTTGGATTGTTGTCCAAGATCTGCTGAACTGCCGAATCTGGATCGATACCACCATTCTTGACGCCGTCTGTAAACAGAATGATCGACGTTGCTGCGGACTGCCTAGCGGCGTTACCTGTGAGTGCGTCTAAGCCAGACAACAGTCCGTCACCAATTGCCGTTGAACCAATTGGAAACAGCGTTTTAACCGTGTCTTCTGCCAGTGTCATGTCTGAGGTAAGCTCAAGATCGACGCGAGAATCATTTGCGAATGAGCAGATCGATACCTGTTCAATTTGGTCGGTATCCCGGAGGATTTGAAAGAATGCTTCCGATGCAGTTTCAAGGACTGACCATCGCGAATGAATGGGTACACCCGTTCCGTGATTTGCGTTCAGAGAAATTGCGTATTCCAGCATCTCCCCTGACAGGTGTTTAAGTACGTTGGGAGAAAATCCTCTGAATCGGCGTGCATCGTCCGCTTCGGTCGCATTGATCGTGCCTGCGGCTTTGAGATCTGCAATCACAGCACGCATCGCTGTACTGTCTTCGTAAAACGCCATCGATATTGAACGATCAATGACCAAAGCGATGTCCCGGTCGACTTGAGTGGAAACGGACGTTGCTGAAGGGTTAAAGCTAGTGATGTTTGCGACCTTAAACAGTAAGTTCGTTGGTTGATTTGAGAAAACCTGAACTCCCGAAACCCTGGCACCGTTCGCGACCACTGAGTCGTCAACGGGAATAAACTCATATCGACCGCTGTTGGCACCACGAGTAGAGGTTCCAAAAACGATCTCCGAACTGGATGCACCTGCGTCAAGCACTAAAGGGTGGCCAGAAACCGTGTTCAACTCTGCAGCTCGTCTCGCGAAATCGCGAGCAACATCGATGTCTTGGGACGTGCTCCATGCTCGGCCACCA
Source organism: uncultured Pirellulaceae bacterium (assembly GCA_964563475.1). Classification (GTDB taxonomy): domain Bacteria; phylum Planctomycetota; class Planctomycetia; order Pirellulales; family Pirellulaceae; genus Mariniblastus. Next base: position 8,589 of record CAZLYM010000141.1, read on the forward strand.
GCACGAGCAGCAGCATCGGTTGCGATCTTTAGCTCGGTCTCTGTTAGCTGCATGAACGATAAGTTCATCGCAATGAAACATAGAATCAGCATGACGGGTAGCACAACTGCAAATAAAGGAACAATTGCACCATGTCGATATTGCTTGATTTTCATTGTTTATTTTCCTGTACTAATCTGTTACATCTTTACTTCGGTTGGATTTGGTTGTACAGACGCTTGGGGTCGGGGTCTGACTAGTCAGCGTTGTTTCGAAATCGTTCTGTGGACAGTACGGCTTCTTTTTCCATTACGAAGTCGTTAAAAAATCCTGTTACGATAAGATTGTCTTTCATTGGGATCAAAATCCGGACGGTGATCGTGTCCGTGCCGTCATCGATTTCGTTTTGGATAAATCCATCGGTTGACGGCTCAATCGTGACCTGCGCGTTTCGGACGCCTACGATCGCAAGCGTGTCAACCGCTTCCTGAAAGCTCTCTTCAACGGTTGCTCCGAGAACGACAACATGCCGAGCGGCCTTAAACGCTGCATTCTCTGCAAAGGCTTCGACCATCGAAATTTTTCCGAATTCAAAGCACGCAAAAAGCATTAGAAAGAACACTGGTGAAACCATCGCGAACTCGACAGCCGTAGCCCCGGTTCGGTTTCGTCTTTTGTTGTTGAGTATTCTGTTCATGTGCAAGCTTCTGTGGCGCGAGATGAAGGATAATGGTCTGTGGAGGTTAGGGAATCAAAGCTACGGTGCTGATGGAGCTGATTCTTTGAACATCACAACTTCCGCCGATACTTCGCCGCCAGTCCAAAACCTGTAAAAACTTGTCGGCATTCGAAAATTGTCCGAAGTTGGGATGGTGACAGTCACTCGGACTGGATCAAGATCATTTGCCAATTCCGGGCTTGGATCCATGGAAACGACGCTACTGATGTTTTCGTATTTGACACCGCGGGCGTCCAAGTAGCTGCTGACGGCATTTTCTACACCTTCATCCGATCCGCCGCGGAGGACTGCGACACTCGCTCCCTCGAAAGCGGCAATCTTGACTTTTTGAATCAAGAATATTCCCTCGCATGTCTCCAGTGTTCCCAGCGTGATCAGGAACATAATTGGTAGCACGATAGCCATCTCCACGCACGCAGCACCGCGTTTGCGGAAACCGGCGATTGATCGTCGGGATCGACTTTTGTTTGACAAATACTTCATGAGTAATCCATGAACGGGCTCAGACGCAGGGGGAACGGAGCCAAGCCCATTTTGGGCCACTCGCACCGTAACGATGTTTTGAAACGTAGGTCAGAAACAAACCAAGAGATGGCAAAGACTTTGTTTTCGGAGAGAGAAAATTCAAAATCTGTTTCCGGTATGACCGTGGCGACCCGCGTAATCGGTGCAAACGAACGTCGGACGTCCGCGAATTCGTTGATCCTAGACAGAAAGAAACGAATCCACTTTCAGATGCCCCTGATCGTGACCGGCAGCGTCGGTAGCCCTTGGCTTCGCGACGACCGTGTGTTTTTCGTCTGAGAGTGCAAGTTCGTTTCCCGATGTCCGCTTACGCTGCGGCTTGGTGAGCTAGGACACCAATAAGGACTTCTCAGCACTAAATGTTATCTGCCATCACCCCTCGCCACGTTTGTTTTGCTCACTTAACAGATATGATCTACATAAGTTCAACATCCCGTTGCCAACCTGTTCGTCAATTTGGTGGATCTCATGCAAACTTTCATTGCACGCTCGCTTACTCTTCTTTCAGTTTTTTGTGTCACGTGTGGTTCCGGCTCAACTGAGCACGTTTTTGCTCAAACAATTGATCTACTACCCGGACAGACAATCCAAAACGGAACGATCATTCCCGATGGCACGACGGTCAACGTGAATGGTGGAACGATTGGGTTGAGTGTCGACCTGAGTAACGGCACGCTGAATATCAACAGTGGCAATGTCGCGATTGGTGCGACCGGGATTCCAACTGGGTTTACCAACTCGAACAATCAAGTCACCGTTAACGGCGGACAGGTCGGTGGATTCTTTCAGTTGTTTGATCAGACCCAGTTGACACTCAATGATGGTCAGCTTGAAAGCTTCGGCGTCTTTAGCGGCAGCAGTGTCACTATCAACGGAGGACGCGTGACTCGGTTCCCCGATATTTTTTCTTCCGGGGTTGTCGACATCCACGGAGGAGACATCTTCTCGATTCGTGCTTTTTCCGGTAGCACAGTGAATCTATTTGGGACTGCGTTTGCGCTCGACGGACAGCCGATTCAAAACCTAGTCCCCGGGCAAGAGTTTGTTGTTTCGAATCGCAATGTGACTTTGACAGGTGTGCTGGAGGACGGGTCGCCGATTGAAACATCGCTCAATACTAACTTCGGGGGATTTTCCAGCAATAACCCGGACGGGGCCGATTCAGGGGCAAGAGTCACTGTCACACTGGTGCCCGCCGCCGGAGACTTTAACGCAGACGAAATTGTGGACGTCAACGACATCAACCTCTATCCCAGCCAACTTGGATTGGATAACAGCGATCCTAATTTTAACCCTGCCTTTGATCTCAACGGAGATGGCGAAATCACGTTGACCGATCATGATCTGCTGATATCAGACTTTGTGCAAACGTCAAATGGAGCGACTGGGACGTTCATCGGAGACGCCAATCTGGACGGTTCCGTTACGGTGCTCGAAGACGCATTTACGTTGGTTGGCAACCTCGGTTCAGTAGAATCAGTTGCTTGGGCTGAAGGTGATTTTAATGCGGATCAGGAAGTCGATGTGCTTGGTGACGCATTTCTTCTGATTGGCAACTTGGGGGTTTCAAACGAAGCGGACTAAGAGTCTATCCCAAAAGTTCAAAACCCGAAGCGTGA
>CAZLYM010000142.1:0-7390 GCA_964563475.1 uncultured Pirellulaceae bacterium
CTTTGGAATCGTCGGCGTCTGAGCCTGATGCTTCGGAGCCGTTCAACGAACTTTCCGACTTCGAATTTTCTGACTTCGAATTTTCGGAAGCTGCAGTTTCCGCATCCGCATCCTTGTCCTTGCTGCTTTTTAACTTTCCGTCGCGGTCGGGTAGTTCGGCTTCACGACTGACGTGGACCGAAGGTCCAATCAGATCCGCAATCTGGTGCCGATCAAGCTCTTCTTCTTCAACCAGACCATCGGTGATCGCTTGCAAATTCTTGCGATGCTTCTCGAGTAATTCGATAGCACTCTTGGCGGCCGCCTCGAGAATTTGATGGACTTCTTCGTCGATGACTTCCATCGTGTGTTCGCTGAACTGGCGACTCTTGTGCATCTCGCGACCCAAGAACGGATCATCGTCGGTCATCTTGTAGCTGACTGGGCCCAATCGCTCGCTCATGCCCCAATGCGTGACCATGCGGCGTGCCATCGAAGTGGCTCGCTCCAGATCGTTTTCGGCGCCAACGGTCAATTCATCGTAGATGATTTGCTCGGCAGCTCGACCGGCCAACAATACAACTAGGTTGTCTTGCAGTTCCTTTTCCGACATGTTCATACGGTCTTCGTCAGGAACCATCTGCGTGACCCCCAACGCTTGTCCACGAGGAATCACGGTGACTTTGTGGACCGGGCTGGCTCCCTCTAGGAACCAAGCGGCGATGGTGTGACCGGCTTCGTGGTAGGCGGTACGTTCTTTCTCTTTGGCACTTAGTACTTCTTCACGCGCCGCCCCCATGAGGACTTTGTCGTGAGCGTAATAGAAGTCCTCCATTTCGACCTTGGTCTTGTTCTTACGAGCGGCCCAGAGAGCGGCTTCGTTGACTAGGTTTTTAATGTCGGCTCCGGTCATGCCGGCAGTCGCCTGAGCCATAACTTCCAGATCGACGTCGGGTCCAAGAGGAACTTCACGAACGTGCACTTTGAAAATCGCGAGTCGGCCAGTTTTGGTCGGACGGCTGACGGTGACGTGCCGATCAAAACGCCCCGGACGCAGCAACGCCGGATCCAGAATGTCGGGGCGGTTGGTTGCGGCCAGAATGATGACAGCATCAGTACCTTGGAAACCGTCCATTTCACCGAGGATTTGGTTGAGCGTCTGCTCTCGTTCGTCGTGGCCACCGCCTAAGCCGGCACCCCGTTGTCGACCGACAGCATCGATTTCATCGATGAAAATGATCGCGGGTGACTGGGCTTTTGCAGTTGCGAAGAGGTCACGGACGCGGCTGGCTCCGACACCAACGAACATCTGAATGAACTCACTACCATTGACGGAAAAGTAAGGTACTTCCGCTTCGCCAGCGACGGCTCGTGCGAGCAACGTTTTTCCGGTTCCCGGCGGTCCGATTAGCAAGGCACCTTTGGGGACTCGACCACCAAGCCGTTGGAACTTCGTTGGGTCACGGAGGAAGTCGACGATCTCGCCGAGGTCTGCTTTCACGTTTTCTAAGCCCGCCACATCTTTGAACGTGATGGGTTGATCCATCGACTCATATTTTTTAGCAGGGCTACGAGAAAAGTTCGACAGAAATCCACCGCCACCCATCATCTGACTCTGAGAGCGCCGCAGAAACAGGAACATGTACAACATCGATCCGATCAGCGCGAACATCAGTATCGTGCCTAGGATGTCCAAGAAGTTGCTTGGTTGAGCAACCGTGATGCTGTTGACGCCTGCTTCTCGCAATTCCTTCTCGATGCGTTCACGAGACAGTTCGTTGTTGGACAGATCGACAATGAATCGCTGTTGCAGTTTGTCATCTGGATCCGGTTGGATCAGCTTGCCATCTTGCCAAGTTGGCTCGGGCGACGGGATTACTGTGAAGATTCCGGTGGCGCCTTCTGGAGTGAAGGTGATATTTTCGACCAGTGGCATTATAGGCTCACCATCCTCGCCTAGGATCGGTTTGCCGTTGAAGTCGTGGCCTTTGATCAGCTTCTGAAAATAACCGTAGGTGATCCTCGAATGCCGACTGCTATGAAAGGTAAGGACGGAAAAAATCAGCACACCGGCCAAGAGCAATAGCGGCACCAAGTAGTTGGTGTTCTTGATTGGTGAGCCTTCGGATTCAGACTGCTTGTTCTGAGAAGAATTGTCTTGTTTTGATTCTTTATTCATTAGGCTTGTGCCTGAGCGTCGAGCGGGCGACGTGGCTAAGTCGGATAGTTTTCGTTGAATGTTTCCGAAGCGGAGGAGGTTTGGGCATGGAAGCGATACGTGTTCACGACGTGTTGTGCTCTGACATTCCTCAACTTGTCCTTGATGCGAATCGTTCGAGTACTCGGGAAGCCCGTTTCTCGGCCTGATCCAGCATCAAAGACCGAAAATTGTAGCCCACGCTCCCCTTTATGGCGACGTGTGTTGGCATAACCGTGAAGAATGCCAACTTATTCAACCGGAATAACTCACACAAATGCGACACCCGAGCAAATCGGGCCCGAACAGCGCAAAATCATGAGGTGGCATCTAAGGGCATTTGTCGAGGTGGACAGTCGGGCGAATCCGCGTCATGGGCTTTTTTTAAGTGCGTTGACAACGGGAAATAAGTGGCCAGAGCCAGAACCTGACGACCGTGTGAAATTTTGAACGCTCAGCTATCACTCCGGGCGACAGGCAAGGAACAGCAGTAATTCTTTTGCCGTGACGCCAGCGGGCAGCTTACTCAGCAGGCCAGCGGGGCGTTGGTCCGGATGCTGATCCACAAATTGTTTTAGGAAAGTTTGTTTGGTGGGTGACAGTACCCAGCTAGGTTCGACCACCAGTTGGTCTTCGGCCGCGCGAAGCGTGTGCTCGAGTACCGTTTGTTGATCCATGTTGCGGACTTGTGCGACTTCATCCACCGAGTAGCCGTCGGACAGCAATTTCCAAGTCCAGTAAAATCCGGGACGAACGGTGGACGATGCGGCTGAGTCATGACGCTCGATGGTGCTTGTATCGGTGGGAGGCGTCGCGTCGTCGAAAGCTGCTGGCGAAGTGAACTCCTCCGCCACGTCAACCGAATCGACCGCAGCATTGGCCAATTCGGCCGAAGTGCTATCCAGATCGACAGGCGGATCAGACTCGATGAACGGAACCGACGAATCCTGATCCGGTTCAACAAAATTCGATTCGTAGTCCATGCCAGCTTCCTGCACTGCCCTGCTGATTGGAGGATCGTCTTCGTCGTGGTTGTCAGAATCCGAATGGCTCTGCAAGCCTTCGGAGTCAGATGATTCGTCGCGGACGTGAGGAACTTTCCCACGAAGCCTAGACGTCAACGTCCGTACCAACAGGTCGGGCATCATCGACGGCATGTCGGCAGGTAGCTTCCCTGCCATCAGCTCGGTGCCGGAATCCGATATCAAGACGGTCGGTCGGAATTTTGTGGTCTCGACCTGATCGATAAAGCCTTGATTGATCAAAAACTCCATCAGCTGAACGACATCAGATTGGCGAAGGGGTTTGAGCAACCCGAAAGTGCTTAGTCGATTCAGGCCCAGCTGTTTTACTTTTTTGTTTTCCGACCCCGTCAGCATCTGTGCCAGTAGAGTTTTACCAACTCGACCATGCGTTCGAGCGGTTCCACTGAGTGCCACCTGAGCGGCGTACAAGCAGGCGTTGGACGCGGGCGTCGTTTTGCCGGCTTCCATCAGTTTAGTTTTAGGACGCGATCCACAGTTGTCGCAGTTCTGGCAACGCTTACGATCCGGGTCACCAAAGTACTCAAGGATTTCCAGCTGACGGCAGCGTTTGGTGGTCGCCAACGAGATCACTCGTTGCAATTTGTCGTATTCCGCCTTCTGCCTTCGTTCTAGCTCGGCAAAATCGATGTTTAACTTGTGAAACGGTTTCTTTCGATCGAGCACATGGACCGCTCGACCACGAAACGGCGGAATGTAGTTGACCGCGGGCAGATTGGTTAGCTCGCGGATCGCTCGTTTGACGGCGTCCCATTTCATGCCAAGATCGTCAGCAAATTTCTGAGGCTGAAACAGCACGCGTTCGCCTCGAAACGAGCCCACTAATTGCTCAAGCCCTCGCATGACGTGACGTCGATTTCGGGCATCTCTCGGTAGCAGGTCGACCAAGGTGTGCATGTCGGAGTCGATGCGAATGCCTGCCGAGTTTTGTCGAGAGTCCAGTCGCTCGATCGCGCCAGCTTTCTCAAGCAACGCCTCGCACGTTCCGATGCCGGAAGTTCCCAGTGAAAGGCCCAAGTCGTCCTTGATTTCCTGCAGCGTCATCTCGATCGGAGCGTTGGGAATGCCTCGCAGGTATTCGTAGACCTCGCGAACAGTGTCTTTGGACGGATACGAGTTCTCGATGAAGAACTCTTGAATGAACTTGTCCTGAAACGAGTACAACATCAGGCACTCAGACGGTTTCCCATCGCGCCCCGCCCTGCCCGCTTCTTGATAGTATGCCTCAATGCTGCCAGGTAGGTTGTAGTGAACGACAAATCGCAGGTCGGGTTTGTCGATGCCCATGCCGAACGCATTGGTCGCCACGATGACTTCAATGTCACCCGACATGAAACGCTCTTGGACCTTACGGCGTTGCTCCGAAGGCAGGCCCGCATGGTAGAACGCGAACTTTCGATTGACTTCTTCACCAAGAAGCTCAACTAGGTGCTCGCAGTTCTTGCGAGTCGACGCGTAGATGATCCCGCAGCCCGGATGAGCCTTTAGAAACTCGACCAGTTGGTCGTCTTTGTCAGCGTTGCCATTGGGAGAATTTACTTGTAGGCGAAGATTCTCACGAGCAAATCCGGTTACGAACCGAGACGGTTGGTCGAGTTTCAGGATGTCGACGATGTCTTGTTGAACCAACGTCGTTGCGGTCGCTGTGAGTGCTACCGTTTGAGGGTTGCCGATCCGCGTGCGAAAGTTCCCCAGCCGCGCGTAGTCGGGGCGAAAGTCGTGGCCCCACTGGCTGATGCAGTGGGCCTCATCGACGGCCAGCAGTTGAACGTGGACGCGATTGACCGCTCGCATGAACGAGTTGCTGCGCAGACGTTCGGGTGCGATGTAGATCAGTTTGTACTTTCCCGCAACCATCTCGGCGATGCGGGTCTGCTGTTGGTCCGGGCTAAGCGAGCTATTGATGTAGGTCGCCGGAATGTCTCGTGCGAGTAGCGATTGCACTTGATCGGTCATCAGCGCGATCAGTGGGCTGATGACAATCGTGACGCCGTCCCGAGCGATTGTCGGCAGTTGGAAGCAGAGACTTTTTCCTCCTCCGGTCGGCATGATGCAGAGGGTATCATTACCCGCCATAATTGCATCGATGACTTGCTTCTGTCCGCGTCGAAATTCGCTCAACCCAAAGTTTCCAAGCCAGCGTTCAGGTTGGATGGGAGTGGTTGACATGTTGGGTCAGTGGCGAGTCAACGGGCGAAAATCACAGCAAGGTAAACGCAACCGCGCGGCAGCCAGCATGGAGTGATGCGGGGATGCTTCCGGTCCGTATTGTATGCGGATCAGGCAAAACTTAGAAGCTATCGCCGGTCCAAATGTTAGCCGTAGATCGAGCGATCATGCTCGCTAATGGATTCAGGTCATGTTTCTCCCAGCGACGCACATTTAAACATCGGATTCGCTATACTTTAGGGATGATTTTGATCCATGAGCTGTCGAAAACGTATCGCTCCGGGAAAGCCCGGGTGGAAGCGGTACGTAGCGTTTCATTTTCGGCTCGGGCTGGCGAGGTCTATGGCTTGCTGGGGCCCAATGGAGCCGGAAAAACGACCACGATGAGGATGATTCTGGGGCTGTTGCCTCCGGATCATGGTTGGGCCGAGATCGGTGGCATTCGCTCGGACGTGGACGCCGATGGTGTCAAACGGCAGGTTGGATTTGTATCGGCTTCGGCCGGAGTCTATCAATGGTTGACCGCCCGAGAGATGTTGACGTTCTTTGGTGATATTTATTCGATGCCGGCCGGTTTGATTGATGAGCGATTGGACGAACTGGAGGAATTGCTGCAGCTGGGCGATTTTCTTAACCGACGGTGCTCGACGCTCAGCACGGGGCAACGGCAACGCATCAATCTTGCCAGAGCCCTGTTGCATGATCCGCCGGTGATGCTGTTGGACGAGCCGACGTTGGGTTTGGATGTTGTTGGCAGTCAGGTGATTTTCAACTATATCGACTTGTTGAAGAGTCGAGGGAAAGCCATCATCATGTGCACACATCGCTTGGAGCAAGCGCAGGGAGTTTGCAGTCGGTTCGGATTGCTTCACGAAGGAGAGATGGTACATGATGGAACATTGGCCGAACTGCAACAGAAAACCGGGCGTGAGAATCTGGTCGACATGTTCATCGATTTATTGAGTCCTGCTTAAAAGTTTGCTTCGGCATTAGAGTTTATCTGTGAACCACCAACCTGAATCGAATCACGCGGCTCGACCGTTTACATTGTGGCGGCTTGCCTCCAAAGAACTGCGTGAAACGCTGCGCGATCGGCGGACGATTATCACGCTAGTTGTCATGCCGTTGTTGGTGTATCCGATTTTGAGCCTGATCTTTCGCACGTTTCTGCTTTCAAACGCGGAAACTTTGGGTTCAGGAGAGCCAGTGCGGTACAGCATTGTGTGCTGGTCGGCCAACGGTGGCAAAGAGCTTGCTTCTGTTCTTGGCCAGACGGGACGGATGATCAAGCAGATGGACGAACAGGTTCAGCGCGAAGGCGTTAAGACCCGGAGTGGCATGCCTTTTCCGAGCCAGAACTTCTTGCCGACGCGATTTTACGATCATCATTGGCAGTTTCTTGATGGCGAGTCGAAAAGCGAAATGATTTCGATTGTGGAATCAGGAGAAGCCGACGTGGGCCTTGTGGTGACGGGTGGTTCGTCGCGGACAGGGCCACTGGGGACCGTTCAGATATTCACTCGTCCTGACGGCGGGTCACAAGAGGTCGCCAGCTATTTGCGTCAGCGGTTCAAAGACCTAACTGCTTATATCAACCAACAACGGCTGACCAAGGCTGGATTGTCGACTCAGCCGATGATCGTGCTCGACAGGGATGTTCAGATGAACAATGTGCCGGACACGGTGCAATCTGCTGGAAAATCGTTTTCCTTGGCTTCGCTGGTGCCGTTGATTCTAGTGTTAATGACTATCACTGGAGCGGTGTATCCGGCGATTGATCTGACGGCGGGCGAGCGAGAGCGTGGGACTCTAGAGACCCTGATGGCGGCGCCGGTTCCCAGAGCCAGTATTTTGATGTCCAAGTTTTTTGCTGTGTTGTCGGTTGCGGTAATGACGGCGATGTTGAATCTTGCCGGAATGGCGGCCACGATCTGGACGTTTCAGTTAGATCAGTTCTTGCCGGGGGACGCTGCGTTTACGGTGTCGACAATGGCCAAGGTTC
>CAZLYM010000142.1:7490-11335 GCA_964563475.1 uncultured Pirellulaceae bacterium
TGGTTCTGTTTGCGGCGTTTTTCTCGGCGGTACTGTTGGCGGTCACCAGTTATGCGAAAAGCTTCAAAGAGGCTCAGGCCAACCTTGTCCCAATTATTCTGCTATCACTGGGCCCGGGTTTGATGGCCATGTTCCCTGGATTGGAGTTGGCAGGCACGTTGGCGATTACGCCCATGATGAACATCCTGCTGTTGGCTCGTGACGTGCTCCAGGGTACGGTTGAAACGGGACCGGCATTGGTTGCGATCCTGTCGACGACACTCTATGCAGGAATTGCCATCTGGGTGGCGGCTCGAACGTTCGGCTCCTCTTCGATGCTCTATTCGAATCACGGTAGCGTCGCAGAACTGTTTCAACGACCCGACGGAATCAGTCATACGCTTCAACCCGCAGCGGCACTCGGGTGTATGGCTTTGCTGTTTCCGGTCAACTTCGTGATGATTGGTGTGCTTGGGCGACTGCCGGCGGACACCAGCGCGGACCTTGCGGCTCGGTTCACGATTATGGGAGCGTTCACGATTCTGGCGTTTGTGGCGATCCCTTACCTGATCGCTTCCCATCAACGCGCAAATCTTGCTGAGGTTTTTGGTTTGAAATTGCCTCGGTTGGGTTTTCTTGCGATCGCATTGATCTTAGGTATAACGCTGTGGCCATTGGTTGCTGGTATGATCGAAGTCTACGGCCGATTGGGAGGAGAAGCGGCTCGCGCGGCATGGCATGAGAGTATGGTGGCAGAAACGACGGATTTGATCGGCAAGATCAGAAAGGTGTCGCCTGTAACCATCGCGATGTTTCTATCACTCGTTCCCGCGTTTTGCGAAGAGTTCTTTTTCCGAGGCATGCTGATGCGGTCAATGGTCCGATGGCGAAACGCATGGTTTGCGGTCGTGTTCTCGGCAGTGGTGTTTGGCCTGTTCCACGTCCTGTCCAACAGCGTGATTGCTCTGGATCGCTTGCTGCCAACGACGTTGGTTGGGTTGGTGCTTGGTTATTTGGCATGGAAATCGGATTCGATTTTACCTGGAGTTATTCTTCACTCATTGCACAATGCGGCGGTCGTTTTTCTTGGTTACTATCAGCCTCGGTTACAGGAGTTTTCGTGGTTTCCTGACGAGTCGCAGTCATTGCCGTGGATGTGGCAGTTGGTTGCGACATGCTGTGTAGGATGTTCGATGCTGATGCTGTACCGAATGAAAGTCGATTCCAGTCCGGATAAAGCGAGCGATTTGGAAGTGGCTGGCTGAATGAAACGAATCCAAGTCTGTAAATGTCGCTAAATGCGGGGCGATTGAGCGAGGGACACAAATGGACACAGAGCTTGCTAGATTCAAAGACAGAAAAAATCCTGTCGATCCACATGCGTCTTTGGCAGTTGGCTGGCGCGGCGTTGGTTTGACGTTGCTTTCGATCGTGTTACTGCTGGTAGGTGGCGATCGTGTCTGGGGTGACGATCGCGTCACATTGCCGGATGGTTTTCAGCTGTCGCAGGTCGCAGGAGACCAACTGGCGACCAATATTTTCTGCATGATCGCAGTACCCGATGGCGGGGTGTTGGTATCCGGTCCCGGGTACATCAAGAAACTGATCGACGGTGACCAGAACGGGTCTTTTGACAAAGCTGTGCTCGTTTCTGATTTTCCTAAATCGGGTGCTCAGGGCATGGCGATCGACGGCAGTGATTTGTTGTGTGTCGGCGATGGTGGAATCTGGCGACTGTCGGGCGTCTTGAAGCTTGATGGGACTAAGGGAGCGGAACGGCCATCGCCGGTTCGCTTGTTTAAGATCTCCACCCATGGCGAGCATCATGCTCACTCGATTCAGCGGGGCCCTGATGGTTGGTGGTATCACATCGCGGGAAATCACGCGACTTTCGATGAGACCAAGTGCGGTGGTCCAATCAAGAAACGCCATGCCGGAGTTGTCATGCGGTTCAGCCCGGATTTCTCGCAGCGTGAGATTCTGGCACATGGATTTCGAAACGCCTACGACTTCGCGTTCAATTCAACCGATCAGCTGTTCACGTTTGACAGCGATGGCGAGCGAGACCTTGGGCTTCCGTGGTATCGTCCGACTCGTGTTTTTGAGATCGTTCCAGGGGATGACGCGGGGTGGGTCAGCAAGACGTGGAAGCGGCCTTCGTATTACTTCGACATGCCACGTGTGCTTGGTGATGCAGGGCGATCCAGTCCGACGGGCGTTGTTTGTTACGACGGATCGCGGTTTCCGAGCAAGTATGATGACGCAATTTTTCTGGGCGATTGGACGTTCGGGCGGGTATTGGTTTGTGAACGCGAATGGAAATCAGGAAAGTACCTACCACCCAAAGAGTTTTTGAAGCCGAATGATAGTTTTGGTTTTCCGGTGACGGATCTGGCGGTCGCCAGCGATGGTAGTTTGTTGATTTCGGTGGGAGGCAGAGGTACAGAGGGCGGCGTCTGGCGAGTGAATTCGACAGCTAAGCGAAAAGAATCGGAAGAGTCGCTGGGGCAGTACATTTGGGAGCATCGGAAGGTATTTCATCAATCGCCGGAGATTAAAAGTTCGGTCGAAACTGCTTTGAAAGTACTGGACCACAAGGACACTGCTTTGCAGGTTGACTCATTGGCGAGCCTGTTAGTTCACCGCCGATTGTTGAAGCTTGATCGTTTCGGCTCTGATGTCTTGAAGGTGTTGGCAGAGGCGTCTCGGTCCAATGACCCGAAAGTTCTTGCTGCGACCATGCGGTTTGCAAGATCTTTGTGCCATGACAATGACAGGTGGAAGCGATTTCTTGTTTCGAATTGCGAGTCGCTGCGTACGAACCCTCGTCTTTTCACGCTGGTTACAGTGGCATCAGACCCCACTGATGCCGAACGGCGAGAATTGTTTGATTATCTGCTGAGTTCCACTACTTTCGTAAATGATGTTGATGACGAGAAAGCATTTCCAGACGACATTGCGCTACGGTTGGCTCAGCTTCTGCATGAAGGCGTCGGGCATACCGATGGTTTCTTTTCTTCGGTGGTAGTTAACAAGCCAATCAAACGATCGGAAGTCCAGACTCGACAAAGTCAAGGCCTCGTTTTTCATGCTGAAATACAGACAGTTAACGACGTGTTGGAACTCGGGCGGCTTCTTGCGATGGAGCAGACTCCTGCACTGTTGGCGGGGGAGTATTGTCTCGAACGGATTACGAATCGAACGGAGGACGAGTATGGTAGCCCTGCCGGCATACCTAGTGACACTTTTGGGCCAGAGACGCCCGCGTCAGCTGATTTGCATTGGTTGATGTGCTTAAGTCAGTTTGAGCCTTGGGACGATCAAAAGTTTGTCGAACGTTTGGCGAATAATCTGTTGTCCATCAACGAAAAATTCCAGACCCAAGGAATAAAGACGGATTCTCACTTTCGTCCTATGATGGACGAACTGGCGTCACGCTTCTTTAAAAAATACCCTCAAATAACGAAGCACTTTCTTGCACACGCTGGGTTTGGCAGCGGGAGCCATGGTTTTCTGTTTCCACACTTTGCCGATGGCGATGTGTTATTGCTTCAAGAGAAAATAATGAAATGGGTGCAGAAGAGGCCGAGCCGAGCAACCACTGATCATGTACAGGTTCTGGCGAAAAAGCCGACGAAGAAGTCGGTCAGTTTGCTCAGAGAACTGGCGAAGAATCCATCTTTGAAAGATCGCGTCACGCTCGCGCTGACTCGATGTGGTGATGCGACAGACCGGCAGCGGTTTGTCGAAGGCTTGCGGTCGCTTGATCCCAAAGTACAAAAGGAATCGGCGATCGCCCTACGGAGACTGGTTCCTGATGTTTCGGCTGAAGCAGCGGTCGCTGCTCTGCGAGCGGCGATGCGGCT
>CAZLYM010000143.1:0-11332 GCA_964563475.1 uncultured Pirellulaceae bacterium
TAGTGCGGACGAGAGGACTTGAACCTCCACGGGGTTGCCCCCACTAGAACCTGAATCTAGCGCGTCTGCCAATTCCGCCACGTCCGCTTAAACTGCTCAAGTAGGCAAAACTTGAGGACACGTTATAGAAATTTCGGTTCGCAAGCACAAGTCGCGATGACGAGAACTCCACCATCACAACCGAGAAATTCACCCTCGAAACAACCGCCAGAAAACTGGCTCCCGCTTCACACCGCAAAGCCTCAGCAATCAGCAGCTCAACAAGAAATTTCAACCGCCCACAGGTGCGGCGTTGAGCCATCTGCGGGCACCCAAGTTCAACGCGCTCAATATCGGGGCACGGCCGGGTCAATCTGACAACTCCAAGCCTCGATCCCGCCCGTCATGTTCTGAGCGTGAGGGATGCCGTTGGCTCGTAGCCAGTTCACCACCTGCAGGCTGCGACCGCCCAGATGACAATGAACCACAACGGGCTTGGCAGCGTGAACCTCGATCTCGCTCAATCGCTCTGGTGTTTCATTCATGGGGATCAGCTGACTGCCCTCAATCCGACAGTGCTCGTGCTCAGCAACCTCACGGCAGTCGATCAGCAAAAAGTCGGTTCCACTGTCCATCAACGACTTGACCGACTGGACATCGATCTCGATGGGTGAAGAATCTGGTTGAGAATCACTCATGTCGCGTGAACTTTCTTGTAGGTGAGAAGCAGAATAGGATATACCTGATAGCTTTAAGAATCCGTGGCGTCTTCTTCGCCAGCCTCAAGCTTCGCTGGGCAAAAACTCAACCTTCGCAAAAATGTCAGCCATTTTCAACTGGCATCCGATGCTGTTAATCTCAACGGTGCCCGAAACGTCGCCCGTCGTCCACAACAGCCATTGGTTGTCCGGCTGTCGAGTGTAGCGCTCGACTCTGGGTGAAGTCTGAGACACCAACAGAAACTCTTTCAACGATTCTAGGCCCTGATAATATTCGAACTTTTTTCCACGATCATAACCTTCGGTTGACTTGAACAGCACCTCGACAATGACTTGAGGATTGAGTAGCGTGTCAACGACTTCGTCTTCAAACGTGGGCTTCTCGCACGTCGCGACGATATCCGGATAGGTATACAGGCCGACAGAATCCACTTTGACTCGCATGTCGCTCATGAACACTTCACAGGGACGCTCATCAAACTGTTCGTCGATCCTTCTCAAGAGATTCCCACTGATCCGATTATGAGCCCGACTAGCACCCGACATCGCGAACATTTCGCCGTCGAAATACTCACTACGAGTCTCAGCAGCACGCTCAATCGCAAGATACTCGGCCGGCGTAAGGCGTGAATTTGGAGCTGTCGACATCGCAGAGTCCCGTTTCAGTCAGTTCTACCGGATTCCAAAGATGCGTGGTCAGCCATCCATCCGATGATCGCCAATTATACCGTATGATAGTGTTCGATTAACCCATCCTTTCTCCAAACCAAATTCATTCTGCGTCCATGAACGCTCGCGAATTTTCTATCGACATTATTGAGCAATTGCACTCGGCCGGTTTCACTGCGATGTGGGCGGGGGGATGCGTGCGAGACTCCCTGCTCGGGCGCGAACCCAAAGACTACGACGTGGCGACCGACGCGACGCCAAATCAAGTTCGAAATCTTTTTGGCCACAAGCGGACACTAGCCATCGGCGCGTCGTTTGGCGTGATCTCGGTCCTGCCTTCGGCCGCTTCTCAAAAAACTGGAAATCAAAAACTGGACCCGATCGAAGTCGCCACATTTCGGCGTGATGGAGGCTATAGCGATGGTCGACATCCGGACTCGGTCGAGTTCACTGATGCTCAAGAAGATGCGTTGCGACGTGACTTCACGATCAACGGTATGTTCTTCGATCCGCTCAAAGACGAGGTGATTGATTTCGTCAACGGCCGCGAAGACTTGAAAGCCGGCTTGATTCGAGCCATCGGAGATCCTGCCAAGCGAATTGAAGAGGACAAGCTGCGAATGCTGCGAGGCGTTCGGTTTGCGGCGACGTTTGGGTTCTCCATGGAAGCCAACACACTCGCGGCCATCCAGCAGGAGGCCCATCTCATTTCGACGGTCAGCGGCGAACGAATTGGCAACGAACTTCACCGCATGTTGACTCATCCCAATAAGGCGATCGCGGCGGAGAGATTGATCGAGACCGGACTGCTGGCTCATGTGCTACCCGGCAGTCCTCGTGCTGACCTGCAAACAATTGGCAGTCAGGGTGTCGCTCAGCTAAAGCGACTTGCGAGCGATCAGTTTGAACCGGCGGTGGTCGTTTTGTTGGAACCGGCGATGGGTGACGGCGAAAATCCGGAATTGGCCAAACAGTTTTCGACCGGCTTGCAACAAGCGTGGCGACTAACGAATGACCAGCGAGCAACAATCGCGTGGATCGGAAGCCAATGGAAAACTCTGCACTCGGCCGATTCGTATCCGTGGCCGCAAATTCAACGATTGTTAATCCAACCCACGGCCGTTCACGCGATCGATGCGGCACAAGCCATTGCTGGCGAAAGTGATGGGATCGCTTTCTGTCGAGAACGTCTGGCATGGCCGGTCGAGCGATTGAACCCGCCACCTTTTCTGGATGGGCAAACGTTAATCGCGCGAGGTATTCTACCGGGCCCCGCATTCAAACGAGTGTTAGACGCCGTTCGCGACGCCCAGCTCGATGGCACGATTGAATGCCCCGAGTCCGCTACTCAACTGGCCATGAAACTGCTGGACCAAGAAGCTCACTGACCCTCAGTCTTTTGGCTCTCTTCCATCGCTTTCTCTTGCACGGCTGGCTTGGCAACCTTTTCTGGCAGTAACGGCGCGACCGCTTTAGCAATGTGCTTGGCCAGAATCCGACACCCCTTTTTACTCGGGTGAACGCCATCCTTGCTCAACCAATCCGGCTCCTCAGGCAGGATCGCGTTCAAGTCAACGATTGGAACGCTATGCTTGGCAGCAACTTCCTGTGCCGCGACACGGTAGCTCTGCAGCATTTTTTCTAGTCCGCCTAATGCCTCGTAGGCGTCGTGAGCTTCTGATTCACGCCCCTCAAAGTAGACCGTCTGGTTGATGGGCGGCACCGTGCACAACACAATGCCAGCGTCAATTTTCGCACACGCCTTGATCATCGTTTCCAGATTCTTGCTGTACTTGTCGACTGGCACGTAGACTTTTTCGGCATCCGCACGAAGATCATTGGTACCGAAAAAAATCACCACCACGTCTGGCTTACGGTCCAGCACATCTCGCTGCATCCGCCTCAATCCCTTCGCTGTCGTGTGCCCTGCAACTCCAGCATTGATGGCATTTACGTTCAGCGTCTCGGCCAGCGTTTTGTAGTAGCCTCGATTGGTAATGCTGTCGCCAAAACAGACAACCGTGGGTTTGTCTTTGTCTGGCTCCGCCGCCACTTCTTGAGCACCGGCTGACGAACCAGTCATCAAAACCAATGCGGAAGCAACGCTAAAAATCCAACAACGAACAGACGTTCTAAACTCATGGCCTACAGAAAGCTTCATCGTACGCATGAACATCAAAAAATCCCCTCGGCTGGCAAACGTTTCGGCCCGCAAATACGCATTTGCGGGCCGAATCGATCATTGAAAGATCACACCACGATAAATCAGACCGCGATCAAACTCCACCTGCTAGGCCTTGAATACGAGCCGGATCCGTCTCGGACTCATCACCCGGCGTGCTGATCCACTCGATTTCGATGTTGTCGAACTCGGCGTGAGTCTTGAAGTCCTCGAAAATATCCTTCACATCCTGGTCCATGTGCACTGTGTTCGAGGCATCCACGATGACCTTCTCACCCGGATTGACGTCCTGCAACGCCGTTTGAATGTTCCCCTTGTTGATAAAGAACACTCGCTCGGCAAGCGTTAGTCGGTGAACCTTCTTGCCACCCTCTTCTGTTGTGTTGACCCACAGAGATTTGAAATAGCTACTTCGCAAGATAAAGAACAGCGAAACAATCAAACCGATCCCAATCCCAATCAACAAGTCCGTCCACAGAATCGCCACGATCGTAATAATAAAGGGAAGAAACTGAGTCAAACCGTTATTGAACATCTCTTTGAACTTGGAAGGATGTGCCAACTTGTAACCGACAACAAACAGAATCGCGGCTAGGCTGGCAAGCGGGATCAACTCAAGGATGTTCGGAATCGCAATCACACAGACGATCAGAAAAATACCGTGCACGAACGCAGCAAATCGTGATTGAGCACCGGACTGGATATTGGTGGAACTTCGCACGATCACTTGCGTCACTGGCAAACCACCAATCATGCCCGAAACAACGTTTCCGATTCCCTGAGCCCGCAATTCTTGGTTCAAGTCTGTTTGCCGACGCTGCGGATCAAGTTTATCGGTCGCCTCTGCACAAAGTAGCGATTCCAGACTAGCAACGATTGCCAGCGTCATGGCCGTAATGAAAATCATGATTGCAGCTCGAAATGGCGAAATGGAGACAGCTGCTGATTCCGTTTTGACAACATTGCGAATTCCGGCGATCGCGTTTTTCATGCCTTCGGCAATGTTTTTGTCGGAAACTTTCTCGACAGCTTCCTCCAGTGTTTTCAGTTTCGCACCGGTGGAATCCAATGAAGCTCCAGACGAATTCAATGATTGACGCAAACCCGTAATGGCCGGGTTGAGACTAGCGGCGATGGAACTGTCGGTCAACTTTTCCAGCTTCTTCCCAAACTCTTCAAGCTTTGTCGTGGCGTCCTCGATCGCAAGCGCCGCATTGGTGCTGCCACCGCCATGCGAACCGTGACCAATTTGCACGTCACCTGAAGTGATTTCCGAAGGCTCAAAGTGCGGGAAGAAAAACCTGAAGCTTCCCGACGCTGACTCATCTTCCTCTTCACTAGCGGCTTGATGATGATCATCGACTCCCAAAATTTTCTTTGCCGTAGCTGGATTTAGCTGAACCAGATGATCTTTATCGATCTTCATCGGAGTTGTACTAAACAATAGGTTGAGCAAGATTCCTGCGAGGACTGCGACCAATGGCCCTTGAATAATCTTGCTCCAAGAGAACTTTGAAATCATCTTCGTCTGCCACAAGATTAGGATGGCAAGGCAAACCAAGGTTACGATGACCGGACCCATCGATGGGTTCGAAAACGCGTAATAGATTTCCGTGAAGGTGTTGTGGCCGTCAGCCTGAGCGAACGCCAAATCGCCTTCGTAGTTCTTGTCGTAACCGAAAGCATGAGGAATCTGTTTCAGGATGATGATCAAACCAATCGCGGCCAGCATCCCTTTGATTACCGACGTCGGGAAGTAGTAACCAATCGTTCCCGCTTTAAAGAGCCCCAACAGAAACTGGATCACTCCGGCCAACACCACAGCCAGCAAGAAGTTCCCGAATCCCAGCTGAACAATCGCCGGCGCCACAATGGCCACCAGACCCGCCGCAGGACCACTGACCCCCAGTGGTGAATTACTGAACAAGGTGACAACCAAACCACCGACGATACCGGCGATAATACCGGACATCGCTGACGACCCCGACGCCAGAGCAATCCCCAAGCACAACGGAATGGCAACTAGGAAAACGACTAATCCAGAAGGAACATCCGTCTTCCAGTGTTTGGCGTCTTTAAAAATTGTGAGTGGACCAGTCTTAAGCATAACGTTCCCTGTTCTATTTACGAATGAATG
This sequence comes from uncultured Pirellulaceae bacterium, assembly GCA_964563475.1. Lineage (GTDB taxonomy): Bacteria > Planctomycetota > Planctomycetia > Pirellulales > Pirellulaceae > Mariniblastus. Next base: position 5,687 of record CAZLYM010000143.1, read on the forward strand.
ATGAATAGCATGATTGAATGTTTCGATCGGCTGCTGCGATTCGCCAAAGCGAACCGTTGAATTTTCGCTCCATCATCGACGACTAGTATTAAAACGAAAGTCGAAGCAAACAATACGAAAATCGGCAGCACGTTGCGAAACCGAACCGAGGGTGATTGAGAATGTATCACCCCTTGCGCTGACCACAACCCGAAGCGTTAGCGAGGGATTTCAAGCGTTTCCTCGCCAACGCTTCAGGTTGTGATGCTGTAGACAGGCGCTAGAGCCTGAGCCAGCCACCGGTGCCATTGAGAGAATCTCGTTCGGTTATACGCGAACGGAGTTGGGCACTTAGTTGAGGCTTAGCGTTGCAGACTGCCAATCGAGCAACACGAGTATCCGGAGACTCGCGGCGTTGGCGTTCATCATGGACGGACTCGGCGGCCTCCACCGAGCATTCTTCGCTTTCGACGTCGACGATTTCACTTCCACCAACGATCTGAAGCATCGAAGTGACAGGTGCGAACAGCACAATCACACTCAAGGCGACGGCGACCCAATCCAAGGTCATCCGGCCATGCTTTGATTCGCGTTGTGGTTGAAAATTTTGCATTGACTTCAGGAAGCGATTGAACCGGTGGCAATTGATCTCCGGTAACAATCTATACGGCAAAATCGGCTGAAATACAGCATTAATTCCTACCTTAAGGGAAAAAATCTGGCCGATTTCAAGGAGCCCCGAGAGAATCTCTCTACTAAAGTGACCCAGAGTCGCACAATTCAACAACAACGCAGCGCTCAATCACATTGCAGCGTCGTTGGTTCTTATGCAACAATCCTTAAACACACACAGACAGCGTAAGTTCTGAAACAGTTCCCTGTCAATTGAACCCGCCGAGGGTCCTCGGTTATCAGACGACAAAACACCCCGCAAAAATTGGCTCTGCCGAGCCCCCAAGCGTACACTATTAAGGCTGACGCGTGCCGATGATGTTGCCCAATGGCCGCCTTGGGATAAGTTTTCCAGAGCGGGCGCTGTCGTGTTTTCCTGAAAATAAGCGGAGCCAGCTTTGGAAGCAATCTGTCCCTCGTGCGAAAAGACGTTTCGACGTATCAAGCCAGAACTGATTGGCAAGAAGGCGCAATGCACGTGCGGTCACACTTTCCGGCTGGGACAGGATAACCCTGAAAGCACTCCGGCAACCGCAGATGAGCCAGAGACCGATCCGGCCAAGGCATCCGATTCGGTCGACCTTTCTTCCGAATCTGTATTCGAGAACAGCTACAGTGATCTCGATCAGATTCTTTCGGGCCATGGGAGCACCGCCCCGCTGCCGACGACTCAAGCCGTCGCGAGCCCCGACGTTTTGGCCACACCGCCGGTTCCAAGTGAACCATTCGACCCGTCGAGCCACCACTCGACTCACGAACCTCCGCCGAGCGCTGGTTACGGCGGCACTGGAATGTCGGTCGGATTTCTGGCCGCAGTTTTGTCCGCCTGTGCAGCCGGTTGGTTTAGTCTGTTCGTGCTCTCGTCACGATTTTCGGTGCTTGATCATCGACCCCTGAACTTCGTCAGCCAAACCCTGCATGACTTGAATCGCGGCGCCTTTGGCGACCTGTCAGTCAGCGTAGGCTTGGAACGCTCTTTCGTCGTGCTGAGCTGGACGATCTGGATCGCGGCGGCCGGACTGCTTTGCCTAGCATTCGGTCAGCTGCTCAACGCGCTTGTCAAACTGTTTCGCCGACGCCGTTTGCTACCCGGCATCGACGGAATCACGGGGCTAACGTCCGTGCTGTTATTGTTCCTGCTGTTGAGCACGATCTTTTTTCACTTCAGCCACATGCGTCAACTGAATCGTGAATTGGTTCAGAACGCGGGCGGACAGATCGACGAAAACACCGTACTGGGCCGAAATTTTCAGCAGCTGCAAACGCGGTATGACGATCACAGCCGCCAATTTATGACTAGCATTCTGGTTGCGTCCAGCCTGCCACTTTTCGTTTGCCTGCTGTCGCTGTCCCGCGTTTACATCACGCTGGGCGAACCGGATGTTACTCCTTCACCCCGTGAAAATCCTTGATCACCTGCCAAGTTTCTTCGGGCGTCTCGGTGTACTGAAACAGCTCCAGATGCGAGTCATTGATCACACCTTCGTCCGCAAGATACTGCATATTCAAAATGTTTTCCCAATACTCTTTGCTGTAAAGAATGATTGGAATCTCCTGCATCCGCCCGGTCTGGCGAAGCGTCAACGAAGTAAACAGTTCATCCAGCGTTCCAAAACCACCCGGAAAACAAACCAACGCCTTGGCTCGCAACAGGAAATGCATCTTCCGAATGGCAAAGTAGTTGAACTGGAAACACAATCCAGGCGTGATGTAGCTATTGGGTGTCTGCTCAAACGGCAACGTGATGTTCAACGCCAGAGACTTTCCGCCCGCCTCAAAAGCACCTCGGTTGGCAGCCTCCATGATGCCGGGTCCGCCACCGGTTTTAATGATGAACTCGCCGTCGCGAAACTGCTTGTTGTAGTTGGTTACCAACCGAGCAAACTCGCGGCACTCCTCGTAGTACCGTGACTTGTACAGAACCCGTTCGGCTCGGATCATTTTGCGTTTCGCTTCATGGCTGTCCGGGTCTTTTTCGATCGCGGCTTTCGCTTCCGCCATCATCCGTTCACCTTCTTCACGCGGCGCAACCTGAGTCCCACCGAATGCGACGACGGTAGACTTAATGCCCGCATCTTCAAGCATTATCTCGGGCTTGAGCAACTCCATTTCTAGACGGCGGGGACGAAGCTCTTCCCGGCGCACGAAGTCTTGATCCAGATAGGCCAGCTTGTAGCTGGGGTGTTCCATGATCTCTTTGAGTCTTTGCTGTTCTTCTTGGTCGCTCACTTGGTATCCGATCAAACTTGGTTTCAATTGAATGTGCGAACCCCCATAAACGCTTGGTGCAGAGGAAACGCTTGGTCTGGGGAAGCCCGTATTATAGACAACCAGAGTTTTCATGCGAGATCAACGCCAGCCTCAACGATCACCAATTCCCTGCCCGTTGTTGCACCCGCAGCCCTGAACGATAGATTAAGAGCACCACTCTAGGGAACCCAAACAATCAACCTGACCATCCAAACGCGACAACAACATGAAAATTGAACCGACCAGCCAATCCATCACCGAAATTACCGCCGATGCCGTTGTTGTGGGAATCTGGGACGAGCAACCGCTCTCCGGAGCCGCTGCCGAATTGAATCGAGCCACCAACGGCGCGTTGGAAAACCTGATCGAGTCAAAACTGGTATCGGCTGCCTCAAACACCGCCACGTCGATGCTGGCACCCGCCGGAGTGAAAGCCAACGTCGCCGTGATTGTCGGCTTGGGCAAGCAGGATGCCTTCACTCCCGCCATTGCCTACCAAGCGGCAGGCGCGGCGTCGCGAACTTTGTCCGACCTGCCTCGCGAACGAGTTGCGTTCTTCCTAGACACCGACTACATGGATCACGCGATTGCCGGATCGATGATCGGCTGCGTTGGCCAGGATGTTTACCGGCATGAGAAAAAAACAAACCCCATTCAGACGATCGTTTGGGCGACCGACGACTTGAAATTGATCGACAACGCTCAGATTATCGGCGAGAGCATCAACCTGACTCGGTTGATGGTCAACCTGCCAGCGTCTGACATCTTTCCTGAATCCTTCGCAGAACAAACATCAACAACCGGTAAAGATGCCGGGTTCGAAGTCGAGATCTGGGACGAAGAACGTTTGAAGAAAGAACGTTGCGGCGCGCTGCTGGCGGTGGCTCAAGGTTCTGCGATGAAGCCCCGACTGGTGATGATGAAATACAACGGTGGACCCGCGGACCAAGCCCCTCTAGGACTGGTCGGCAAAGGAGTCACTTTTGATTCGGGCGGTCTTTCATTGAAGCCCTCTCCCAGCATGATCGACATGAAGTGCGACATGGCGGGTGCGGCAACGGTGCTGGGAGCCATGAACGCGATCGCAAAACTGAAACTGCCCGTCAACGTCATCGGCTTTGCGGGGCTTGTCGAGAACATGATCAGCGGAACCAGCTATCGCTTGGGGGACGTCGTCACCGCACGCAGTGGAAAAACGATCGAGATCCGCAACACGGACGCTGAAGGACGCTTGGTATTGGCCGACACGATCGATGTCGCTATCGAACAGGGCGTGAGCAAACTGGTCGACCTAGCAACACTCACCGGCGCCTGCATGGTCGCGTTGGGGCCGAACATTGCAGGATTAATGTCGAACAACCAAGAATGGGCGGACAGCGTCACGGATTCCGCCAAATCCGTTGGTGAAAAAGTCTGGCAGCTACCAATGCACGATGAGTTTGGCGAGCAAATCAAAAGCAAGATTGCCGACATCAAAAACACAGGCGAAGGTCGGTGGGGCGGAGCGATGACGGCCGGAAAGCTACTTGAAGAATTCGTCCAAGACACACCGTGGGTTCACTTGGACATCGCGGGGCCAAGTTTCGCCGATGCCCCGAAAGCTTGGGTCGATGCCGGAGCCAGTGGCTGTATGGTGCGCACACTGATCGAAGTCGCTCGAAAACATGGGGAATAACCGATGGCGAAGCAAATACTTTGAAGAATAAGGGGCACTTAAGCCACTTTCTGCCCAGATTCGTATTTTCTCAAATGAGAAATTCAAGGAAAATGGTCAACTACGGACCTGCTGCACACCAAATGGAAGACGCTCGTTTTTCGAGTTGCCAGCTGGAATCACGTCGATCCCACCTAGGAAGCTCAACTTGTGCTGGGCGTTCTGTTCGACGTTGTGTCTAAGACGAGCCATCAATCTCGCCTTTGATCTTTGATGACAGTCGGCAAGTGATTTCTTTAGTGTATCAGTGTTCTTCATCACTCTATTTTAGATAGTAAAGGATCCTACCATGGGCATGATACAAGACTTCAAAGATTTCGCGCTAAAGGGAAATCTGATCGACATGGCTGTCGGAATCGTTATGGGCGGTGCCGTTGCCGCTATCGTAAAGTCGTTTCTGGACAACATCATTACTCCTTTGATCGCCACCATTGGCGGAGTTCCAGACATGTCGGAAATGAAAATTCCGATTGGCGACAAAATCCCCATGCTCAATGAAGCCGGTGACCCAGTCCTCAATGCTGCCGGACAACCCGCCATGGAACAGGCAGCAATCCACTACGGTACGTTTATCCAAAATACGATCGACTTCCTGATCCTAGCGTTTGTGATCTTTATCGCGTTGAAAATCGCAGCAGGCATGATGAAGAAAGCGGAAGAAGAAGCCGCTGCTGAACCGTCTGACGAAGTCAAACTACTGACTGAAATTCGTGACTCGCTGGCCAAAAGGTAAATCGTCGCGACGCCAATCCAACCCTAAACTCAAGAGCAACTCGCATTCCGCGCGTTGCTCTTTTTTTGTCACGATACTAGGCTTTCCCCCGAAGGGAATGCAGCTTGTAGCCGGTGATAAGCAAAGCGCCATCACCGGTACGCAAGTCCTTGAGACGCATCCTGAAACGATGCCAGCAGCGGTTTGTCTGGCATCCCTTCGGGATGCGATGATTTGTTAATGTTTACCGGTGGTGTTCGCTGCGCTCGACCACCGGCTACATGCTGGCATCCCTTCGGACCGAAGGTCCAGCCCTATG
>CAZLYM010000144.1:0-6571 GCA_964563475.1 uncultured Pirellulaceae bacterium
GCCGAGTACGTGGTCGAGGTCGGCAACCGTAAGCGAGGCAGTGGGACACCCATTTATGCGCCGCATCGTGAGAAAGCGGTGCTCGACAAGATTCAGAATTACAACCAGGGTCCGATCCTTGATCGAACGCTCGAAGGCATCTACCGTGAACTAATGAGCGGTAGCTTTGCACTCGAGCAGCCGTTGCGGATTGGTTACTTGGGCCCCGTCGGAACGTTCAGCCATTTGGCAGCGACACGACAGTTTGGTTCCAGCGTCGAATTCGAAGACCTGCGCGCGATCGAGGGCGTGTTTCAAGAAGTGGCTCGTGGACATGTCGACTACGGCCTAGTGCCGATCGAAAACAGTACCGGTGGCGGAATCATTGAAGCGCTCGACGCATTTTTGACCTACCACGATCAGCTAAATATCTACGGCGAAGTTCAACTGGCGATTCACTTCTGCCTGTTGGCCAATTGCAAGCCTGAAGCAGTCAAACAGATTTACTCAAAGTCTGAAGCTTTGTCTCAATGCCGCAACTGGTTGTCGACTCAGTATCCCAACGCCGAACGCATTCCTGCCGAAAGCACTGCAACAGCGGCCAAGCACGCCAAAGCAGCCTACGACAAAGATCCGACCAGCGGCGCGGCAGCGATTGGAAGTTCTCTGGCGGGCGAGATCTATGGTCTCCATCCGCTGTTTGAACAAATTGAAGATCGCCAGAACAATGTGACTCGGTTTCTGATTCTCTCACGTCAAGAAACGGAAATTTCGGGTAACGACAAGACCTCGATCATGTTCACGGCCGACCATCGCCCCGGTTCTCTCGTCGATGTGCTAAGCGTCTTCAAACGCAACGGCATCAATTTGACTCACATCGAAAAACGGCCCAGCCGCGAGGTCAACTGGGACTACACTTTCTTCGTTGACATCACTGGTCATCGCAAAGATCCGGAAGTGGCCAGTGTCATTGGTGAAGCAAAAGCTCATTGCAAGCAATTAACGGTTTTGGGCAGTTATCCCGCTTCTCGCGGTGTTTTGTAGCACACCCAGATCGCACCTTCAAAATCTGCTGTTGATTCGTACGTGCGTGGGAATATAGTGGGATTCTCCCCATTTCCTCTCTCATGATGCCTCACCATGAAGCGACTCTTTTGCTCGTTATTCTTTGCCTTCCTGCCTATCCTTGCGATCTCGGTCTGCTCGATCGGTATCGCTCAGGAAGTGGAAAAGCTTCGTATCGATGCACAGACAGTCTCGACGGTCCGGTCTCCTTGGGAAATCGCCTCAATCGATTCGAAGGCCAGCCTGCGCGGCCTGTGTGTATTCAATGATCAGGAAATCTGGGCCAGTGGCTCACAAGGAACGGTCGCCCACTCTTATGATGGCGGAAACACATGGCGAGTCAAACAAATTGAGGGAGCCGAAGAACTAGACTTCCGGGACGTCCAAGCCATTGATGAAGGTATCTCGGTCGTGGTTAGCGCCGGATCACCCGGTCGAATTTATCGCACGACCAATGGTGGCGGTAGTTGGAAATTATGCTACGAAAATAAAGACCCTCAGATCTTTTTTGATTCGGTCTCGTTTTGGAACAATCGATACGGTGTTGCGATGAGCGATCCGGTTGAGGGTCGACTGTTTCTGGTCGGGACCAACGACGGAGGAAAAACGTGGAAGCCATTGCCGCAATCACGGATGCCTCAGTTGGAACCGGGTGAAGCGGGTTTTGCTGCCAGCGGTACCAACATCTGCACTCTGGGTGAAAAAGGACTGGCGGTCGCGTTGGCAAACGGTTCGGTCAATCGTGGAAATATGACCAGCCGAATTCTGTACTCACCCGACCATGGCAACACTTGGTCCAGTTGGCAAACGCCCATTCGCACCAATAAGTCGTCAGGTATTTTTTCGACTTGCTTTGTCGATCGAAACCATGGGTGCATCGTTGGCGGTGATTTCAAGAACCCTGACCTGATCGCCAGTAACTATGCCATTACAAGTGATGGCGGCACAACGTGGACGACACCATCCCCGCGAGTGCCTCCTTCCGGATATCGTAGTTGCGTGGCAAAACTGAACCACGGTAAAGAAGTTTATCTGATTGCCGTTGGGCCCAACGGGACCGATTTATCTTCCGATTTGGGGTCCAAGTGGCGACGAATTTCCAACCATGGTTTTCACGCCGTTCAGTTCTCCCCAAGTGGTCGCAGCGGTTGGGCGTCTGGACTCGACGGCAAAATCGCTCGCTGGATCGGTGCAACGTCGTCACCCCGGATAAAATCGGCTCGGAAATAGCGCAACGGCACGTTGCCTGTACGAGACCCCGGTTTGTGGGATAGGCAACTGTTACCGATAGTGTCCTGATGGGCCGCGTAACCCATCCGCACCATCTACCACCCGATTTATCGCGAAGGGCTTGTGGATCCCATTGCCTGATGCCCCATGGGGTACAATGGCCATTCTTTGATATGGTTCAAACGCGAAAAACTCGCGAAAAAAACTGCAATCTGAAAACTTTTGAATTTTTTCGCCCGTATAGTCTCTGCGGCAGCGACTACTCAGTTGCCCAAGTGAATCAAACGCTATCGAAACGAATCTGAGCTTTTTGCCACACCTGTTCCATGTCTGAATTGAGCCTGTCAGCCAACGACAATCAAGCGAGACCGGAAATCGATTGGCCCGTCGAGTTAGAACGTCACCGGCCTTGGCTGTTGAAAGTACTCCGCAGTCGGATTGGGAATCGACACGAGGCCGAGGACTTGTTTCAGAATTTGGCCGTTCAGGTACTGCGTCAAGCTGATCCAACTGGGAAATACGAAAGCGCCGCGGCGCCCGACAATCCTCAGAAAGTTGCGCCGTGGTTGTATCGCATTGCCGTCCGGCAAGCGGTTAACTTTCACCGGCGGATGAATCGGAAATCGCAAGCACACCCAACCGATGAACTCAATCCTGCCGATGCTCAACCGGAGCCGCTGCAATGGCTGCTCCATCAGGAGAAAACGAAATCAATCCAACGGACGATCGAATGTTTACGTGCTCAGGATCGTGAACTTTTAACACTCAAGTATGTCGAAAATTGGACTTACCAACAACTGTCGGATCACCTGGGCGTACCCATTGGATCGATCGAGTACCGATTGGCTCAGGCCCGAAAACGGTTGCGAAAGCAACTAAGCAAAGAATCCATTTTGTGAATTAGAAACATGTCTTCTCTCATTGACGAAACCGAACTGCAAAAGCTGATCGATGGCGAACTTGATTTGCCTGCGACCAAACAGCTATTGGAATTGGCAGAAACGAACTCGGGACAATGGCGTCAAATTGCGACGGCGTTTGTCGAAGATCGGATCTGGCAACGATCGTTTCAGCAATTGGAACACGATTCAAAGCCCTTAAACCTTAATCCTCCTCAGCCCGAAACTGCTGCAAAAGCAACTCCGGATCGAACTTCCACCGCCAAGGGGCTTCCTTCATGGCTGGCGTTGGCCGCCGGTTTGCTTTTAGCAGCAGGGGTTGGGTTTTTTGCGGGTTCTGGTATTTCACCCGAAGCAAGAACCGCTGGACCAGCGAACGGTTTGGTCGCCAACAGCAACCAACTTGCCCCTGTGACGGATCGCGTGCTGCCCGAAACGGATGAAATGCTGGCTGAACTGACTCCCGAGTACGAATTGGAATTAACCGACGCGATGGGTGTCGGCAAAAGTTCCGTTCCGATTTACAGTGCACGCCGGTTGAACCAACTCCCGCTGGCGCAGCGAAATGCTTTTGTCGCGACTGGCCCATCGGAACAAGAAATTCAACAGCTTCGGCGATCCGGATACCAGTTACAACAAAATGTTGACTACCTTTCAGGTCGATTAAAAGACGGTCGCACGTTTGTTGTGCCGGTCCAAACGATCAATCTATCTTCGGGGCAGTAAAACCTTTAGAAACTGCCCATTCAAAAAACTCCGTCAGTCTTTCAATTTCTTGTCATTTCAAGGAACCGAAAATGAATATTCATAGTAGTACAAATCATCGTTTGGCTTTTTTACAAGCGATCAAGCTTTCCGTTACGTTTGTGGCACTGGTCGTTGCTTTCAACACTTCGGCATTTGCTCAGGAGTCGGACATTGAAATCATCAACCAAGACGGTGAACGTGTCGAAGGTGCACGGCTGATGATTGGACCGGATGCGGGTCAGGCCAAACCAGTTGACGCCAATCCGGGAACCGGCAATCTGCTACTGAAATCAGACGGCGGTCAAATGACCTATACCGATGGCGATGGCAACGAACAGCAAGTCGATCTGACCAATGCTCGCAGTGTCTCGATTCAACAATCGACTCAGTCGGTCAACCAGAACGGGCAGCTACAAACCAAAGTTGTTGGCAAAGCGATCGTTGTAGATGCAGACGGCCAACGTCATGAAATCATTCTGGGCGACGACGGTGGCGCGGGGCTCGATCTGCCAGCGATGCCGAACGGTTTCCCAAAAATGTTCAGCGCCAAACGAAACGTTAACAAATACATGATCGGTGTCCATTGCGGAAAAGTCCCGCCCGCACTTCGAGCACAGCTTGGATTGGCGGAGGACGGTGGTCTGCTGGTCAATACGGTCGGCCCAGATACACCTGCCGCCGCTGCCGGATTGCAGAAGTATGACGTGCTGCTGTTCGCCGACGATAAGGAATTGTTGCGACAGGAAGATCTAGTTCGCATGGTTCAGAAAGCTGGCGAGAATGGCTCGGCCCTATCGCTAACGATCATGCGAGGCGGTAAGGAGATCGGCGTAGAGGTCTCGCCTGTCGAAAGAACAGCCGATCAAATGCAAGTCGGTTTTCCTGGCGGAATCAAGGGTTTTGGTTTTGGAGGTTTAGACGGCGGTTTTGGAAATGGGTTCGGTGACATGGAATTCAAACAGTTTGGACCCGGTATCATCCTTGGCGGAGACTTTGACGACCGGATGGAGAATATGCGTGAGCAGATGCAAGAAGTCCAGCAACAGATGCAGGAAATGCAAGAGCGAATGCGGGCTCAGTTAAACGCGGGCGAATAGTCGGCGATGGTCAGTCTGGTGATAAAAACGATGGTGTTCAGCGAGAAGTCTCGATTCAGATTCAAATCTCTCGCGAAAGACCGGCGATCAAGCATGTCCATTACGTAAGTTACTGACCGCTACCCCTAACGTGAATTGATCCAGCCACAATGGCCTCTAGCGAGAACCACACGCCAATACGCGTATCTGTTCCCGCCTTTGAAAAGTTTGGCATTCCGGCGACAATGGTGGCCTTGGTAAACGGATTTCGAAAGTCCGTTTCGTTGACCGTCACCTCCAGCCAGAATTCAAATTCATGAGCGATTCTCAGATCAAGCCCGGTGTTGTTTCGGGTGAAGCACTCGATCGTCTGCTACGTCACGCGAACGAAAACAATTACGCGATGCCGGCCGTCAACGTTGTCGGGACCAACAGCGTCAATGCTGTCCTTGAAGCCGCTGCGGCCGTGAACTCGCCCGTGATGGTTCAGTTCTCCAACGGTGGTGGATCGTTTTTTGCAGGCAAAAGCTTGTCCAATGACGGCCAAGCCGCCGCGATCGCCGGTTGCGTCTCGGGAGCCCATCACGTTCACGCCATGGCCGAGCACTATGGTGTGCCGGTTGTGCTGCACACCGATCACTGTGCCAAGAAGTTGCTTCCTTGGATCGATGGATTGCTGGACGCGGGCGAGAAGCACTACGCCGCCACCGGCAAGCCACTTTACAGCTCTCACATGCTGGACCTTTCTGAAGAGTCACTCGAAGAAAACGTCGAAATCAGCAAAAAGTACTTCGAGCGCATGAACAAGATGGACATGCTGATTGAAGTTGAACTTGGCATTACTGGCGGTGAAGAGGATGGTGTCGACAACACTGATGTCGACAGCAGCAAGCTTTACACTCAGCCTTCTGAGGTCGCCTACTTCTACGAGGAACTAAATAAGATTTCGCCTCGTTTCACCGTCGCCGCCGCGTTCGGTAACGTGCACGGTGTTTACAAACCGGGTAACGTTAGCCTGCAACCGATCATTTTGAAGAACTCGCAAGAGCACATCAAAGAGAAATTCGGCACCGGCGACCTTCCGGTCAACTTCGTATTCCATGGTGGTTCGGGATCATCTCGCGATGAAATTCGCGAAGCCATCGAGTATGGTGCGATCAAGATGAACCTAGACACCGACATGCAGTGGGCCACATGGAAAGGCGTCCATGAGTATTACAAGGCAAACGAAGGCTACCTGCAGACTCAGTTGGGCAACCCGGACGGTGACGACGTGCCAAACAAGAAGTACTACGATCCTCGCGCGTGGATGCGTAAAGGTGAGCAGTCATTCGTCGAGCGTTTGAAATCCGCGTTCGAAGATCTGAACTGCCTCAACCGCTGCGACGGTTTGGCGTAACCTCTGTTATCTGTTGACGATAAGATCATCAACCGACCGGCTTCATCACGAAGCGGGTCGGTTTTTTCATGGTAATTGTTACCGTTAAATGCATCAATTTGTTTTGTTACACACTCGATGTGAGCTATACTTTGCTCCCTCCTTAGCCTGTCTCCAACTCTTGGCTTCTCTCCAAC
>CAZLYM010000144.1:6671-11281 GCA_964563475.1 uncultured Pirellulaceae bacterium
CCAACTGATTTTAAAGGTGTCCATCATGAGATTATCAGCACTGGTTTTGCGTTCCGGATTGTTTGCGTTGTTCTCCTGCCTTGCGACGAGTTTCCCGATCGCGAGCTTTGGCCAAACGTCAGCCAACGTCTTGTTTATTCGTGGTGCTGATCGCAGTGGTGGGTTTCTAGAAGCTGACAACGATTTTGAACGGACCGAGCAATTGGCCGACATCAACAACACGTCTACCTCGGGTGGAAACCACGGATGGAATGAGTTGAGGCTCACGCTTGAGGAAGCGGGATTCAATGTGAGCCAGATGGCTGAGCCTTTGGAAGCGGGTGCTCCTTCGTCTGGACAAACCACCGGTGCCGGGATCGCCTTTGACACGATGGATTTATCTGTTTTCGACGTGCTGGTTTTTGGCTCCAACAATGCGGTCTACTCCAATGAAGCAGTCGACGCGATCGAAAGCTATATCCGTGGCGGCGGCGGAGCCATTTTCATCAGCGATGCAAATTTCGGCAGCGATTGGGCCGACGCTTCGAATTCTGATCAACAGTTTCTGGATCGATTCGGCTTGGTCGCTCATCAGGATCAAGGCACCTACTCAATTGAGCGTAGTGACGATGAATTCCTGATTCCCGACCATCCAATATTTGAAGGAGTCGATCGTTTTGATGGCGAAGGAGTGACTCCAATTCGGGTTGAGGAACCTACCCAAGGAGTCGACGTCAGCATTCTCGCTTTGGCGGAAGGACAAACTCGTTTGAACGAAGGACCGCTAGGAGGCAGGAACCGAGGTGAGTCGCGAGCCTCCGGCCCAAACGACGCGGTATTGCTATTCGCCAACGTGGATCAAGGACGCATCATTGGCCATTTCGATCGCAACACTTTTTTCAACCTCAATGGAGCTGGCACGAACATTAATCGTTTCGATAACAGACAGTTTGCTATCAATCTGTTCACCGCCGCGGCGACGAGACTCGGCGATTTCGATTCAGACGGTGATGTCGATTTGGATGACCTCGATCGATACAGCGGCAACATCGATGCCACCGCCACGGGAGATTTGGCGTTGCTGGATCTGGATGGGGATGGAATCGTCGGAGAAAACGATTTCGAGCAACACTACAGTACACTCGTTGAAACTTCTAACGGCGGCGTAGGAACGTTTGTTGGCGACGCAGACCTTAACGGTACCGTCGATGTGCTGGGTGACGCATTCACTCTCATTGGAAACCTTGGTAGTTCCGTTACTAGCTGGGCCGATGGTGACTTTAACGCCGACGGCTTGGTTGACGTGCTGGAAGATGCATTCTCGTTGATTGGCAACCTTGGCCGAAGCAACTAATCGAGCTTGGCGCCTTCGTGGGAAGCTTCGCGTTGAATGGATCGCCAAGCAACTTGTCGATCCACCGTTCACTTTTCGCAAACCACGCTTCGAAGATCGCCGTGGTTTTGGGTCGGTATATTCGCCGGAATCACGACTCTATGGCGAAGGCTGCTAGCATGCCAGCATCGTATCTCAGTTGGTAGTTGGTCTAGGTTTTCGTATCGTCTGTTTCGACAAAACTGTTCTTCTGGCCCCGCATGGACGCGACTGGCTCATGAAATTTCTTGACAAGCTTCGGACTCGGTTCAACTATCGCGTGAACCATGTCAGTAAATTCCCCAAAGCGAAACTCTCGGCAACGATGCTGAACTTGGCTGAACGAGGTTTTCAGCCGAAACACATTCTGGACATTGGTGCAAACAAGGGCCGCTGGAGTGCCGATGCGAAAGCCGTGTTTCCCGACTGTGCGTTCACGCTGATCGAGCCACAAGTCGAAATGAAATCACATCTCGATCGATTCTGCTCGAGTGACCCGAACTGTCAGTGGATTCAGGCTGGTGTTGGAAAAGAAAACGACCGGATGCTGTTCACCGTCGTGCCCGATACCGTTTCAAGCAGTTTTGCATTCTCTTCTGAACAAGCCGAATTATCAGGATATGAGCAACGCGAAATCGAGATCTACTCGTTGGATCACCTGATCGAGAACCATATCGGTACTGTGCCTGACATCATCAAAATCGACGCCGAAGGATTCGAGCACGAAATTCTTCTGGGGGGAAACAATGCATGGGGCAAGTGCGAACTGGTTTTCCTAGAAGCTCATATGCTGGGTGACGATGATCATCCCAGCAGTCTGATTTCATTGACGCAAACCATGTCCGATCTTGGCTACGCGCCTTACGATTTCACATGGTTTGGGAAACGCCCTACCGACGAAGGAGCCATTGGATTGTGCGAAGTCGCCTTTGCTTTGAAAAATGGCTTCCTACGGAACACAATCAGCCATCGCGATGGCGTCAAGAAACACGTAGTGTCTCCACGAAAACAGGTCGCATGATCGCGATCCAAACAGTCACTAACAGCAAGAAACCTGCTTGAAACCCAGAAGACGCTGCGAAGCTTGCGATCGCGCCACTGGCGAACATCACCAACGCCATCAAGCCGACGGGTAGCCAGTCAGCGTAGTTTCTTTGTTGATCCGATTGATCAGCCCCAGACGTCAGCGCGATTCGAGTCATCAATCCGATCGGCAACAATAGCATCGTCAAATCGTACGCGTACAAATGCGGCGACGTAAGCATCGTGACAATCACCATCGCGGAAAACGATCGATCGATTTGAGTTGACGTAACAGTCGACCCGAGTCGTAAGCGGAAAGCCCATAGCGAAGCCCCAAAGACCAACAGCGACGTGATCCCAGTAAAAACTTTCGCGCCCACGGTGTTTCTGATCAACTGCTGCCAGAAACTCCAACATGAAAAACTCTCGTTCAAACGATAGCCGCCGCTTTGAACATAGTCACCAAAGCCCGCGACCACGTTCACATAATTGCTCACCAAGTCCGGGCTGATCACCAAGGAAGTAATCACCAGCACCGCCAAACCTGAAAATGCGCCGACGCACCATCGCCAGTTTCTGCTCACCAGCATCCACAGCCCGATCACGATCGCCAGATGAGGCTTGAACGCAATCAAGGCGAAAACCAATCCGGACCAAAAGTCCTTCCGCTTCCGCAACAAAACGTAACTAACGGACAAAATCAGTAACAGCAGCGTACCTTTCTGACCCGCGCTAAGATTCTGGATTACTGGCGCCGAAAGGCACATCACGATCACGACCGGGGCGGGAACGTTGGCATAACGGTTCAGTATCCAGACCGCTGCCACCAGCGTTAACGTCATCAGCACCAGCCACACCTTGGACGCCGCTAAATATGGCAAGTTTGCCAATGGGCTGACTGCCGAGTACCAAAACGGAGGATAAACGGCGGGGAAGAATTGTTCTTGGTCCCAAGTGAATCCAACGACTTGCGCATCGTGTTGCGTGTCCTGGAAAGTTGCAGCGTCATACAAGTGATCACGTTTTGCCGGATTCAGAATCAGCCGTCCACCCACGTACTCTTGCAGGAAGTCTCCTCCCAATGGATAGCTTAAGGGTTGTTCAAAATCCTGATTGGCCGCCTGATAATTTGGCGAACACAATAATAAACCGACCATCACAATCAACGGCACGATCGCCGACAGAGCCAACGTCTTGAACGGGTTTGGCGATGCCGGAAGGTCTGATTTTGAACTGCCTGTGTTTGCCATGAACTCACCGGAAGCGGAAAAGACAGACCAAACGTACTGTCCGTCAATTCGGCATCGAGCCAACATTGAGGTTCGATTGACTCAAATCGCGTTTCTTCAGACAAAACAGCCGATTTGACTGAAGATTATACGGCTTTCAGGTAAGGCGCGGGCAAACAAAAGAAGCCCAGTGGAAATACTAGCGGTTCGTCAAAGTTGAATTGACCGATTGCATATCTGCGTTGGTCTCTAAAAACAAAGTTCGAACTGAACTCCGGGCCGGTCAATTCAGGTCAGTTGAACCACTCGGCTTGTCGGGAATCGATCTTTTCGGTGTTGCTCTATTCTTCCAGACGTTCCGGTGTCTCTAGGCGATCGATGCTGGCGAATGTTTTCAAGATATCCAGACTGATTCGATCGCGAACAAAACGTACCGAACCATCGCCGAACGCGAAATTGACTCCGCCATTGTGAACACTCGAAAAGCTCAATTCATTGACGGCTGTTTTCTCCGTACGGTTAATGTTGTCACTAATTGATTTGGCAACATAAATGTCTTGGACCGATTGGCTGCCTCCCGTTTGGTAGGTGGCACCAAAAGCCCAACCTCCACGGTCCGTGGTGGTGGAGTCGACTTGGGGCGATGTTGCGATTTCTCCAAAGATGATTGTGTTGGATGCCCCGTCACGAATATCACGCAGACCTCGTGCAAACCTAAAACGGCCTTTGTCATCAGGTGAGAACAAACCATTCAACGAAACCTGTCCGCCCGATGGTTCTGGGCTGAGTTCCCTATAAGTGTAGGTGCGAGTTCCATCACTCGATTCTGCGGTGTCCGTCGGGCCTGCCACCGCGTAATAGTGAGTCGTAAATTTGCCCTGATTGGCAACATTGGCTTGGTGAACCTGCTCGGTCGTGGCGGGACAAAACAATGTTTCGAACGGGATGTTCGACAGCTCCGCCAACCGATCAGCACGCGTTTCGCCAGCGGCGGTATCCAAATCTTC
>CAZLYM010000145.1:0-4056 GCA_964563475.1 uncultured Pirellulaceae bacterium
TTGTAAGTATTTGCCCACACGATTCCGGCTCGCATCTGGCTGGTCAGGTTGAAGATTTTTGAACCCTTGTCCGTCCAGACACCTGCCGAGAGACCGTACGGAGTGTTGTTCGCTTTCTGAATCGCTTCGGCAACCGTGCGGAACGTCTGCACCGCTAGGACTGGCCCGAAAATCTCCTCTTGGCCGATCCGATTCGACTGAGCCACATTAGTAAACAGAGAAGGGCGGCACCAAAATCCTTTGTCCGGAACCGGGCAAGACGGTTGGTAGAACTGAGCCCCTTCGTCCTTGCCAATTTGAATGTACGAATCGATCGTATTCAGTTGCTCGCGCGAGTTAATCGCGCCGATGTCCGTGTTCTTGTCCAGCGGATCACCCACGATCAACGAATCCATGCGGTGCTTGAGCTTGCGAATCAGTTCGTCGTGAATCGATTCTTGAACCAGCAAGCGACTGCCCGCACAGCAAACGTGCCCCTGGTTGAAATAGATTCCGTTAATGATCCCTTCGACGGCCTGATCCATCGTTGCATCTTCAAAGACAATGTTGGCCGCTTTGCCACCCAATTCCAACGTCAGGCTTTTATTCGATCCCGCCAATGATTTCTGGATTATCTTTCCGACTTCGGTGCTGCCAGTGAAAGCCACTTTGTTCACGTCGGCATGGTTAACGATCGCTGCTCCCACCGGTCCGTGCCCCGTTACAATATTCACGACGCCCGGTGGCAGTTCCGCCTGTTGAAAGATTTCGGCTAGTTTCAACGCCGTCAACGACGTTGTCTCGGCGGGCTTGATCACGACCGTATTTCCGGTGGCCAAAGCCGGAGCGATCTTCCACGCGGCCATCAACAGCGGAAAGTTCCACGGAATCACTTGCCCCGCAACCCCCAACGAGGTCGGGCGGCGATTAGGAAACGCGTAGTTCAGCTTGTCCGCCCAGCCAGCGTAGTAAAAGAAGTGCGCCGCTGCCAAGGGGATGTCGATGTCTCGTGATTCGCGGATCGGCTTGCCACCATCCATCGATTCGATGACCGCCAACTCGCGCGCCTGTTCCTGCATCAGTCGAGCGATACGGTAGATAAATTTACCTCGCTCGGCCCCTGGCATTTTGGACCACACGTTGTCGTGTGCTTTCCGTGCCGCCTTGACCGCCGCGTCGACGTCAGATTCGTCCGCCTCGGTAATTTCGGCAATCGTCGATTCCGTAGCCGGATTGACCGAAGCAAAACGCTTCCCCGACTTCGAAGGCCGGAACTCGCCATCGATAAACAAGTCGTAATGCGATTCCAGTTTGACGTGGTCAGTACTCTCAGGCGCAGGAGCCAGATCCCAAGAAGGTTTGACTTTTTCGTTTGGAGTTGTGGCAGACATGGCAACTAGTGGAAAGGGTAAAGTTTACAGAAGACGGAGACTCGACGCGGGTTCAACCTAACTCTCAATCGAGCGAAAAGTAATCGGCCGACTGATAGGCGCCCGTTTGTTGTTTCACGATCTGCATCAAAACATCGTTAGCTAACGAACTGGCTCCAAAGCGGAACCAATGATTGTCCAGCCACGCAGGACCTAAAATCTCTTTGACCATAATCAGGTAATGCAACGCCAGCTTCGACTTGGAGATTCCTCCGGCTGGTTTCATTCCGACCATTTTACCGGTAGCGAAAAAGTGATCTCGAATCGCTTCCAGCATGACCAAGGTCACCGGCATCGTGGCGGCCGGCTTGATCTTTCCCGTCGATGTTTTGATAAAGTCAGCACCCGCCGCAATCGCAATGTCACTAGCTTTGCGAACATTGTCCAACGTGCCAAGCTCACCGGTTTCCAAAATCACTTTCAACCGAGCCGTTTTACACGCCTCCTTGACCGAAGCGATTTCGTCGAACACGTACTGCGTATCGCCCGCATGAAACCGACCTCGTGAGATCACCATATCGATCTCGTCGGCACCGTGCTCCACCGCCATCCGGACATCGTCCAACTTTAGCTCCAACGAGCTGTTGCCGCTGGGAAACGCGGTCGCAACCGAGGCCACTTTGATCTCGCTATCGCTGACGGCTTGTTTTGCGACGCCCACAAAGTTGGGGTACACGCAGACGGCAGCCACGCTGGGAAGTCCTTCGACCTGGTCGTGCAGGTGGCGAGCCTTATAGCACAAGTGTTTCACTTTGCCCGCGGTATCCATCCCTTCAAGCGTGGTCAAATCAATCATGTTGAGCACCATTCTCAGGCCCTGCATCTTGGCCTCTTTTTTGATGCTTCGTTTCGTGAACCTCGCGGCGCGTTCAACGACGCCAACTTGATCAACGGTTGGAAAATGGCTGGGAAGAGTAGTCGGCATAGTTCGTTAAACAAAAAGCGACGAAAGGATTGAGTTGAAAGAACTTGCCAAAAGGCAAACGCTTGGGACTGACAACTGCAAAAATAAAGATTGACTGCTCATATCGTAACGCGCCGATCGAATTCCTGCTGGGCTTGAGACGAAAAACCGTCGCCAGAACCCAGAAAATCTTACCGTCAACGGGCTTAACGCCAGAGGCGAAGCGAAATATCGCTAACCGCATAGACGGTGGGCATTTTTCGAGCTGTCGACTGGTAAGTTTTATTTGGCCTTCCGACTGAACACCGTTCTACGAACTAATTGTTTCATGTCTGACTAGCCACGAACGTCGGCCGATCATTCAAGGTCCGTTGCCTTGAAGGGTGCCTTAACTTTTCGAGAAGGGCGCGGCTTCGAGAACACGATTTTGGGCCTTGAACTCTCGTCCGCTTCGTCAGCCAGTTGGGTATGAGAACCATCGGTTCGATTGGCTGGGCGCGAGGCATTCGCCGGAACATGACGCATAGGAACACGTACCGCGGAGGCCGAAGGAACGGACGACTGCGCCGGAGAAACGGCTGCCGTCGCAACGGCCGCAGGAGCAGAACTGACTCCCGCAGGCAAACCGATCTCACCAAGGTATTTCTGTTTCACTTGCTCATGGCTGACAATTTCTTCAGCCGTACCGCTACAGAGAATCCTACCTTCGCTCGCCACGTAAGTCCGGTCGGTGATCTGAAGAATCTCGCGGGCCGCATGGTCAGTAATCAAAATCGAAATACCCGTTGCTGCCAATTCGCGGATGACGACCTGAACTCCTTGAACGGTAACAGGATCAATTCCCGCAAACGGTTCGTCGAGCATAATGATCCGAGGCTCGGCCACCAGACACCGGGCGATCTCAAGCCGCCGACGCTCACCGCCCGAAAGTGACCCAGCTTTGGATTTTCGAATATGAGTGATCTTGAACTGCTCGAGCAACTCTTCAGTTCGCTCACGTATTCGCTTACGTGGAAATCTGAGCAACTGCATGACGCCTCGCAGATTATCTTGGACGGACAACTTAACGAAAACGCTTGATTGCTGTGGAAGGTACCCCATGCCGCCTTTGCTGCGTTCATGCAACGGCCACGACGTCACGTCGGTGCCTTCCAAATAAACTTTACCTCGATCTGGCGTGACCAGTCCGCACATCATTTTAAACGAAGTGGTTTTTCCCGCGCCGTTAGGCCCTAGCAAACCCACGATCTCCCCCGCGTCCACATGCAAGGAGACTCCGTCGACAACGCGACGTCGCCCATAAATTTTCACCAAGCCATCGGCTTCAAGAATTGGCATCTCGGATCCTTCCGCGAAGTTACGCTGCAACAACTCCTAGTGCTTTGTCACACCTCAATTTTCGGGTTGACCAACGGTCGTCAGTGCTGTGATCAAGTAGTTTATACTGGAGGGTAACCCGATTTTTTAGTAATCAAAAAGCATTAGTGAATAAACTTCATGCTTTCGAAGTTTGGAAAATATGGCACTGGCTTATTTTTTGTGTGCGGCCAGTAAATAAACATCGCCCGCCCGATCAGCATCTCTCGATTGACAAAATGCGGGCCGGGCCAGACTCGACCATCAAGACTGTGTGGACTGTTGTCTCCACACGGCAGGAACTGATCCAATCGGTCATCTTGAAAATCTTTCAGAAAAAACATTGGTCTATCATGTTCTTTTTGACTTTTGAAATACGCAACCGCC
>CAZLYM010000145.1:4156-8179 GCA_964563475.1 uncultured Pirellulaceae bacterium
GACGCTTCAAGGCCCAGATCGCCAACCCAGTGCAGGCCGCGACTAAAATCATTTCCCTGATGGCGATACCGCCGATCGTTGTAGGAATAGTAGTCCCCAATCAGACGTCCCTTGGGCAATTGTTCACTTGCCATGCGAGGGGGCAACTCCTTCTTCTTGATCAAGTCCCACTCGTTTTTCAACGGCACCAAATGCCGGTAGCGAATCAACTGAGGTTCCTCCGCTGCCTCGAAATGAAATGCGGGAACCCCTTGAGTCATTTGCAAATCCACTCGGACATCATCACGCCACGTACTCCAACGAGACGGCCAGTTCACGGCCTGCAATTGAGAGCCTATGTGATTGGTGTCATCCACCACCTGCAAAACCGCCAGCAAACTGTCATGCGGCTTGCGAGTAATCGTTTTCGTCCATTTGTCCGCTGAATCGTCAATACATTCCATCGTATAGATATCACCGTTTTCAATCAGCAGATTGTCTCCCGGCAATCCTACCAGTCGCTTGATGTAGTTTTGCTTTCCGTTGTTCGGGTTCTTGAAAACGATCACGTCGTATCGATCAGGCGGTTGAGCATCGTAGACAAACTTATTGACCAAAATCCGGTCTCCGCTGTTGGAGCGATGGTCGGCCACTTGCTTCGGACGCATTTTTGTTTCGAACTGACAAATGGGGCAGAAGGTACTTTGCACCTGATCACGGTTATTGAACGTGGCCCCAGACAGACTGGCGCCGGTCCGATATCGATACTGACAATGCTCGCATTCAAGGTCCATGTGTTGACCTTGTAGCGAAGGTGCCATCGATCCAGTCGGGATAGCAAACGCCTCCGCTTCGAACCCGCGAAACAAAAGCGCAAGAATAATCGCCACGACGATGGACTCGATCGTCTCCCGCCGATTAAAGTCACGGAAGAAGTTAAACGCACTCCCCTGACGATCGGCATCATACGCCGCACGACCAATCGCCGAGCGACTGACTTCGGCCTTGCCACCGGGCACACCAAACGGTTGTTTGTTTCTTCTTTTTTTTGCCATAGAACGACGCCGCAAATCTGAAAAACAATCGAAAATCAGGTTCCAATCGAGCCAAGTTCCAAAACCCGGAACTGCCCCTTTCATAAACCCCCTTCAGGATATCAGGTTCCGGTTCGATCTCCTACACGGTTGTGTGGTGGTGGGGCGGTCGGGCCGAGTGTCAGCAGTCACTGAAAAAGCTCGACAGAACCGAGGATTTCGTCTCCTGAAACGGCGGGGGTCGGCCAGTGACGGCAATCAATTGACATCGGCACATTGTCGCCCACCAGAAGATACTCATTCGATCCGGCAGTCAGGCGAGTGACTCGGTCCGCCTGCGTTCGGACTCCCTCGTCAAAATAGTAAACATCACGCCACAGTTGAAAACGTTCCAAGGACAAAGGCTCTCCGCGCCCACCGATCCGAATCATCGAAAGTGACTGGCTTGTATCGCCTGTTTCGTCAGGGCCATCAGGCGAAGCCCAATCAATGGTCTCCACCAAACGTCCGTTGACCATCAACGCCAACTGTCGATCGAACGTACAAACATCGATCCGAAACGGCGACGCTCCGTCCGCCGTCGCGGACCTCGGTTTCGAATCATCCATGTCGAACGAAACACTACGGCCCTCAAGCGAGACCTGCCTCGCACCAAAATCAATTTCATAGGCGTAAACCTTCGCACCCAAATCCAACGCGATCTCAACCCGTCCATCATTCTTTGCACCAAGTTCAATCCGTGCCCAAATGTCGTCTGTCGCGTTCAAGTTTCGATTCATGTTTGCGTTGGTCGCATACCAGTCCTCAACCGAAACGACATGATCGCGAGGTCGGCTACTCGAAACGCAACGCCATTGCTCGTACGCCAGCCATTGCGTCTCTGCCGATTGCGACGAAGGCAAATACTTCCACACACCTTGATCAACACGCCAGCCTTTCGCATTGCCTTGAGGTCGGAATCTCCGCAACACGTCGGCCGACGAAAATTGAGAATCAAACACAGGCACTCGCATGGCTGCCGCGACATCCAGTGGCTTTCGAACGCGCGAACCATTGGCGAAAACGTCACCGTCAACAAATTCGATTGACTCACCCGGAAGACCAATCACTCTCTTGATCATCGCCGGTCGGTCGCCACTGGCTCGAACTGCCACCACGTCCCACCGCGCAAGCTTCAAGGCACCTTCTGATTTGTGACACGGCACCACACCCACGCGATGTGCCGATCGAGGCTTCACCTTAGTCGAATCCACCGAACGATCGCCGCAGTTAGGACAGACCAACCGATCGGGCAGCACACTCGGTTGCTCGCCGACTCGAAACGCATACCCGCATTCTTCGCAGTTTCCCTCGACATGCTCTCCCCAGAAAGCAGGAGCCATCGAGTTCCCGGTCACGACTGCGTCGAGCAAAGAATCGTCCGAATCATTGCAGCCAGCCAAAATGCCAATCGCCACGACCAACAGTAGGCGAAATCGCATCGTTGTCTCAACGTTCACGCTGGTTCTCATTGCATTCGCCTGTGGTGATCTCCAAGCGGATACCGTAACATGAAGGGTAAAGAATCCGAACGAGTCGTCAGCAACTTTTAATTCAGTCATGCGTCCAGCAAACTTTCAACTGACTCCGATCCTGACCGTCGCGATTGCATTGCTGGTTCCTATCATTCCCTTCGTCATCTTTGGGGCATGGATGGAATCGAACATCATCGCGTGGCTAGAGGGCTCGTTCGTTTCCGATCAACCGTTGGCCGTTTCCGCAATCACGACTGGCCTACTGGCCGCTGATATTCTACTGCCAATCCCATCAAGTGTCGTCTGCACTTGGACAGGCCGAGCGTTGGGCGTTGTCCCGGGACTGCTGGTCAATTGGATCGGTTTGAATCTGTCCTGCGTCGTCGGCTATTGGCTGGGCCGAGTCTTTGGGAAACCGATTGCTCGTCGACTTGCCAATGGTTCCACGATCGATCGTCTTCAAAGCGTTCACAACACAACAAGTACGTGGGCGTTAACGATCTGCCGAGCCATCCCGGTGCTGGCGGAGGCAAGCGTGTTGCTGGCAGGTTTGCAGCGTCTGCCGTCGCGTCAATTTTATCCGCCGGTTGTTGTTGCTAATCTGGGCATCGCCATCGCGTACTCGGCGTTGGGTAGTTTTTCGACACGGCACGGCTGGTTCCCAGCCGCAATCGCGATCGCCTGCGTGCTACCTCTGTTTTTACTCTCTGCCGCGAAGCGTTCACCACTTAATCCGGAACCCCGACCATGACCGAGCCACAAGTCATTGACCACCCGCTGATCCACTGCCACTTGACTCGCCTGCGAGACAAAACGACATCGTCGTCTGAATTTCGCCAATCGGTTAAACGCCTTGCCATGCTGTTGGCTCATTCTGCGACCGCGCAGCTGCCGACAACCGACGTGGAAGTGATGACGCCACTGGAAACTGTGACGGGTAAAGAACTAAACGTCCGTATTGGATTGGTTCCCATCCTGCGAGCTGGTATTGGGATGGTCGAGCCTATGCTGGATCTGATTCCGACTTCCGAAGTCTGGCACTTGGGACTTTACCGAGACGAAGCGACCGCCAAACCGGTTCACTATTACAGCAAGTTGCCTCCTGCGAGCCCGGTTGATATCGCCTTCGTCCTCGATCCGATGCTGGCCACCGGAGGGTCCGCCTGCATGGCAGTCCAAGCAATTAAAGAATGGGGTGTTACCAGCATCAAGATGCTCTGCATCATGGCTGCACCGGAGGGCATTGATAAACTTCGCCATGAACATCCCAACGTTGAGATCCACACGTGCGTGATCGACCGCTGCCTGAACGAGAATCACTACATCTGCCCGGGCCTCGGCGACGCCGGCGATCGAATTTTCAACACCGGCGCCTGAGCAAATACGCGTCCGCGGGGCGTTCAACGTGAGGGATAACCGGCTAATCTGGCCTGCATTTCTCGAAAAAGCTGGAAGATCTTAGCCATTCTGTGGCACTGGCGAAAAGAAAAGCTAGG
>CAZLYM010000145.1:8279-11267 GCA_964563475.1 uncultured Pirellulaceae bacterium
CTTTGTTTCGGCAGCCGGCCTCCGCAATGTAGAACAGTTGTCCCAACTGTTGCACCGCATTGTCGAACAGTTGTCTCAACTGTTGCACTGACAAAGCCAGCAACGCGCAAACAATTGGGACAATTGTTATACATTCAGCAGCACCGTCGCTAAACAACCTGCGAAAGTCGGACGTTCACGAGTTCCATTCCCTTGGTGGATTTTACTTGGCCAGTTTTCTAACTCTTCCGATTCGCTTGATAGGCATCGTGCTGATGGCCGCGTTCTTGGTCAACGCGATGTCTCCGCTGCGCTCCTTAGAACTGAAACTTGCCAACATCAACACAGGAGCCGACGCCAGCGTCATCGCTCAGACAACCGCACCCTCGAGTGATGGTTTCCCGCTCCTATCGATCGGACTCTCGCTGGTCGCGATTATTTCCATCTGGTTGATTTACCAGACGTGGCAACAGCACATCGCCCTAGTCAACAGCGACCTCCGCAACCGCCGCGACACAAAAAAGTTCAACCAGTAGATCGCCGCCATGCACTGCACGCATTCACCGGACCCGCCATCAAGCTGCCTACCCATCAGTGCGTTTTGCTCAAAGGATTGAACGGTGCATCCCCGAAGGGTTGCAGTCGCGATGTTTCATTTATGTCGCGTTAGCCATCATCAATGTCGATGAATAGCGTCGGCTTAAGCTTCTTAATCTTCTTTTTGAATTTTCTATTTTCCCCTTGAATGACAACGACAAAATACTGTTCGCCGAAATTAATCGAGTTTGCGAATTCGTCACCGATTAAGTTAAAAAATTCCACAGTGCAGAACCTGAACATCGAAACATTGGTCTCGACAGCCAGCACAAAAAGCGGCTTTTCCGGATAGAACTTCAGTTTCTTACAAGCCACCCAGACACGTTTAATATGCTTCCTGTTTTTTAACGTTTCGATTTGAGACTTAATCGTTTGGACCTGATCGTCGGTCAGCGTTGCAGGAATAAGCTTGTCCTTGAGAGTCACTGTGGCTCGCTCGTCCGCTGAATCCTGCAAGGCATCATAGGCGCCAAAGCCATGTTGATGCCACTGCTCCGCCTCTTCAGGCTTTTCCTGTTCTCTGCAAATCGCGACCATAAAACTACTGACATCGAATTCCAGTCGAGGATCAGCTTCGATCGCACGAGCAAGTCGATCCTCGGCCGTTGCCAAATCGTATTCATATTGATAGGCGTCGTAGCCAGTGTAATAAAGCGCGCTTGCATTTTCAGGGTAATGCTCCAAAACATCTTCCCAAGCCTGACGAGCTGATTCGCGGGGAAAGATGTCAGACACAACATGGGCCCGAGACACTAGGTCCGATTCGACTGGCTTTTTATCAGACTCCGATGCCTTTTTGATCCGCTCTTCGGTTTGTTGTAAATTTGTTTTGGAGTCACGAATGAACTCCGTTCGGTACTCCCACATCCCCTTGAGGTTCGAAGCGCTATTCTCGTCGGCTTGTTTTAACAGCGCGTCTCGGTGCGTCCCCAGATAATAGAACGAAGCGATTTGGGCATTGTCCGACGGGAGTGGCTGCAGATAGCCCATCGCGGTTTCGACCATCTCGACCAGCGGACGATCACTCGGGAATCCGGCCACGGCAATACGATCGCGACAACTCGGGTGAGTCAAATAAATCGAGGTTTCCTCGGCTAGGATTCGAAGTAGCAAATTCTCGCTTTCTGAGCGGTCAAGATTCCGCTGCAGACGCTGGCAATAAGTCGATACAACGTTGGTGGGAACCTTGGCACTTGCGAGTACTTGAGCGTTAAACCACTGACTTTGCTGCTGATCCGCAAAACGCCCCAGCAATTCCATCTTCAACCTAGAGGCAATTATGCTTCGACTGTCCGTGACCGCGTGCGCAATACGATCGGCTTCGAACTCGAACTCGTGAGAGACGACGGCATTCATCGCTTCAAATCGACTGCCAAAATACTTGGCAAACCAACGCCACCAGAACGTAGCGTTACCATCAGAGTGGAACGTCGACCAGACGGTACGAAGATGCCAGAAGGTAGCAAGCAAGCGACCGTGACCTCGAGCAAGGTGGGCGATTTCGTGGGCTAGGATAGTGCGAAACTCATCGGCGCTGAGAGCTTCGAGCAACGGAAGCCCAATTCCAACGTAGCGATGCTTCTTTCCAAACCAGATTCGACTTCGATGCTCACCCGCACACGCATTCAAGTCCGCCGTCAGAATCACTTCCTCAATCTCGGGGATGTCCATCGCCTCTCGCAGTTCGTTCATTTCTGCAAAGAGTTGAGGGTACAACTGAGGCTCCAAACGAGTGCCTTCCAAAGGAGCGACCTTTGCAAACACTGCGCTGAGCAGATTCCAAGTGATGACAAGAGCAAATGCCGTAGCGACAAAGGTCACCAAACTGGGGTAAAAGTACGTCATGACACCGCAACCAATCGACGCTGCGATTAACAACAGCAACACAGAGACAGTGCAGACATACCCAAGCAGCAGATGGCGGCTCAACCGACGATGAAAACGACTTGGGTTCTCACGGGCCTCGCGTTCATACTTTCGTACTAGTTCATAGTACTGCTGGCTTTTCATGTGGAAGCGTCCCAAAAATTGTTAGAACTTGAAAAGTGGTGTCCCGAAAGGCGAAAATTCGCCATTCGCAATTTTCAAGCTTGATCGTCGGTTGGCGTCGACGGGGAGACCACCATGGACGACTGTATTATTTTCGAGGCACTTGGACAAGTTTCTTCTAGCGAAGCGGGAGAAATCTTCCGGAACTTTCTTCGTGGTGGTGTTCGCCAGATGATCTCAGAGGTGATGGCGACGGTGGTCGAAGCCTTGTGCGACCCAAGCATCGGCCTGCCAACGATGCTTGTTTTCGAACTGGCTCCAGCAGCGGACGTGTCTTGATCGACGGCAAAATAGCGAGAAGAAAGGGACAGCCAAAAACGTCGCACCTCTAATTGAGCGAAAGGCGACTATGGCGCTTACATA
>CAZLYM010000146.1:0-11113 GCA_964563475.1 uncultured Pirellulaceae bacterium
CCGGCAAGTTTTTCAGTTTTGCTGCGACTCTCTTCCAATGCATCGGTCAGCTCGCGTTGCTTTTGTTGATTGGTTTGTTTTTCGGTGACCAGATCGTCTTGGGTTTTCTTGAGTGTCTTCTGCAGTTCAGTAACGGTGTTCTGCATCGCCGTAATTTTTGATTCGGCGTCTCGTTGAGCCTCTAACGCTTGAACGGATTTGATGTTCAGTTCACCATGCTTTTTTCCCAGCACGCTACTGAGATTGCCAATCAAGCTGCGCCAAGTGAAGTCCTGAGACTGTTCTTCAGGATCGTCGGAACCGATGTGAGCCGCCATGTCTTGCTGGTAAACTTCCTTGACGGAATTGATGCCTTCCAAGATCGCGTTAATCTCAGCCTTTTGCGTATCTCCCTGAACGCGGTCGGCAACGTTCTTGATCGAGCTGATTCGCGTGTCAACTTCGGCGACGCTGAAACCTAGATCACCGATGTACGATTTTAGGACTTCGGTTTGAAGCTTCTGAGCGTTCGCCAGTTGTTCCTGGTAGTTCAGGTCGGCCTGATATGTCTCGTTGAGATCCGCGTATTCGGTGGCTTTATTGATCCCGAGGATCGCGACGAGCAAGAATGCCAATGCCAAGAGCACAAACACAATTGTCGTGATCAGGTAAGTTTGGTTTTCGCGGGCGGCCATTAGTAATTCCTGCGGTGATGTTTCAGCGGCGGTGTTGCGATCGGCAAACAACGCCTAGCGATAAAATTAGGCTAGAAAGTGGATCAAAGAGCGTGTCTTTTCGACCATCGGACAACCGACAGGCTGACCATGATTACCACTTGTATACTCGTTAAAATCGGAAGTGATTCGAGTCCGGCGAAGCACACAATAGTAGATGGAGCGACTGCAAGTGTCAAACTTTAACGGTCGATCTTGTTGGGCAATTGTCGGGAATTCCAGTGTCAGGTCCGGTCAGACGGCCTAGTCCTGATAGGGACGTTTCGGCGAGGGTACTTCCAACATTGGCTCTGGGGTGAAAAAACATAGGCTCTCAGGTCGTGATAGCCCTCATTCTGCGGTAGCACCAATGGGGTGCCCGTTCACGTCTCGTTCCGTTCCATTGTTCCCGATCATCCCATGCCCAAAGCCAACCAGCAGAAATTTCTCTTCGGTGATTCCCCCTCAGGGGAACAGGAAGCCTCGAAGGCCGCGTCTGGGGAAGCCTCGGGGGCACCGTTCATTGAGACCGATTCGTCCGGCGGCGAATCGGCGTCGGCTGCTGCTTCGGCGGTGGATGAATCTTTGCCCTTCGAGTACTCGGAGTTGGCAGACAAGAAGGTTGTGGTTGTCGATTCGCATTCGTTGATTTACCAAGTCTTCCACGCGATGGCTCCCATGACGTCACCAGACGGACGGACGATCCACGCGGTCTACGGTTTCACTCGGGACATCTTAGATATCCTGAAGAAATACGAACCTGACTACCTGATCTGCGCATTCGACCGAAGCGAAGTAACGTTTCGAAATGAGCTGTATGACCAATACAAGGCCAATCGAGACCCAATGCCCGATGACTTACGGTCTCAGATTCCAATGATTCGGCAACTGGTTGAAGCGTTGGCGATTCCGATCCTTGATCTTGAAGGTTACGAAGCGGATGACATTCTGGCGACGATCTCGACTTCGGTTGATCAGGCGGGTGGTTTCTGTTGGTTGGTGACCAGTGACAAGGACTGCCGGCAATTGCTTAGCGAACGAGTTCATATGTTGAACCTGCGCAAGCACAAATTTTACGGCCCCACGGAACTGGCCGATGATTGGGGAATTCGTCCTGATCAGGTAGTCGACTTTCAGGCGATGGTGGGCGACAAAGCGGACAACGTACCTGGGATCGCGACGATCGGTCCGAAAACCGCGACGCAATTATTGGCTGAATTTGAGACGCTTGATGGAGTGTTGGCTAACACGGACAAGATCAAAGGCAAGAAGGCCGAACGCATTCGGGAATCAAACGATATCGCCTTGCTCTCTCGCAAACTGGTTCGACTGGATACAGACGTTCCCATTGAAGTGCCGTGGCGGCAGGCTCAAACGAAACCGATTGATGCGTCGGCCGCGCTGAAACTGTGCGAAGAGTTTGGTTTTCGTTCACTGGCTGACCGAGTCGCGGGGTTGGGCGGTCAGGCTGAGATTCCGCCTGTAACTTGGGAGACAAACTATCGTACGATCGTTGATCCGAGCGAATTGCAGGCGCTTGTGGATCAGTTGCAAGCCTGCGACCGGGTGGCGGTCGACACGGAAACAACGTCTCCCAATCCCACGTTTGCCGAACTGGTTGGGATTTCGCTGTGTTGGGCGGAAGGGGAAGCGGCATACGTCCCGATTCAGGCACCGCCGAACGAGTCCGTCATGGATCAGCAACAGGCGATCGACATTCTGCGTCCGATTCTCGAGTCGGACACGATTGAGAAGATCGGACAGAACCTCAAGTACGACATGGTCGTGCTAAGCGCCGCCGGGGTGCAGTTGGCTCAGCCGTTGTTTGACACGATGGTCGCAGACTACTTGATCAATCCCGGGCAGAACTCGCACTCGATGGATGATCTTGCGAAGCGATATTTGAATTATGAAACCACTTCGATCAAGCAGCTAATTGGAACTGGCAAGAAGCAGATCGGAATGAACGAAGTCTCTGTGGCATTGGTGTCGAACTATGCCTGTGAAGATGTGGATGTTCCGTGGCGGCTTTACGAAAAGCTAAAGAAACAATTGAACGATCTAGATCTGGTTGATCTGTTCAACGATTTGGAAATGCCATTGATTGATGTTCTAGCTGAGATGGAATCCAGTGGTATCGAAATCGATGTCGATCTATTGCAGGTGATCAGCGGCGAGCTAGCCGATCGGCTGGCCGAATTGAAAACGAAAATCCATCAGATTGCGGGCGGCGAGTTCAACATCGATTCACCTGCTCAGTTGAGTGAGGTTTTGTTCGACCGTCTGGGATTGCCGGTGATCAAGAAGACAAAAACGGGTCGTAGTACGGACGTGGAAGTGTTGACAGAACTGGCCCAGCACCACGAGCTTCCCGCGATGGTGATCGAGTACCGGCAGTGTGGAAAACTCAAAAGTACCTACACCGACGCGTTGATCAGGCAGTTGAATCCGAAGACGGGGCGAGTCCACACCTCCTTCAAGCAGGACGTGGCTCGGACGGGCCGTCTCAGCAGCAAGGACCCGAACCTTCAGAATATTCCGATTCGGACTGCGCAAGGTCGGCGGATTCGGGAAGCCTTTGTGCCTGGACCTGAGGGTTGGAAACTGATGATGGCCGACTATTCTCAGATCGAATTGCGGTTTTTGGCTCATTTTTGCAAGGACCTGACCCTGCAAGAAGTGTTTGAAAATGACGAGGATATTCACACTGCGGTGGCGGCGCAGATTTACGAAATCCCCATTGAAGACGTCAGTAAAGACATGCGTCGCCGGGCTAAGGTGATTAACTTCGGCATTATTTACGGTCAGAGTGCTTTCGGGTTAGGGAAAGAACTGGGTATTTCGCGTGAGGAAGCTGAAGATTTTATCGATGCTTATTACAAAAAGTACTCCAGCGTTGATGAATTTATGGGGGACGTATTGGCTAAAGCACGCTCTGAAGGTTATGTTAGTACGGTCTTGCGTAGACGGCGCGAGGTAGAAGGCATTCGTAGTCTTCAAAAGATATCAGCTTCGAGGTTTCGAAATTCAGCCGAGCGGATTGCCGTGAACACGGTGATCCAAGGTTCTGCGGCGGATCTGATCAAATTGGCAATGATCAGAGTGCAGCGGGCTTTGGCGGAAAGCGAAATTCAGGCAACCCTGTTACTGCAGATCCATGACGAATTGGTTCTGGAAGTCCACCCGGATTCAGTACAGTCGTTGGCGAAGTTGGTCAGAGAACAAATGACTCAGGCGTTTGATTTGAGCGTGCCCTTGAAAGTCGACATTGAAGTCGGTGACAGTTGGGGTGATGCTCAACCGATTGCCTGAACCCACCTTTTAGGCTCCTTTAGGTTAAGTCTGGTCCTTTTATGCTGATCATCGGTTTGGCCGGTGGCATCGCCAGCGGCAAAAGTTTTGTTGCGGGGTGTTTTGAGCAATTGGGCGCTGCCTTGATTGATGCTGACAGGGTTGGTCATGAAGTGCTGGCTCAATCGAGCATCCAGTCGTTGCTGGTTGATCGTTGGGGATCTGAAATTGTCGTCAATCATCAGGTGGATCGTCGTCGACTGGCGGCAATCGTTTTTGATCCTGATGATGACGGTGAGCAATTGTTGGAACTGGAGAGAATTACCCACCCGCCAATTAGGCAGCGAATTGAATCTCGGATAACAGAATTGCGTACAGCAGGCCAAGTTCCTGCGGTTGTTCTGGATGCTCCGATTATGTTTCGGGCAGGTTGGGGCGATCTGTGTGATCAAATTGTATTTGTTGACGTACCGGTTCATGTGAGGCAGCAACGTGCTGCATTACGAGGTTGGAAAGAGGGCGAGTTGGAGCGGCGTGAGTCGCGACAGGTTGCAATTGACAAAAAACGAAAGATGTCGACTTGCGTGGTCGATAACGCTGGTAGCGAACAAAAAACTCGCGACCAAGTAAAGTCACTTTGGCTTCAGTGGAAGCTTTCGCCCGAGTGACGAATTGAAATCATATGGAGTGCGTTGATGTCTGAGGCTCGTTCATCGCGATCGAACAACCGGAACCGATCTTCCAATGACGGGTCCGATGTGCGCGAGCAGGCTGGATCGTTGGGGAGCGATCCGGATGTTGTTGATCGGCACCGCAAAATCGAAGCAGAAGGGGAACCGGTTTCGATCCCCGAATCGCTCAACCCGAACGACGTTACTCCGCCCGAAGGAAAGCTCAAGCAACCAGCAGAGATTGATGTCGGAAATGCGATGCTATTGCAACGCATGCCGATTGATGAGCTGGTTGAACAGGCTGCCAAAGAGGGCGTCGAGCAACCCGAAGATTTGCGGAGAAATGAGCTTGTCTTTCAAGTTCTCAAACAGCGAGTCAAAAATTGCGGCATCATCTGGGGGGAGGGGACGTTGCAAATTCTTCCAGACGGTTTCGGCTTTCTTCGGAGTGCAGAATTTCATTACGTTAGTTGTCCCGACGACATTTACGTTTCGCCCAGCCAAATTCGAAAATTCAACCTTCGCAACGGATCGATTGTTCGCGGTCAGGTCCGTCCTCCCAAATCGAACGAGCGCTACTTCGCGTTGCTACGAGTGGAGTCAGTCAACGGGCGTGATCCCGGCGAGGCATCTCGGCAAAAGCAGTTCGATGAGCTGACGCCGTTGCATCCCGAACAGCGGATCGTCATGGAGCACTCGCCCAAGTGCATGTCGACTCGTGTCGTGGACTTGATTGCTCCTATCGGGTTTGGGCAGCGAGGGTTGATCGTCAGTCCGCCTCGTGCTGGGAAAACGATATTGATGCAGCGGATGGCGAAAGCGACGCTTGCCAACTATCCGGATGCTTACGTGGTGATCCTGCTGATCGACGAGCGTCCTGAGGAAGTGACTGACATGGAGCGTGAGGTCAAAAGCGACCGATGCGAGGTGGTCAGTTCGACCTTTGATGAACCTGCATCACGGCATATTCAAGTTGCAGAGATGGTGCTCGAAAAAGCCAAGCGACTGGTCGAGAGCGGCTATGACGTGGTGATCTTCTTGGATTCGATTACTCGTTTGGGCCGGGCTTGGAATTCAGAGTGCCCTCAGTCCGGGAAAACGCTCTCGGGTGGACTCGATGTGAATGCCCTGCAGCGACCGAAAGCGTTTTTCGGGTCGGCTCGACGGTTAGAAGAAGGCGGTTCATTGACGATTCTTGCGACCGCGCTCGTCGACACCGGAAGCAAGATGGATGACGTGATCTTTGAAGAATTCAAAGGGACCGGAAATCTGGAAATTGTGCTCACACGCACCTTGGTCGATCGACGCATTTGGCCTGCCATTGATATCAACGCCAGTGGGACGCGACGTGAGGAAAAACTATTCGGGGAAGAACAGTACGATCAGGTTTGCATTTTGCGTCGAGCGTTGGCCGATTTAGAGACAGCAGATGCCATGGATCAATTGACCACACGGTTGAAAAAATCCGACTCGAACGCCGATTTTCTGAAGACTTTGCAGCCGGGTACCATTTAGCGGCGATTCGGAGAAAATAGAGACAGCGATTCTCTGATTCGCTTGTTTTGAATCCGTCTCACCTTACCCAGATTGGCCTCGAAATCGTGGTTAAAGATTCCAGTTTGCCTGCGGAGCTTCCCGGCTCGGTCAGTGATCATTCCTTTGCAATCGTGGTTTCTCGATACCACCACGCAGTGACCGGAAAGTTGCTCGAAGGAGCACTTGCGACTCTCGCCGAGCACGGAGTGCCGGACGATCAGATTTGCATCGCCTGGGCTCCCGGAGCATGGGAATTGCCGATCATCACCCAGCAGTTGATCCGGTCCAAGAAGTACGCCGCGATCCTCTGTTTCGGCTGCGTCATCCGAGGCGAAACGACTCACGATCAGTACATCAACGCGACGGTCAGTCAGTCCTTGGGCCAGTTGTCTCTCTCGGGCAACATTCCCATCGGCTTTGGGTTGCTTACTTGCAATACAATGGATCAAGCAGTTGCACGTTCTGGAGGCGATGTCGGCAACAAGGGCGTTGAAACAGCTCAAGCAGTGATTGAAACACTTAAGCTGATCGACTCGATCGATGACGTTGCCTGATCATGCAGTGTCTGGCGTGAAGTTATTTGGCTTGAATTTGGCTCAATCCGTTTTGAGTCTGATTGCGGGGACTCCCCCCTCGTGCGAATGGCACCTTTCCAGTTAAAACAAGGGTCTCGAAAATAACACCATGATTCGATCTCGTTACTCCTCTCGCCGCAAGCCAGTTCATGTCTCGTCGTAGCCGCGCCCGCGAAGTCGTCCTGCAAGTGCTTTATCAGCACGATCTTAACCCGGATCAAGCCGTTGACATTCGCCAACAATTTGTCAAAGCGAGGCTGAATCGACAGGAAGGCCTGATTACGTTCGCGCAGTCGCTGCTTGATGGAGTGATTGAGCAACGTGACCAGATTGATGAACAACTGAAAAAGATCGCGGAGAACTGGAAGTTAGGCCGAATGGCTCGGATTGACCGCAATATTTTGCGGCTTGGAGCGTACGAGATCCTGTTCTCGGATACGCCAGACCGCGTGGCAATCAACGAAGCGATTGAACTAGCGAAACGATACGGTAACGAACAATCGTCCCAGTTTGTGAACGGAATCCTCGATCGGCTGCTGAAGCGGGCGTCAGGCACTTAGTCGACCGGTTGTCTTGTGACGTGGCCGGTGGTGGAGAGTAGGCGTTTCGGTTGTGGCACCTTGGAGGCATCTGCGGCGGCAACTAAAATTCACGGCTGCCACATGCCTGTGGCCACTGATTGAAATCCCCGGCACCCAACAAGATGTCTCCCATGGCGAAATGGAACCCATTTTCAAAAAAGTCGACCTCTGAGCCTGGCAGTGATGCTGCTGCGAAAGCGGACGCCGCGGCCAAAGAAGATCAAGCCACTTCGGAGCCATCTTCATCGGGCGGAATCTTCGGGAGGTTTCGCACCGCGCTCAAGAAAACGGTCAACGTTCTGAACACCGATATTCGCGATCTGGTGGGAAAGGATGGGCGGTTGGTCGACGATGAGTTCCTGACGGAGCTCTTCGCGTTGCTGATTAAAACGGACATGGGGGGTAAATCGGCAGGCGAGATCCGCGACCGAATTGCCAAGGAGTTTCGTGGGCGAAAAGTGCTTATGGATCAGTTGGTCGATTCGGCCAAGCAGACCGTTCGTGAGATCATGCAGCAGGATTCGGCGGATCTGGCTCAGGCGAGTGACGGCCCCACGGTCATCATGGTGGTGGGCGTCAACGGTGCCGGTAAGACGACTTCGATCGCGAAGCTGACGCATCGATTTGCAACGGCAGGGAACAAAGTCGTCCTTGGGGCAGGAGATACCTTCCGTGCAGCAGCGGTCGAGCAGTTGACGGTCTGGGCCGAACGAATGCAGGCGGAGATCGTAACCGGGCGGCAAGGCAGCGATCCAGCCAGCGTGGCCTACAAGGCTGTGGAGGCGGCCAAGACGTCGGGAGCCGACATCTGCATCGTTGATACCGCAGGTCGCTTGCAGACGCAGAGCAACCTGATGCAGGAGCTAGGGCGAATTCGTCGAGTGATGGAGAAAGTGATTCCCGATGCGCCGCATGAGGTTTTGCTGGTCTTGGATGCGACGGCCGGACAGAACGCGATCAGTCAGGCTCGCGGGTTCTCGGATGCCGCTGGTTGCACCGGCATTGTGCTGGCAAAAATGGACGGCACGGCGAAGGGTGGCGTCGCCATTCCTATTCGCGACGAGTTTGACATCCCGGTAAAGTTTATCGGTTTGGGGGAGACTCCTGATGCGTTGGCGGCGTTCGATGTTGAGCGTTATGTCGATGCCCTGTTTGAGCAGGGTTTGTAGCGTTTTGGCGATCTTTGCTGTGATTGGCGAGTGCTGGCGGCCTAAGAATAACCTGTGGTTGTGAGCCACAGTACGCCGCGTTCGACGGTTCATCCTTTGCAGCTTCGTGAAAAGAGCCTTCTGCGGATTCGGTGCGAGCTGCCCAATCCAAAAAGTCTACGTGCGCGGATCGACCTGCACTCGTTCAATCCGGTTGATTCGTTTCGATTGGCTTATCCGATACCACCGTAACAATGCGAGTAACTGGTTGCTGCAAATGGAGGCGTCATTGCCCTTTTGAAGTATTCGGTTTGGATTGCTCGCATTCTGGTTGCCCAAGAATTTTTTTTGGGCGGCAGCTGTACGTTCGGCAAGCACATTGGTTTTGTCGACTGCCAGTCATTGGAGAGTCAGTTATGCGAATTTCATCGACGGCGTATGCTTTGGCAATGCTTGTCTGTGCCTGTTGTGCTTCAGTGGGCCAGGAGAGTTCCGTTCCTGAAGGTCAAAAGATTTCCAAGCGACGTGGCGCTCTGTTCGCTGCCGCAAAATTGGCTGCGGCCCCTCCCCAACCTGAACTTGAACCAGTGGGAGAGACTTCGGTGACCGTGTTGCGGGCTACAACCACAACGGGTGTCTCGAAGGCCGAAATCTTCCGTCAGCCCACTTCGGGCAGCGAGACCGGGGTTCGGGTCGCCGGTTTGGCAGATCAGCAACGATCTCCCGGAAGAACGACTCGCAGTCGCGCGCGCTCGTTCGCTCCGTCGGCTCCCGATATGAAACGTAAGCCGTTTCTGGTTGGCTTTCGTCAACCAGTAAAACAAGAAGAAGCCGCTGCGAATCAAAGCGTCGTCGTGGGCGAAGCCGCCAACCGTGTTCAAAGAGAATTCTCTTCGCCTCAAGTCCCCGATGCGGCCAACTATGATGGCAATGTGCCGGGGGCTCCTGAAACGAGTGCCGCGGAGGCTCAATCTGCTGGCGGGTCAACTGAGCCTGAGCTTCAAATCGCCAGCGCGGGAGAGGGAATTGAAGCCGACTACTGCGGTCGAAGCTGCCGTCCAAAACCTGTGTGCAATTTGGGATGTGAGAAAAAACTGTTTCCAAAACACTGTAGCGGACTGGAAATCGGCGGCTGGTTGAGTCAAGGCTATCACAATCGAGATAACATTTTGCTCAATAACCGAAGTCGAGAATGGAACGTGCATCAGGCGTGGTTGTACGCGAGCAAAGAGGCTTCCCGAGACAACTATGATTGGGACATTGGATACCGGGCGGATTTGCTGTACGGCATCGACGCGCAGGATTTGCAAGCGTTTGGAAACAGTCCCACTGGAAACCCATCCGGCTGGGACAATAGCTGGGATTTCGGCGCATTCGGTTGGGCATTGCCTCAATTGTATGTTGAATTTGCAAACGTCGATTGGAACGTGAAGGTCGGTAAGTTCTTTTCTCCGTTTGGATATGAGGTGATTGGAGCGACGGGCAACTTCTTTTACAGCCATAGCTTCACGAGTTTCAACACCGAACCGTTCACGCTTTCTGGAGCGTTAGCCGAGAGAAGAGTCTCTCCGACAAGAAGTTATCTTTTTGGCGTGACGGCTGGCTGGGACACGGCGTTTGAAAACACCGACAACGGTGCCAACATCATTTTCGGGACCCGAGATCAACTAACTGACGACATCAGTCTGGCGATCACCAACAGTTGGGGCGATACCGGAATTCGAGGCACCGGGACGTTAACTTCGGCTGTGGCAGAAGTGGCGTTGTCCGATTCGGTGGACTACGTCTTGCAGGCTGATTTCCTGAATTTGGGGACGAATCAGGAATTCGGGATTGTGCAGTACATGTTCCGGGAAATCACTCCGTGCTTTGGTTTGGGGGCGCGGCTGGAGTGGTGGAAGTCAGACCAGTTTTTCACCAGCTCACGATCGACGTATAATTTTACCGTCGGAGCCAATTATCGTCGCAATGCAAACTTGACGATTCGCCCCGAGTTACGTTTCGATTGGGGGGCTGCTGCCGTGGACCCGGGTGCTCCGATTATTGGATTTGATGTGGTCCGAACTTTTTGAATCAGCCACTATGAAACTGATCATTGCGATCATTCAACCGCACCGCCTAGAAGCAGTCAAAAGCGCGCTTAGTGCTGTCGACGTGTTTCGCTTGACGATTGTCGATTGTCAGGGCTTTGGTCGGCAGCAAGGTAAATCCGAAATGGATGGCGTTGAAGATTTGTCGATCAACCTGCGTCGCAAAGTGCAGTTGCAGATCGCGGTCAACGAAGAATTTGTCGAACCGACGGTCGACGCATTAAGAAAATCAGCTCGTAGTGGCCAAGGCGGCCATATTGGTGACGGGAAAATTTTCATCTTGCCGATGGACGACTGCATTCGCATCCGGACGGGCGAACGTGGTGCGGACGCGATTTGAGGATGTGCCGCCTCACGCTAGATCGCAAGTCCAACTAACTTGTGCAAACTGCCTAGCTGGCGTGGCGCAAATGCCGTGCCAGCACTATTGGCTGCGTCCTCTTTTCTTTCGCTCGCAAATCGTAGCAACAGGACACGATGTCTTGCATTGCAGCCTTCCATATCGACAGGACACATAAGCCACATAACG
>CAZLYM010000147.1:0-4841 GCA_964563475.1 uncultured Pirellulaceae bacterium
CTTTGGGATGAAGTTGCCTAGGCGCCAGCATGTCCAAAACGTTTACCTAGTCAAGCTTTATCTTGGCATTGGGTTCGGCAGGAGCCTTTTGACTAACGGCGAAAATGGAATTCACCGGTTGTCGCATCTTTCGATACTCAGCAACAACCAAACTCAATCCTAAACGCCAACACAAACGTTTTACCGCTCGAAATAGACAAGCTGACGCTGTCCAAGTAGGTATACAAAGCCTGCCTCAGCATTCCGCGCTCGAAAAGCTTATATCGAAGTAGCGTTCTGTGGGCCGGAGGCACCGGCTTGAGAGATCGACTTCCGCATGTCCGTATCCGCTTGGACATTGCGAAGCTTATAGTAATCCAGAATGCCCAACTGACCACCGCGAAAACTGTCGGCCATCGCCTTGGGAACCTGTGATTCAGCCTCAACCAGTTTCGCTCGACTGGCTTCAATCGTCGCCGTGTTTTCCTGCTCCTGAGCCACTGCCATCGCGCGGCGACCTTCCGCACGAGCCTTTGCAACTCGCGTGTCGGCTTCCGCCTGATCGGCTCGCAGTCTCGCGCCGATGTTGTCGCCCACATCGATGTCTGCGATATCGATCGAAACGATTTCGAATGCCGTTTGAGAATCCAATCGCCGCGCGAGCACAGCCTTGGAAATCATGTCAGGATTTTCCAGCACGACATTGTGAGTGTCCGCCGATCCGATCGCACTGACGATACCTTCGCCCACACGAGCGATAATCGTTTCCTCGGTCGCACCACCAATCAACTGCTGTAGGTTAGAACGCACGGTGACACGAGCACGCACCTTCAACTGAATGCCGTTTTTGGCCACGGCATCGAGTGATTTCCGCGCTGAACCTCGTGCCGGACAATCGATCACCAACGGGTAGACGCTGGTTTGAACCGCTTCCAGAACGTTTCGACCTGCCAAATCGATTGCGGATGCTTCACGAAAACTAAGCTGAATCGTCTTCGCTTTGTTGGCAGCGATCAGGGCTCGGACCACCATCGGTACGTTGCCACCAGCCAGATAATGAGCCTCCAAGTTTTTGGTGGTCAGCTCAGGATCTGTTAAACCGGCTTGCACCGCCATAATTTTGCTGGGCACGATAATGCTTGGCTTCACCTTTCGAAACCACATTCCAGCAAGATCCCAAAACGATATTTTCGCCCGCGTCAGTGCCGCCTGCAGCCACCAGCGGAAAAACGACATGAAGAATCCACCGACCACCAACACCGCAAGAAGCGCGAACCCAATCAGGACTATAATCCCTATCTGGAACGGTGAAATTTCAGCTTGGCCGATCAACAACATCGATTCAATCATGGCTTCGTCCTCGCGTGCATAATTTTTTCATTCGTAGAGCCTATGACGACCCAACGAACAGTTTAGCGAATTGTTCGAGCGATCATAGCTAGTCACCTGAGTCCGCATCGAGAAAAACGCAGTCTCAGGACTTGCTTGGTAACAAAACAGCCCGGTCAAATTTCATCTCGTTGACCTGAGACCGCAGATCCTTAAACCCTCGCCAAATCGTGCTTCAGTGGCAACCAAGCACCATCCTGCCTGCTACTGGCAACGCTCTGCTGGATGAAATACATCCCCTCAACGCCATCGTTGACGTTCGGGTAGATCGTGTCGACTTTTTCAAAATCCTGCCCGTTTAATCGCAAACACATGGCGTCATAAGCACTCCGATAAACGTTGGCAAAAGCCTCAAAGAACGCCTCGGGGTGCCCAGACGGCAATCGACAAGACGCCGCCGCTGTAGGTTTCATGAAGGGAGCGTTGGGATCCCGCGTGAACAGCCGATGTGGCTCTCCATTGGCTCGCACCCACAGTTCGTTTGGATTCTCCTGCCGCCATGAAAGCGAACCCTTGGTGCCGTCGACCTCAAGCGTCAAATCGTTTTCGCGACCATGGCTGATTTGAGAAGCGGTTACCGTCCCCAACGCGCCGTTCTGGTACTTCACGACCGCGTGACCGTAATCGTCCAGTGCTCGGCCTTCGACAAACGTTTTTAGTTGGCAACTAATTTGATCGGGCAACAGTCCTGTGACGTACC
Source organism: uncultured Pirellulaceae bacterium (assembly GCA_964563475.1). GTDB lineage: Bacteria > Planctomycetota > Planctomycetia > Pirellulales > Pirellulaceae > Mariniblastus. The sequence continues at coordinate 2,069 of CAZLYM010000147.1, forward strand.
GCCCCAAGTTATATGCATGCGTTGCAATGTCACCAAAACAACCGGCGGCACCGCTCTTCTTGGGATCCGTTCTCCATGCCGCCTGTTTTTGATCTTCGTCCTCCAGCTTGGTCACCAACCAGCCTTGAATATAGGCCGCCCGGATCGCCATGATTTCGCCCAGTTCACCATCGAGGATCATCTGGCGAGCCTGTCGGATCAACGGGTAACCGGTATAGTTATGAGTCACCGCAAAGACAGCGCCCGACTTCTCGACCGCCGCAGCCAAGGTTTCAGCTTGAGCGAAATCGAGCGTCAAAGGCTTGTCGCAAATCACGTTGAAGCCCGCATCGGCCGACGCTTTGGCGATTTCAAAGTGAGTATGATTGGGCGTTGCGATCGAAATGAAATCAATCCGCTGATCCTCGGGCAGCGCGAGTTCCTTTTCGATCAATTCCTGATACGAGCCATAAGCTCGGTCTTCGGAGATATCGTAATCGGCAGCCGACTCTTTGGCCCGTTGCGGATCCGAGGAAAGGGCTCCCGCGACCAGTTCGGCTCGGTTATCCAGCACAGCAGCGGTCGCGTGAACTCGGCCAATAAATGACCCTCGCCCTCCACCAACAAGAGCCATACGTAGCTTGCGATTGAGCGGTGGGTTGGTCGCCATGAAAATCTCCTGTCGTGCGTCAGAATCGGAATGGGAAAGGTATAAAAAAAGCGTCGCCCAAAAATTGGGCGACGCCTATTGTAGAAAATCTGTTTTCGAAACGGAATGATGCCACCGCAAATCACGGTCATGCATCCGATCAGCCATACCAGCGACGCTCAAACAAGAACCGCGTGGCAAAACTCAACAATTTAACTCAACGGAGCCACTGCCAAACCCTTCAACGCATCCAACAGGCCAACCATGTCGTCACGAGAAATCTCGTCCCATTCGGCGGCTTTGTGATTGATAATGGCGACCTTGAACGCGTTGGCCGCTTCGCTGACATCGTCCGGCAAATTTTCGAATGCCTCGAAATGCTTGATCGGATCGACCACGGCCGTTTCCGCAGGGTCCAATTCAGTAGTCGCAGTCGAGCCTTTGCCCGAGCCTCCCTCATCGCCAAAGTCTGGGCCCTCATGAACCGGCCCCTCGACGTAATCCCGGTCGTTGTTACGAGGCTTCTCGGTCCCATCGGACAACGCCAACGATTGAGTCTCTTCACCGGACTCGGACGAAACGATATCTGCCGCGTCGGGTTCTTCTCCGGGCAGCTTGCCAAGCGTCTCCCATCGCTGATGCCGCATCCGCGAAACCGACCACTTCGATTGCACGGCTCCTTCGAGCCACATCTCCGCATCGTCCCAATCGATCGACGCGTAAAAATGGCTCCAGAACAAACCTTCGTATTCCTTGAACACGTGACCGAACCGTTCGTGCGTGCGTCGCAGTCTTCCGACATGCTGAGGCGTCACGCCACCCACCAGTTGGCTCCACGCTTCATCAGAATACTGAGACGCCGGCGCATCGGATTTTTCGAGCGACTGCCGCCACTCTTGGATGATCTTTCCTTTGTCCCAGTTCGTCGTCGAAATCAACTGGTTCCACTGCCCAATAAACGGCACCGAGTGCTCGGTCGTTTCGGCGGAGGGCATTGTTTCGGGGTTCAGTTCGGCAGTCGTTGCGTCGCGCATGATTCCTCAATTCGGGGTTGGCGGGAGGCTTCAGGAAAACACCAAAGCTACCAGTGTGATTCACTTTGAAAACCCGAAACGGCCAAATTCAAACACGTCGTGAAAAGATGAGCCCGTTCGGATTCGCATTGTGCCGAATAGACAAGCCCTTCAGAGACCGACTACCCAATCACCGCCCGCCGCCAATCCACACAATAAGCAAATCGGCCCCAATCGCATCGTGGAAAACGTGTCGACGAATCGACAAACCCACGCTTGGACGGCTTCAAATTAAGCTACAAGCGTCAAGGAGCAACCTTCGATTCCTGCTGGGGATACACCACAAATCGGTAGGTGCGTCCGTCGCCGGCCGGGTCCAAACCGGCCTCACGCGGCAACTGCGAGCCGTCCCACTGTTGCTGCCCGGGAACCAAAGCCGTCCCGACCATCAGATCAAATCGCTGCAACGAGGCGAACTTGCCAACCCGTTCACGGAGCTTGACCAATTGCTTGGGCGTTGCGGTCACAATGAAGCGAACTTCTTGCTTTCCTTTGGCCGGCTCAGTTCCCGTGATCTCATTTTGTGCCATCGATTGGCCAAGTGCGCGTACGGGCTTTTCCTCTTGGTAGTCACACCCCGCCAAGTCTAACGCCTTGCGAAATCGATCGAGCGTCAGTCGTTCGCCCGATTGGTCTCCTGACGGATCCACTCTCCACATTCGATCAAGACGCCCTTCAAACTGTTTAAAGAAGGCGGGCTTGCTCTCGTCGCTCTCGCTCTCGTCGCTCCCCATATCGTCGGCGCGACGCTTCACCGTGTCAGCATCTAGCCCACTGCTAGGAGCCACCCCTGCCACGCTCGGGCTGTCGACCGGATCGGGCAATTTCGAACTGCCCGTCTCTTCGGTAGCCGACCATTGACCTGTCGGAGCGGAGCGAGCTTGTGACTTGCTCTGTGAACCTGGACTCATTGGTTTACTAGCAGCCCTTTGTTTTCTAGGAGCCATCGTTTGGGCAGCTGAACCAACTAAACCGCCAGCCGGTGAGTTGGCGTCAGCTGGTGAGTTGGCATCAGCTGGAAGCCGCGTTTCTTCCAAGTCCGCAGGCGGCATCGGTCGCGTTTCCAAATTTC
>CAZLYM010000147.1:4941-11110 GCA_964563475.1 uncultured Pirellulaceae bacterium
GCAGGCAGTGAGTCCGATTCCTTAAGCCCAAACTCCTCAGCTTCAGCGTCCGCTCCTTCAACACGACGCTCAATTCCTCCAAGCCTTACGACTCCCTCGCCTTCTGGCACAACCACAACCTTAGCCGCTGAAGGATCGTCGCTCATTTCGGCGACAGCCGATGCATCGGCGATCAACGCGGCGTCGTGAACCGCAACCTGTTCCTTGGCAAAATCAGGCAAGAACAAAAACACTCCCAGCAGCAACATGGCCGCCAAGGAAGCCATCACCCAACGATTCAGCCGCCAACTGGATGATGCCTCACTGGCACCCGGTGCAAGATTCGCTTTTTCTCCGACCACTTCCATCACGCGCTGCCGCACATCGATCGAACCTTCAGGCAACGAACCAGACAACGCACGCAATCGCATTTGCTGATCCCGAAACGCATCCAACGTCGCCGCGTACTCCGGATCGGCCGCCAATCGCTGCTCGACGAGCGCACGCTGCTCCTGGCTTAGCTCATCGTCAAGATAAGCCGATAGAAGTTCGTCATTGGGCTGCGATTCGCTCATTCGGTATCCGTAAACTCTCTTTCCAATTCCTCTTTCAGCTGAGTTCTGGCTCGATGGAGCCGGCTGCGCACCGTGCCGACGGGCACGTCCAGAATCTCTGCAATCGCATCGTAGTCAAGACCTTCCATTTCTCGCAGCACCAACACACTACGTTGTTCCTCTTTCAAACGGCTCAACGCGTCGCTCAGTTGCTGGTTTTGCTCCTGCTGCTCCAGACGCTGCGAAGGAGAAACATGCTGCCCCTCCAACGTCGCCGCCGTCATCCCCGCATCATGGTCCAATGACTCAGTTGGTTTTCGTTTTCGAATCTGACTGATCGCAGAATTATGAGCGATTCGATAAAGCCACGTGTAAAACTGACTGCCGCCCCGAAAGGTGCTCAGTTTGGTAAACGCTTTGACGAAGGCATCCTGCACGACGTCTTCGGCGTCCGTCGAATTGCGAAGAACCTGTGTCATGGAGTGGAACAGTCGATTCTGATACTTCCCGATCAAACTCTCGAACGCAGACAACTCACCCGCCAGCGTCTGGCGAATCAGGCGATCGTCTTCCTGAGTATTCGAGGTTGGGTTCATGCTTCTGACGCAGTTGCTGCGGATTCGTTCCCACTTTTTTAACGTAAATTATCGGCTGCGGATCGCCCTACCCCGTCAGCCACAGCACGACCGACAAAGAAAACAGCGAAAACGCGGTGCAAACCACCACCGCACCGGCGGCCAGATCGCTATCGCCCTTCATTTGATCGGCCAACACATAGCTGGAAACCGCCGTCGGCACGGCACACATCATCAGGATCAATTGCAGCTCGGCTCCTTCCAGCCCAATCGCAGATCCAACCACCCAGCCAGTCAACGGACACAGGATACACTTAATCAGCGTGCTAACGAACGCCAACGACCACTGATTCGCCACCGAAATCGTCGCCAGTTGACTGCCGATCCCCAACAGCGCCAGCGGGAACGCGGCAGAGCCCACGATCTTACAGGTACGCTCGATCACGACCGGCAGTTCAAGTTCGCTGGCCTGAAGAAACGCTCCACCTGCACAGGCAAGAATCAACGGGTTGGAAACGATATCTAAAATCATTCGCTGCCACGAAAACGTTGCATCCGCATCGTCTTGGTAGACTGCCAGCGTCGTGACCGCCGCAGCGTTATAAAAAATGATCACCGGCACAATCGCCACCCACATCGCCGCTTCGATTTGCGAACGTTGATCGATTGGCAGATCATCAATCATGAACATGATCAACGGTAAACCAACAAACGCCAGATTGCCTCGAAAAGAGGCTTGGATCATCGCCCCACGCGAGCGATTGGGAACTTTCAACAACCCGCTGATCAGCCAACCAAAGATCGCGGTCACCAGTGCCGCCAGCATCAACGTGGTTAGAAACAAACTCGCCAAACCCGTCGGCGTGGCTGCGGTGCTGGTTTTGTAAAGCAGCAAGCATGGTAACGCAAAGTAGTAGGCGAATCGGTTAAAAACCCGAGTCGACTCGCCGCTCAAAAACTGACGGTTTCGCAGCAGGATCCCTAGTCCGATGACGGCGAAAATCGGAAAGAGATTATTCAGGATTTGCATGACCGTGCGGCACCTTCCCATGCATGCGGAACCAACCGAAGAGTATGAACCCCAACAACACGGTCGCCACCGAAACCCATTGCGAGATCGTAAACTCCGTCCCGAACTGCCCCGCTTCATCGCGACGAATAATCTCGTGCAGAAATCGAGCGATCGGGTAGAGAATCAGCATCAACGCGAACACCTCGCCGTCCGCCTTGCGAACCGGCCAGAAATACCAAAGCGTGGCACAAAGTAACGCCGCCGTAATCGCGCTGTAAATCTGAGTCGGATGGACTCGTAACGAACGAGTCGGCAAGGACGACAACGGCACGGACATTCGATTCCCTTGGTCCGTGTCCACAATCACCGCCAGTTCTTGGCCGCTGACCGTTGCCGCTTCTTCGTCTGTCTTGAAGTGTCGCACCCGCAAACTATCAGGAGCATAAATGCTGATCTGCTGTTCGGGCTCGATCCCCAAGCTGTCAGCAATCGAACCGCTCTGCACCGACTGAACGGTTCGTTGAAATCCGTTAGGTGTCGCCGTCGTCAAATGATCTTCTGCCTGAGTCGTCGTCAGGCCCAACAGCTGGCCTTCTTCAAGTTGTCGCATGTAGGGTGGTGAGCCCGGCGGAAACTGGACCGCAGGAAGTTCGGCCGTACAAACGCCCCCGAAACAACACCCGTTCATCAGACAGCCCAAGCGGCCAAACGCCAAACCCAACACCATGCCGGGAGCAATCAAATCCGCGAGTTTTCCAAATGGTTGACGCGTACTCCTGAAGAACACGATCGCCGCCAGCATCCCACCGATCAGGCTTCCGTAAACGACTAGGCCTCCTTTGGTCATGTCGACGATGGCCAGCAACGCTTGGCCGATGGGAAGGCCATTCCCAAAGAACTGGTCTCGATTTTGAATCACGAAAAACGCTCGGGCTCCAGCAATCCCGCAAATGACCATCCAAAAAGCCAGAGTCAAAATTCGATCCGGGTCGGTCCCCGCCTGGCGGCAGCGTGTTAACACCAACCAAGTTCCAGCAGCGATCCCCGCCACCATAAACAGACCGTAACCTCGAACCGCAAGTCCTTGCTTGACGAACGGCCCCAGCGGATCGTCTGGATTGACTCCAAAGACTTCCACTGCCGGTAGAATGAACCAAATAATCGCCGCAACGATCCCATAGATCGGCAAGAAGCCCGACGCTTGCTCACCCCATCCATGACGCCAGACGTAGTAGCCGATCACGATCGCACCGATCACTAGCCATGCAATCAGCAGTGGGCCTTGGAACCAACTGTGCGGGATAGAAAATAGAGTCTGCTGCATTTGTGCGAAGTCGACAGTGTACGGGGTGCAGTTATCAATTCACTGCGTTACCACAATTAGAACCGCCCCAGCGATCTGACGGAATGACAATCCTCGTGCAAGCAATCCACGCACGTTTAAAAATCACTCGATCACGCAATTGTCGATCAATCGCGTGGTCCCAACGTGAGCGGCGATCAAGATCACGCAGGGCAACTGGATCGGGTCCTGCGTTTCCAGCGTGTCCGGGTCAGCAACCACCGCGTAGTCGACGCTGGTGACGCCGCCATCAATCAGAGACTGACGCATCTCGGTGATCAATTCAAACCCATCACGCTGCCCTTGCTCGATTTGCTCCCGAGCGATATCCAGTGTTCGCTTGAGCGACAGCGCGATCTCACGCTCCTCAGTCGACAGGAAAGCACTGCGCGAACTCATCGCGAGGCCACTTGGTTCTCGTACGATTGGGCAGACGTCGATCTGAATCGGAACATTCAAGTCTTCGACCATCTTACGAATGACCAGCGACTGCTGATAATCTTTGCGGCCAAAAAACGCGATGTCCGCCCGAGTGATATTGAACAGCTTCAAAACGATCGTCAACACACCACTAAAATGAGTCGGTCGGAACTCGCCCTCCAATGACCCGCTCAGTTCGGGAGGAGACACCGTGGTTGAACAACCCGGAGGATACATCTCATCGTTCGAGGGCACGAACGCCACGTGGGCTCCTTCCTTGGCCAGTAACTCCAAGTCCCGGTCGAGTGTGCGAGGATACACCGAAAGATCTTCCCCCGGAGCAAACTGAGTCGGGTTGACGAAAACGGTCACAATCGTCACGTCCGTCCGCTCAACCGATCGTCGCACCAGACTGAGATGGCCTTCATGCAGAGCCCCCATCGTGGGGACCAATCCAATCGTTTTTCCAGCTGCCCGCGTCTGATCGACGAAAGCCGTCAAATCTTGAATTTTCTCTATCACGTGTGGGAAATCACCCAAGGATCACCCCTAGTTGGTAAAAAGTTTGTCTTCTAAATCTGCAAAGAATACGATGTAGTATGGTATAACGTAAGTATCCCCTGAGGTAACCACCTACGACCCCAAACGCCGTGGTCTCCGCCTCCCGTTCCGCAAACTCCTTTCACTAAACATTCGTTGCTCATGAGTTCTCAACCTCCTAAAAAAAAGAACGAATCTTCTGGCCCGGCTCCCAAGCAGCCGTCAGCGGGCAGACGAGTCAAAAAAAGTGCTCAGAAAATTAATACCGAACAGGAAGACGAAAGCGAATTCCTAGGCGGTGGGCGGTTTCTGCTGTTCACGGTCGTTCCCAGTTGGGTCATCAGTTTGTTGACCCACGTTTCGTTGATTTTGGTGGCTGCGTTTTTTGCTCTTCCCAGACCACCGGCCAAATCGATCTCGTTTGAAGGAGCGCCGCCGTCCGACAGCCCCGTCGAATCGGTTGACATCAGCCTTGATGCATTTGATGACGTCAGTGAAGAGCCTCCAGCGGAACTCGCCGCCAGCAACCCGGCTGAAGTCAGCGACCCCACCGAGGCGATCGCTCCCGAAGCAACGGTCGACGTTGGAGAAATTCTGGCTGGCGTAGACAGCACGATGGAACTGGAAACGTCGCCACTGGAATCCACTTCGGTAACCGCAAGCAACGAAACGAGCATGCGAACAGGAAACGCACGCGGTGAAGCACTCAGGAAGTTCGGAGGCTCCGCTGAATCCGAATCGGCCGTCAAGCTGGCACTCAAATGGATCGTTGACCACCAACTTCCAGACGGAGGCTGGGATCTGAACCACCAACGTGGGCCCGGTAACCGGACCAGTCCTGACCCTGGTGTCGTACCTGCACGAAACGCAGCAACCGCCCTTGCGCTGCTGCCGCTGCTGGGAGACGGACAGACACATAAGTCCGGTGAATATCGAGAAGCCGTGTTTAATGGCCTAAGGTTTTTGCTCGAACGCGGGCGTCCGGTTGATAACGGGATTTCGTTCTATGAAAAGTCAGGCACCATGTACTCACATGGGCTTGTTTCCATCGTGCTCTGCGAAGCCTATGCGATGACCGAAGATCCAGAACTGGCTCCCTTTGCTCAAAAAGCCATCAACTTCATCGAACAAACTCAAAACGGCGAAACCGACGGCGGCTGGGGCTACGGCCATTCCAGACATCGACCGGCATCAGTCAGCGACATGTCGATCGTCGGCTGGCAGCTGATGGCTTTAAAAAGTGCCATCGGATCTGACCTGCGAGTCCGGCCGCGCACGATCAAACTGACCAAAAAGTACATGGCGCACATTGGAAACCCCGATAATGGCGTGTTTGGTTACGACAAGAAGCCGACCAAACCGAATGCAAGACTACGCAGTTGCACGGCCATCGGCGCGTTGTGCCGCATGTATCTAGGAGCCGAAAAAGACGCCGATGATGTCAACAAATCGATCGGTCTTCTGGCCAAATGGGGGCCCGACAGTAAGAAAGACCGCGTCGCCAACATGTACTACAACTACTACGCGACTCAAGTGATGAAGCAATACGGCGGAGACAAATGGAGAGCTTGGAACTCGGGCATGCGAGACTTTCTGGTCAAGCAGCAGGAAAAAGAAGGCGCCGCAGCCGGAAGCTGGATGTTTGACGAGCGTTGGGCGAGCCAAGCCGGACGCCTGTACGCCACTTCGTTATCCTGCATGACGCTGGAAGTCTACTACCGCTTCCTGCCCCTCTACGACGAATCCG
>CAZLYM010000148.1:0-10995 GCA_964563475.1 uncultured Pirellulaceae bacterium
CACTGAATGGGATCGAGAACTCTTGTCCCAACTTATTGGGCCGATCGTTCGGCTCGATTTCATTAACGATTTCAACGTCATCGGCAACCATTCGCATCGCGACAGGAGTTGGAGTCGAGCCCAACCGGTCGCGAACATGAATACCGTCCTGATAAAGATCCGCTCGACCAACCTGAAGCGATTGCTCGATCGGACCTAATGCGTCACCAAGAAAGGTGATTTCCGACAACTTGTTTTGTTTCACAACCGCGGGAACAGCGATGGCGGGGCGAGGGAAGTTACCGACGTGCAGCCGATACCACGCGTTCTTGCCCCCCTTGCCAGCAGCGTCAGCAAGGTGAATCAAATATCGACCGTCCGCAGGCAGTTCAACTGAAACTGACGGATCCTGCTTGGAAAACGGCGTGTCGTCCACGTTTGCGATGCGGTCTCCCGCCGGACCAAACAGTTCCATCTCGCCATCACAAAAGTCCCCCAAACGCATCCCAACGACCTCGACCGATAGTCGCTGTCCCGCAACCCCATTGATCGCGAACCAATCGTGATCTTCGCTATCGATCCTACCTGAGACAACTACTCCGACGCCATCCGGATACGACGGTGAGTAAGAGCGTGGCTCAATCAACTGGGCTGTCCTGCGATGATTGTTTTCAACTTCTTGCTCCGCCACCGCCGGGTATGCTTCGACTTGAATAATTCGATAACCCGTGACGCCCGTACGTGCCCGAATTTGAACCATGTGCTCGCCAAGCCGGCAGCCCGGATCTACTTCGACCGTCACTTCGACCTTCTTCGAGTCAATCACTTTAAAATCGACAATGCGAAACCCTTCGTCATAGAAAAGAATCTCTTCCGCGTCTTTCAACCGCAATCCAACAAAAGTCAACTTGTGCTCGGTACCTCGCTGGACACCACGAGGCAGAACCTGCGTCAGGATGGGCAATGAAGCAAACGCTTCGCTTGTCACCGAAGCCTGAAGGCAGACCACCGCCAACAGCGTCGCAAGTACTCGTGTTGGACATCGTGGAATCATGACTTCAATCAACGGTAGACTGCGCCGCGATGGACGCAAAAAATGAATCGGATGCGAAAATCAACGCTTGGCTGATCGACGGTCATCAAGCCAACAGGTCCGAACGTACCCGGCCACCTTCGACGATTTCGATCGGGCGACCGCCTGGAGCCATCAATTCTTTATTCGCGTTGATGCCAAGGCAATGATAGATCGTCGTCGCCCAATCCTCAACTGACAACGGGTCCTCGGCCGGCTCACTGGCAGTCGCGTTAGAACTGCCGAACACATGCCCTTGGCGAATTCCACCACCGGCAAGCAAGTTACTAAAAACTTTCGGCCAGTGATCCCGGCCCGCCTGAGCGTTAATCTTTGGCGACCGACCAAACTCGGACGTCACACAAACCAGTGTGGAATCAAGCAGCCCACGCTCTGAAAGATCTTCGATCAACGTCGAAAACGCTCGATCAAACAGAGGCGCCTTTGCCTTCATGGCCGACTCAATATTCTGGTGATGGTCCCAACCACCGCAAGTAAGCGACACAAATCGAACACCGGCTTCCACTAACCGCCGGCCGATCAACATACGAGCCCCGTATTCGTTCCTACCGTAACGAGCACGCAGTTTGCTACTTTCTTTGGAGATATCAAACGCTTCACGCGCCTCTTTCGAACTAATCAGCGAGAATGCCTTTCCATAGAACGAGTCCATCGCATCCATGGCGTCTGAATTCTCTCGTTGGCGAAAATGATCGTTAACAATGTCAAGCAGCTTGCGACGCTTTTCAAAACGCTGCATGTCAACATTCTTCGGTAGCGACAAATCGCGAACACGGTAGTCACGCTTGGCCGGATCAGAGCCAAGGCTGAAACCCGCGTGAGCCGAACTCAGATAGCCCGATCCAGCGAACTCATTGGGAACTTTTGGCACCAACACGTACGGCGGCAAATGATTGCGAGGCCCGAACTCCTGAGACACCACACTGCCCATGCTCGGGTAACGTAACGCTGGACTCGGGCGATATCCCGTAAACATATTATGGACACCACGTTCATGAGCCGCTTCGCCATGCGTCAAGGACCGGATGACCGTCAGCTTGTCCGCGATCTTCGCCGTCTTTTCAAACAGAGAAGAAAAACGAACTCCTGTCAGACTAGTCTCGATACTATCTAGCGGGCCACGATACTCCAATGGCGCATGAGGCTTCGGATCAAACGATTCCTGCTGCGCCATTCCACCCGGCAAGAAAATAAAGATGACCGACTTCGCTGTCCCCTCCACGCTCTGGAATTGTTTTTCGCCAGATCCGGCTGGCACCGCTGCACGCGCTGCCTGAATGCGAAAAAAATCGGTCAACGAAAGCCCAAGCCCACCGACCGCACCAACGGTCAGCACATTACGGCGGCTGAGAAAATGATCTGAACAAGGCATAACGCGACTCTTCGTGAAACGAGTACCAGAACGAAATTATAACCCTTGAAACTGGGCTGAGGTTTCGGTTTCCACTGAATTTTCCGCTTAGAGCAAACTTTGAGGTGTTCAAAGTCACCATTGCAAGTCAAAACCGCCCCGCAAACCCACTCTTGCAAGCAAATCGAGACTCACTAAATCAATGAGCTTCAAATTTGCTCCCAACCGAAATCGCATTTTGGCAAAGTTTTCCGGCTCTGACGACACCGTAAGCTAGGCGGAGTCTGCTCGATGCCCCAGTGTTTCCCATTTTGACCGTTGTAATGGTCGATAATTTTCGAACGGCCCGGCAGCTTCTGCAGCGGCCAACTCATCTAATTCCGTTTGCCAAGTTCCGTTTGCCCAAACCGTCACCGCCATGAATCAAGTACTTAATTTTATCGGCCGGTCGACCATTTTTGTGTTAGCCGTATCGCTATTCACACAGCAATTTGCACCTTCGGCTGCCCGCGGCTGTCCGCTGATAGCTGAGCCCGTCCTACAGACGACGTTTGAAAATGCCAGCTCACGCCGTCGTGTTAACAAACCACTGACGCTGCTCAAACAACAACAAGCCGATCCATCCGAAACCGACGAACTGAAACTCAACTCGGCCCCTGAACCAGATGACGGGGACGAAGAAATGGACTCAGACGACATAGACGATTCAGATACAGCCAGCGAAGCGAGTGACCTTACGCTGGATGACGACGACTCAGATGATGACGAAACTGGTGAAGACGATTCGGGCGATCAGCAGATCAAGCCGGATGCTGGTCCAGCAGTGATCAGCACTGACACTCGATCGCTGCGAGTTAACATTGCCGAAACGAACGACACCGCTCCAGAAGACCAATCGAACCAACTGATGGCACAAAGCCAAGGGCACGCTCAAATTCCTTCAGAGAAACGGTTCGCCTGGGCGGCGCCTGACATTCGCTATCAACCACTGTACTTTGAGAACGTGCCACACGAGCGATATGGCCAAACGCCGGAAGGGTGTGAGCTTCGGCAAACCGTTCTGTCGACAGTTCACTTCTTTGGCTCCGCCGCCCTACTTCCATACAAATTGATCGACCAGCATCGGCATTCATGCGACGGCCCACTTGGTTTCTGCCGTCCAGGCAGCGAGTCACCGTTTGTCTGGCAACAGCCCATCGTGCGGTAACGACGTTGTTTCAGCACGGCATACGAAATCGTCACACGAGCGATCGGACCGACTAGCGTTGGCAAAACTGCCTGCCCCAGATGCCTCCGAGATCACCTGCGACTGCACATCGTCTGTCAAACTTTGACGGCTACCTAAAGCCTGACTGTTCTCCGGCTTGTTTTGCCTAAGGTCACCTATCCGGTATTTCCACTGATACTGCTTTTGGCTTCCGATTGAGCCGATTCTAACAATTACCAAAAGTACTCTACTTACGAAGTGTTACCGTCGTGAACACAAGGCAGACCAACATTCTCACCCAACGCCACCGATCACCGAGGCAAGGTCTGTCGCTGATGAGGTCCTTGCTGACAATCAATATCGCTTGCACCGTCACCCCGACGATCGCAGTACTATTGCTGACGTTAGCCGCCGGATGTTCGACTCAGCGCAAGTCGTCGCTGCAATACGAACCCATCTGCGACACCTGCTCGGACGTCTACCAACGAATCGAAACTCCGACACAAAACCATTGCGACTGCGATGACGATTGCCACTGCGGCGGAGGCGACGTCCTGCTAGCGTCATTGCCTCCAGTCACGATTTCAAACTTCTACGACCAAGAACCGTGGGAACTAACGGTCGAGGAGTGCATTCAATTGGCTTTATCCAACAGCAAGGTAATGCAGAAACTTGGCGGTGTCGTCACCAGTTCACCCGCGGCAGTCACCACGCTGTACGACCAAGCAATTAACGAAACCAGCAACGGAAGTGTCGAAACAGCCTTGTCCGCCTTCGATGCTCAGCTAAATTCCAGCCTGTTCTTCAACCATACCGAACGAGTCTTCAACAACTTGTTCTTCGGTGGCGGTGTCCCCGCCGTAACCACCGATACAGCCGCATTCCGCACGGACCTAACCAAGACCACCGCTGCGGGAACCCAATTCACGTTGCGTAACCAGATTGATTACAACCGAAACAACTCGCCCGTCAATCAATTTGGCAGTTCCTACGACTGGCTGAACCTAGTCGAAGTCCGGCAACCACTCTGGCGAGGCGCAGGAACCGACGTCAACCGCATCGCCGGACCCAACGCTACCCCGGGAGTCTACAACGGAGTCCTGATCTCACGCATCCGGTCCGACATCTCGCTAGCCGACTTTGAGCGATCGGTCCGAGACCTGATCCGTGACGTTGAACGCAACTATTGGGAATTATATTTCGCCTACCACGACCTACACACACGGCTCGAAGCTCGCGACGCCGCACGCGAAGTTTGGAAGAACCGAAAGTTGAGACTCGACAACGGCCTCGGACGCCCCGACGACGAAGCCCAAGCCCGTCAGCAGTACTTCACCTTTCAAGCACAATCAGAAACAGCCCTGACCGGCACCACCAATGGGCAACCTGGCGTCCTTGGATCCGAACGAACGATGCGACGTTTACTCGGCCTGCCGCCCGTCGACGGTCGCCTGATCCGCCCAACGTCAGAACCGGCTATCGCCCCCGTCGTCCTGGACTGGGATCAGTCACAATCAATCGCACTCGATCGACGAGTCGAAATCCGGCGTCAAAAGTGGTCGCTCAAACAACGCGAGCTCGAACTTTTCGCCAGCCGAAAGCTTAACCAATGGCAGCTGGATCTCGTCGGGCAATACGGCTTCCGCGGTTTTGGAGACAACCTGTTCGGCAGTCGTGATCGCCCCAACGGCAGCGCCTTCGACGACTTGATCAACGGCGACCTAGACGATTGGCAGTTAGGCGTGCAACTTGGTGGAGCCATTGGAAATCGACGCGGGCACATCGCGATACGCAATGCCGAGCTCAATCTGGTTCGTGAGAAAACCGTTTTGAAAGAGCAAAAGCGGCAACTGCTGCACGATTTGAACGCCGCCTTTGTGGAAGTCGATCGAGCGATGGCTGCGATCCGAACCAGCTACAATTCGAACGTGGCCGTGCAAGAGGAATTGGTTCCCAAGCGAAAACGAGTCGACGCAGGTCAGGACGAAGTCTTCTTCCTATTAGACACCCAGCAACGCGCGACCTCAGCCGCCAGCAGTGTGCACCGCGCCATCGCGAACTACAACCAAGCGTTGATCGAATACGATTTCACCTGCGGCAGGCTGCTTGAGCGACACGGGATCACGCTGGAGGAAGGTCCGTGGGACAGCGGAGCGATCGCCAATGCCGCGCGCCGAGCGCCTCACTATCAAGCACGCGGCCCCAACACTCACGATCGCGATCTCTCGCCCATCAGCGCCGGCCCGTTAAGGTAATGGCCCCGCCGCATTCGATGCGATGATTGTAGCACGATTGTCCCAATCGTTTTTCGAACACCGAGTCTCCCTCACGCACCTAGTCGCGGAGCGACGGCAGCGTTTAGCCCCAGACTTCAGTCTGGGGTTCAAGTCCCCTAATATCCGTGAATCGTGGAACAACGACACACCAAGCACCACCGCCCCTCGCAAATCTTAACGACGCAACGTTCCAACCAACATCACATCCTGAACCCTGACGACCGAAAACCATTCAACGCCCACGTTGAACATCACATGAAATGTGATGACTACCTTACTGCCCGATCCAATCCCAAGCTTCGCGGGCCTTCACGATGCCGTACTCCATGTACGCCTGACCACACTCGATCACACCCGGGAACTCGTCGCAACATGATTCACAACATGGCTCGACCGGAATCGTAATCGTTTTTGGCACCATCCGGCAACGACGTACAGGGACTCGCACCGAAACCGTATAAGGCACTTGGACGGTGTACGTGTGGACTCGTTTTCGCGCGACTTTACGAGGCACCATTTTGTAGGTGATTTTCGATCGCTCCTGCGGCACGTCTTCCCAGTACAGACGCGTCCGAGTGAATGGGATGTCGCGGTACTTGGTTTTGTAGACCGTTCGCGTTTTGACTTCCGGCACCATCACAGTGAACGCTCGTGTCTTGATGTCGGTCACCGTCTCGGTTTCGGTACGATATGACTTGCGAGTTCGTATCTCGGGCACCATCTCGGTGACGGTTTTGGTCACGATGTACGGAACCTTGCGCTTGACGTCCACGTATTCAGTCTTGGTGCGGATCTCAGGCACGTTGACCGTGTACTCGACCTCGCGGACGATCGGCTTCTCGTAGTATTCCGTCTCGTTGAATTCCTTGTACGTCAACTCGGGGACGTCGACGGTGTACGTTTCGGTTTCTTTTCTAGGAACTCGAACAACGTACTCCTCGGTGATATTTTCGACTTTGTCCTCGTGAATGGTCACCGTATATTCTTCTTCAACTTGGTACGGAATCTTTTTCAGGTACCGTTGTTTGACCATCCGAGTCTGCTCTTCCGGGATCTCGACAACGTAAGGAATTCGCTTTGTCTTCACATCGTCCCTAAATGTCGTGACCTCACGAGTCTTCGTGCGGACCTCTTCACGAAACGCTTTGACGGGCACCTGACGCTCCCGAGTTTCTTGCCGGTACTTCGTCACTTTGAAGGATTTGGATTTTGTTTCAGTCCGGTAATCGTAAACGGTCACTTCTCCCGTACGACGCTCCGTTCGATACTTGAGCTTGGGCACCATCCGAGTTTTCGTCTCGGTTCGGAAAACGATTTTCGGCACTTCGTAGGGAACTTTTGAATTCACGGTCCGATAAGTGGTATAAGGAACCTGTTGAGTCACCACATTCGGGCACCATCGCGATTTGCGAACCGTTTGCTTGCCGACACAACAAGTCGTGCAGCCACACATGTCCACACCAACGTTGCAAGTAGGAACATTGACGGTGCATGATTTCCAGTAGCCAAGGTCTCGCGTTACCCGACGATACTTCGTTACGGGAACCTGCCGACTGACCGTCCGATACGCGGTCCTCATGACTTCCTGAGGAACTTTGACTCGGTAAGTCTGAGCAGAATGCTCGACGTAGGGAATCCGAGCGTTCAACGGCCTGATCACACGTCGTGGCACTTGAACTTTGACCGGATAGTTCACCTCGACCGTGTCTTCATAGGGCACGCTAACTGAGTAAACTTCGTTCTTGGTGGCGGTGTAGGGAACGGAAACTTTGTACTGAACCGGTTCCTCGCCCGGCTGAGCCACTTGGTTTTTCTGTGTCTCTTCCCGAAAACGAGTTTCTTTGCGATACGTGATATAGGTCTCGGGCACATCGCGGTAGGCGACTTCGGTTTTATACTTGGTGACCGTGCGCCGGTCTTTTACTTTTCGATATTCGACGTAAGGCCGTTGGATCGTTCGAGTCCGTTTCTCGTCGGAGTATTTGACCACTTCACGTGTCCGTTCTTCCTTGCGTGTCTTCATTTCCGGCTTGCGAACCACCTTGTTGCGTGCGACCTTCTCGTAGGTGGTGACCAGACGAGTACGTTTCTGTGGAACCTGGACGACGTAGCGTTTTTCGACGGGCTCCTGTTCCGTCACTTCGCGGTACCGAGTTTCTTCGACTTCCTTTTTGACGGGTACCATCACCGTATAAGGCTTTTCGATCGGGACCTTATAAGCTTCCTCACGATCGACCGACTCTTGGCGTTGCTGAATCTTCGGCACCATCACCGTGTAGTTCTGTTGCTCGGCTTCCTGATATTCTTCTTTGCGGTTGATCGTGTACTTTTCGTATCGAGGCTCTTTCACGTTAATGGTGTACTTTTGAACGTCTGCGACTCGATCCTGAACGGTCTGATAGACCGTGTACGGCTTCTGACGAGTCTCCGTGCGGTAGCGGGTCTCCAGCACGGTACGGTAGTGAGTCTCCCAACAGGGGACGTAGATTGTTTGAGTGATGCAAGACGGCGCACAACAACCGCCACACTGACAACCCGATGGGTGAGTCGGTAGCCCGGGGCTGACAATGCCCGCACCGACCGTGGGGCTACCGAGTGGAAATCCAAAGCTCGGGGCAGGCAAACTGGGTGCCGGAAGCGGAATAAACGACGGCGCGCCTAGATTGGATCCGGGGATTTGACCAAACGGCGTTTGACCGAAAGGAGCTTGTCCTGACCAAGGTTGCCCGAGTTGAGTTGGCGGTAACGAACCTCTCAGCAGTTGTCTACTTCCGCTTCCACCCAGCGCTCCGTTTTGCAATCCTCCGGCTGAGGAAGACGGCTGACCGAATGGCGGTTCACCAAAGGACGGCTGACTAAACGACGGTTGATTCAAGGAAGACGCAGGCCCCGGTAGCGGCAAGTCGCTCTGGGGCGTCGCTGGACGATAGCGAGTCGTCTGACGCTGGCCTATTTGATTGCCAACAAATTGCGATCCAGCATCACCTTGAACCGTACCGCTCGACGGCACTGGTGTTACAGCGGCGGGCTGTGACTGTGCCGGAGGTATCGAACGCTCATCGGCCGGAGGCACAAACTGAAACCCATCGGACACGCTCAATTGCTCACTGGCCGAAGCGTCGAACTTCTGCGCAGCCACGGCGACCGACAACAGGCAACAGCCTGCCAATCCGGCAACGAAAACGTGGTGGCGAAATTTCATAGGTGAAAGCGCAAGCAAACCAATTCGCCGAATCACGTTCTCAAACGGATGCGACGACTGTCTACGATCAGGGGAGGAGTTTCAGGGTGTTAAAACAGCCCTGTTCAGGATACTTATCGCTACCCAGAAGAACAAGCATCCGAGATGAATTCCATCGCGAAATTTCGGCATCTCAGCCAGAAAAATGGTGCTCAACCGCCGCCAGCAGCGTTCTGCCTCGTTCTGAAGACGCCGTCAACAGAAATCGACGCTGTTCGTCGTCCACATGTTGGATCTGGACGCTCAGGTCGACTGTGGGCAGCAGATCGGCAATTCGATCGGACCACTCGACCACTAGCACACCACCGTCGGAGACCACTTCGTCCAACCCCAATTCGTCCACCTCTTCTGGGCTTTTTATCCGATAGGCGTCCAAATGAATCAGCGGCAACCGCCCCATATGAGGAACCATGATCGTAAACGTCGGGCTGACGACATTTCCCTGCTTGATGCCCAATCCTAACCCAATGGCCTGCGTCAACCGCGTTTTCCCAGCCCCAAGCGTCCCATCGAGTCCTAGCACGGTACCCGCTTGAAGCGTCGCCCCAATCGTCTGCCCAAGACGGTCGGTGTCAGCCAACGAGCGGCTTTCGAATTGAAAAGAGGATATTTCAGTCATGGAAGCGTGCGAGAATCAAACAGCCGGCAAGCGTGCGGCGAAATGCAAATTCAAAAAAGGCGCGATCAAAACAAAAAATCTGAATCACCCTTCTGGACATTAATGATCGTAACCTTCAACTTGGATTGCTTCGAGTGCCCCGTCTGGCTCCACGCTCCTAAGTCCAGGCCGTTGGACAAATGTACCGATTCGCGTTAACTGCTTTCGCAAGTCCTGATTTTGCTCGATGACTGGAACTTTGTCTTCAGGAATCGCTAGAATTAAGCCAAAGTCTTCGCCATCGGTCAACGCATGCCGCAACGCTCGCTGGCCGACCGAACCAAATTCGCTGGAATCACCGCCCGACAATCTGGCTCGATCGAACGCCGCATCGGCGACAGGAATCTGGCCCAAGAGCAGTTCAGCGCCGCAGTTGCTGGCGACCGCCATCGCATTCAAATCGCTGAGGAGAGAATCGCTGGCATCGGTCGCGGCCGAAACAATTCCAGCTTGGACTAGGCGATTGGCTAACTCGACCGCCGGATCAAATGACAAATGATGTCCGAGAATACTTCCGCCAAAGTTTCCCGAAACAAGGATCGCTTCCCCAGGAGTAGCACCGCCTATTTGCCATGCAGCATCCGAGGATCTGAGTTGACCGATCACCGTCGCTCCTATCACTATCGGGCCGTCCCAGCAATTGGTGTCCCCGCCGATAATTTGAACGCCATACTGATCTGCAAGGTTTCTGATCCCTCGGAATAGCGCCTTCGCATCCGATAATGAGAAACTACGTGGCAACAGCCAGTGTAAGACCGCCGTTTTCGGGTTCGCACCCATGGCTGCGATGTCGCTCAAGTTAACCGCCAGCGATTTTCGCCCAATCAAATCCAGCGAGTGCTCGGCAGTCAGAAAGTGTGTTCCCTCGGCAATCGTATCCGTTGTGATGACCTGCGGAGCCCGCGAGCCATTGACGACGGCCGCGTCATCGCCGATTCCAATCAGCACATCCGAACACGACGAATCGCCAACCTGCTGACGCAACCATTGATGAAGTTCTCGTTCCACGCTTGCCATGCAAACAGGATAACGTAATCAGGCGTCAGACGTCAGGCAGCAGACGTCAGGGCCTGCCCACTGGAGCTTGATACCCGTTCAGCGTACACGCCTGCCGTCGCTCCGCGACTCCGAACTAGGTAACGCCTAGAACCCCAGATTGAAATCTGGGGCTACAGCATGCCGTCGCTCCG
>CAZLYM010000149.1:0-10974 GCA_964563475.1 uncultured Pirellulaceae bacterium
CACCCTTCGGTCAATCGCATTTGCCATCTGCTCAGCGTCGTCGAACAAGCGACCCTGTCGAAGCTTGGGACGCCGTTCGGTAGTTCGCTGATGGTCGTCTCGCCCATATGTCGCATCCGAAGTAGGTAGCAAGCTATCCCTGACACGTACGGGGCACAATGCCATAGAGAGCGTTTGCGATTCGGAAACGCTCTGTTTTCAGCGACCTACGCCTTCTTCAACACCGTGACGCCCAGTGGTGGTAGCGCCAGCTTGATGGACCACTCGCGGCCTTGAGCTTCAATCTGCTCCGCCTGCACTCCTTCGCCATTGCCAACGTTTGATCCCTCGTAGTATTCGGAATCGCTGTTGAAAATTTCGCGATAGAAGCCCGGTTCTGGGACTCCCATGCGGTACTCGCCATGCGTTGTCGGCGTGAAGTTGCAAGCGACGACAACGAAATCCGACGGATCTTTGGCGCGGCGGACGTAGCCCAACACGCTCAAGTCTCGGCTCATGCTGTCGATCCATTCGAAGCCTTGAGCTTCGAAGTCGACTTCGTACAACGCCGGTTGGTTCTTGTACAGCTCGTTCAGATCGCCCACCATGCGACGAAGGCCCGAATGAGAGCCCCATTGAAGCAAATCCCATTGCAATGGCGAGTTGCAATTCCATTCGTTCCACTGGCCCCACTCGCAGCCCATAAACATTAACTTTTTGCCGGGATGCGTCCACATGTAGCTGTACAGCAGTCGCAAGTTAGCGAATTTCTGCCATAAGTCACCCGGCATCTGGTCCAGAAGTGAGCCTTTGCCGTGAACGACCTCGTCATGCGAGAACGGCAGCATAAAGTTCTCAGTGAACGCGTAGATCAGGCTGAATGTTAGCTCGTCGTGGTGGTACTTGCGATGAATGGGATCGTGTCGCATGTATCGCAACGTGTCATTCATCCAGCCCATATTCCACTTAATGCTGAAGCCTAGTCCTCCGGTGTAGGTTGGCCGAGAGACGCCACCCCACGCGGTCGATTCTTCTGCGAGAGTAAGCACACCGGGACAGATCTCATGAACCTTTTCGTTCATCTTTTTCATGAAGTCGATCGCGCCAAGGTTCTCGCGACCGCCGAACTCGTTCGGGACCCACTCGCCATCTTCACGGCTGTAATCCAAGTACAACATCGATGCAACGGCATCGACTCGTAGGCCATCAATGTGGTACTTCTTGCACCAGAATAACGCGTTGCTGATCAGGAAATTTTGGACTTCGGTGCGACTGTAGTTGAACACCAACGTGCCCCAGTCGGGGTGTTCGCCCTGACGCGGGTCGGCGTGTTCGTAGAGAGCGGTGCCGTCAAATTTGGCCAGCCCGTGAACGTCTTTAGGGAAGTGAGCCGGCACCCAGTCTACGATCACTCCGATTCCGTTCTGATGGCAGAAGTCCACGAAGTACATGAAGTCTTCCGGAGTACCGTAACGACTCGTGGGAGCGAAGTAGCCGACAGTCTGATAGCCCCAACTACCCGTGAAAGGATGCTCGGTAATCGGCATCAGTTCGACGTGGGTGAAGTTCATCTCTAGACAGTAACCGACAATTTGATGAGCCAGTTCGCGGTAGTTCATCCAGCCTTCGTGCTTGCCGGGCTCGTGCTTCCAGCTTCCCGGATGGAACTCGTAAACCGAGATGGGCTGTTCAAGCTGATTCGTGTTGGCTCGTTTGGTCATCCATTCGTGATCTTGCCATTGGTGGCGAGTCAG
Organism: uncultured Pirellulaceae bacterium; assembly: GCA_964563475.1. GTDB lineage: Bacteria > Planctomycetota > Planctomycetia > Pirellulales > Pirellulaceae > Mariniblastus. Next base: position 1,734 of record CAZLYM010000149.1, read on the forward strand.
ATCGCGCACGACAGATGCGGTCCGAGGCGGTAGTTCCGCGCCGAACCCGAACGGATCCGATTTTTCAACTTGATGGCCGTGAGCGTCGATGAGCCGGAGTTTGTACAGCGAATCGGCTTCAAGGCCGGGAATGAAAACTTCCCAAACACCGCTGGGAATGCGCTTTCGCATGGGATGCTGACGACCGTCCCATTGATTAAAGTCACCCACGATGCTGACCGACTGAGCGTTGGGGGCCCAGACCGCAAAGTTCACGCCTTTCACACCGTCGATGGTTCGCAAGTGCGCGCCCAGTTTTTCGTAGATGTCGAAATGATTGCCCTCGTTAAACAAGTGCAAATCCATGTCCGACAGAAGGGGTTCGAAATCGTACGGATCGTGTTTGGTCATAGTTGTGTTTTCTTGAGTGTAGCGAATCTGGTATCGCTTGTTCTGGCAGCGTAGGAAACTCTCGTGGCACACCGCTTCGAAAATACCACCGGGATGAACTTGCCGCATGGGCTTGAACTTTCGTCCATCGGCCGAGATGACCCAAGCCTTGTCAGCACCCGGTTGGTAGGTTCGCACGACGGCCTTACCTGCCAGCGATTTTGACTTCAACCGTTTCGGGCCAAGGACCCGGTGAGGATGATCGCATCGACAGAGCGTCAGATTGTTCATTGCCGAATAGTCTTCCGCAATCCTATCGGATACAGCCGAAGTATGTGTGGCGCAGCCCACGATATCGCTTTGAATCATTGTAAATAGTTGATTAATATGTCAGTTGACCGCATATCCGTATGCTCTGCCAGCACGAGGCGGTTTCACGCGTGCCATTGAGTTGATTTGATCAGCACAATTTTTAAGTTGTTGGTTTTCGCAAGGTGGTTTTTGACGCTTGGCTTCAACGTCCGGTTCCGCCGATTCAAGATTCGCCGATTTGCTTGGGGAGGTGTCGCGGACTCGGATGATGTCGCGGCCCGCCTCGGCGTCCGCATTTTGAGTGGAAAAACCGAGCGGTTGGATCGGTTTTCGATCGGTTGCGGAGCGATCTCCGTGCGGCCGGATCACGTTCGACCGACGAATTCGAGGGTTGCTGAGGCTGGGGCGGTGGGAGAAGGGTGAGTTCGCGGTGGGAAACGCGGTGGGAAAGTTAGGGCTGGTCGAAGCGGCGGCGGTGTGCGGCGTTAACCGACTGAGATCCCAGACGCGGCACTCTAGGGAGTGAAACTGCAACGCGTGATCGACGCGACGCCAGAGATCGTGGTCCTTGATGAGGGTCATCTTTCCGAATCGTTCCCATCGCCATTGGTTGGATCGCCACTGGCTCATTCCCTGACGAATGCCTTGACCGACGTAACGGCTGGATGTCAGTAATGTTACACGCGAAGGCTGTTCTAGAGATTCTAAACCTCGGACGACTGCCAGCAACTGCAGCCGCTCCCCAAATACATTCGGCTCTTCATCGGCTACCTCGATGCGAGCTTCGACACCCATCTGTTCCAACACAAAACGCCAATGTCCGCTGCGTCGAGACGTGGCCTGATCGTCTTCGCGCGGATCAATGATCGTTTTGGCTTCTGTAATCAGCAGATAGTGGGGAGCGGAATTTTTCATGACGACACCTGGGAGCGTGCAGGGTTTCTGCATTCAGGAATTGGAAAGGGGTACTCGTGACCTTCCGTTGTCGTCGTATGCCATCCCATGGCGGTCCCACATCCACCGACATTTGGATTGATTGTCGTGTGGCAATGTGTTGACGTAGATTGAGGTATCGTCGAAGCTCCATTGATCCTCAAACTTTATTTGAAGGAAAGATTCGTTTCTTCCTAGCTGTTTTGACGTTCGCGCTGATCAACTTGCATAATCAGAACGACTGGAACCGAACACTCGGCAAAGAGGCGCCGCGCATGGTGGTAGCGCACTTGTCAGCGCTCGCTCGGCACTGAATCAATCGTTGAACCGATCGTTGAACCAAGTCAGTTCGCTGGCGATTCCGTCCGCCAATCGTGCAGGTTGTAGTGACTCGGGCAGCACGTTCCATGCGTAAGTCTCAACTTCGAAGTGACAAATCCGCTGCGGCGAGTCCTTGAACCACTTCACGCATTCCAAAATTTGCGATTGGGTCGAATGGATCAGTCCAAGCGTGGGTTCGTGGATGGGCACGTGGAAATGAACTCGCCACGTACCGGCAGGCTTTTTGTTGCCGATCGAGTCCAGTGCCAAGGGGAGATCAGAAAAATATTTAACGTGGCCATTTTTGCGGACGCTCGTCTGGTGCAGGTATTTCGGCTCAGCAAATGCCGCCAATTGCGAAAGCGTTTCGGCAGCTGTCGCTTGGTCCAGCGAGTCAAAATCGACCTCGATGGCCGACGAGACCTGAACTTTTCCAACCACGATTTCTGCTTGGGCATATTGGTTGAGCGCCGCCGACTGAGGTTCGAACATCACGGCCGAGTGGCAGACGTCATGGCATACGCCAAGGTGCCGGTGAATCAACTGAACGTCGTGTGCGTCCGTCTGACTGTTAAATAGAAACCGTTGGAAGTAACCGACCACATCGTCGGCGGAATCCAACAAGCAACCCGGTTCGGGCTCGATGCACAACCGAAGGTGAACGTCGTGCGTTTCTTTAAGTTCGGCCAAGGCGGCGGCTGTTTGCATTAACTGCCGAGCGCACGCGGTCAGAAACGGTTCACTGCCGGGTGATTGATCATCCGTGATCGTCGTCACGGGCCATCCGAGTGGCAGCGTGGAAATGGTGCCTTGCGTGCCGCGTGGCAGTAAGTCGGCCAAGATCGCTGCGACTCGGCAGGTGTAATCGAGTCTGGACTTGTCGGCCCACGTCGGTCGGTAGACATCGTGTTTGACGACTTTCTGATGAAAGTCTCCCGCCGGAAACGCGTTGACGGTGTACGGGACCAGTTCACGCTGCTGCAGCCAGTCACGAAATTGTAGCCGAGTCTCCCGGTCCATTAACTCTTCGGTCGCCGTACTGCTGAGCCAAAGTCCAATCCCCATCGGCAGCTTGGGACTGACTTGCTGTTTTACTTCCAGCGATTCGCGTTCCAGATTTTGCTTGATCTGATCGAGGGATACACCGGGATGCACATTGGTGCAGTAGCCAATCATAGATCGATTCAACTTGGCACGTGGTTGATTGGAATCGGGTTTCACATTGTCGGCATCTGGATTCAAGGTTGTTTCCGCGACTCAGTCAGTTCACCCTGTTTGAATACGCCAAAGCCTAACAGCAACCACGCGGCAATAAAGCTGAATCCACCCAGCGGAAACATCGGGCCCATCCACCTTGATGGAGCGACCGTGTAAACGTATAGCACACCTGAAAACAGAATGGTTCCCAGTAACATCAACCAGCCAGCGGCACCGATGGATTTAGATGCCGAACGCTGTTGAAGTAGGCCCACGATAATCATCCCAACTGCATGAAAGCGATGGTACTGGGCGGCTGTTTGCCAAGTTTGCATTTTTGCCGCCGCAACGGCCGGTTCAAACGTCTTTTCCAGCCAACCTTCAAGCGCGTGAGCCCCAATCGCTCCCAGAGCAACGGCTGTGGCTGCAGAACAAGCGCCGGCAATGATCCAGTATTTTGAGTTCACGATGACTTGGTTTCCGTTGATGTCATGATCGGCCGTGCATGAGGTTGTGATTTGGAACGAGGGTCTAGGAATAATGGGCTTCTGAGACAGGCTTTTAACCTAGCGGGTCGAGTCAGGTTACGAAAGGTTTGGTCAAGAAAGCGTTGGGAACGTGTTTGGCTGATCGGCAAAACTGGTCTGACTGGAGTAATCGAACCGCGGCAGGTGGCTTTGAAGCATGTTATTGGCTCTTTTTAACCAGCTTTTGACATAGCAATTATTGCGACCTACCGTTGCCAAGAGAATCGAGTCGCTATGTAGCGACGGTGGTGATTCTTTGTAAATGAAACTGATTTGAGCACTTTGAATAGCGTGGCATTCCATGGACGCATCACCGACCCCATCCCCTGCTGTTACTGACGCCGCAGGCAATTCACAAGAAGATCTGGATACACTGCTGGACCGAATTAACGTCTTGTCGGGTGGTAGCTCGAAAGCTGTCAGCGAGAGCGAAATCCAGGAACAAGAGAATCGGAACGTTGGTTCAGACGGTGCATTCTACCCAAAAGAGCCAAGCACTTTCTACGAAGCGGGCGTTTCGGCGGCACTTATTGAGGAACTGGTCGTCAAATACCTGTTGGCTATCGGCGAAGCGTCGATTCGCCAGATCTCCGATCAGGTTTGCCTTCCGTTTGGTTTGGTCGAAGAATTGATTACCTCGCTGAAATCCGAACAGATTCTCGGTTATATCGATCAGTCGCCTGTTGATGGGTACGTGTGCAAGTTGACCGAAGTGGGACGTGATCGCGGACGCGGCTACAACTCTTTCAGTTCTTACTACGGTGCGACGCCGGTTGCGTTCAGAGATTACTGTAAGAGCGTAGAGGCTCAGACGATCAACGATCAGAATCCGACTCGTGAAGATCTCGATCGAGCCTTTCACGATTTGTTGATCGACCCGGACATGATGATCCGGCTTGGCCCTGCGGTAAATAGTGGCCGAGGAATGTTCCTGTTCGGCTATCCCGGAAACGGAAAGACAAGTATCGCCGAGCGTATCACCGCCGCATTCGGGCCGTACGTTTGGATTCCTCGTGCAATCACGATGGACCGCGATATCGTCCGAGTCTTTGACCCCATGAGTCACGAAGAAGTTCCGCTTGAGCGTGGCGAAGGCATTATGGCTGCGGAGGATTTCGACCGACGTTGGGTTCGCATCAAGCGTCCAACGATTGTCGTTGGTGGTGAGTTGACGATGGAGCACCTAGAGATTCAGTACAACCCGGCAACGGGGATCAGTGAAGCTCCGGTGCAAATGAAAAGTAATACTGGCTTGTTGCTGATCGATGACTTTGGAAGACAGAGAATGTCGGTTGACGAGTTGCTCAACCGGTGGATCGTTCCATTGGAAAAACGTTACGACTTTTTGAATACCAGTAACGGTAAAAAGATCCAAGTTCCGTTCGATCAGTTAGTGGTGTTTTCGACCAACCTTGAACCCAAAGATCTTGTCGATGATGCGTTCTTGCGTCGAATTCCTTACAAGATTGAAGTTCCTAACCCGTCGATCGAAAACTTTGTCAAACTGTTTCAGATCATGTGCAAGATCTATAAGTTTGAGTGGAGGCCAGAGCTGATTCAGGGCTTGTTGACAAAGCACTATTTGCCAAACAATCGCCCGTTGAGAAACTGCCATCCGCGTGACTTGTTGCTGCAAGTTCAAAACTACTGCAAATATCTTGGCCAGCCGATCGTGCTGAGCGAAGAGGCGTTGGATTTTGCTTGCGAGAATTACTTCTCGATCATGTAAAGCATGTGAAGTTTTGATGCGGAATGCTTCCAATGGAAGCCGGCGTTGGTTAACATTCGTTCGTAGGTGGTCGCAAGGCAGTTTAGCTTGTGACCCCTGTTTTACGAATGTTCAAATCAGGCGATTCCGTGAAATTATTCTCTTCCGCGTTATGCTTTCTTGCTTGTTTCTGCGTCGGTTCAAACGCTGGTTCGTTTGCTCAATCGACCGACGTGTCGATCGACTACTGGCAGAACCCAGCCATCAACGGGCTGGGGCGGATACCCGCACGAGCCACGATCAGTTCTTTCGCGACCGAGCAATTAGCGCTTCGCGGCGATCGTGACGCTTCTGAATCGTTTCGGTCACTTAACGGCGACTGGAAATTTAGCTTCTCGCCGACGCCTGCCGAAGCACCGGAAGACGACTTCCACGCGGCCGACTTCGACGACAGCTCGTGGGACACGATTGATGTTCCAGCCAGTTGGGAAACACGTGGATACGGGATTCCAGTTTACACCAACATTAAATATCCTTTCAAAGTTGACCCGCCTAGAATCGATGGCAGCAACAATCCGGTTGGGCGATATCGACGCTCGATCGAGATACCGGCAGACTGGGATGGGCGTCAGATTGTGTTGCACTTTGGCGGAGTGTCGTCTGCTTACTTCGTGTGGGTCAATGGCACCAAAGTAGGCTACGCCGAAGATGCTCGCCTGCCGTCCGAGTTCGATATTACTCGATTCGTGAAGCCGGGTTCAAATACCGTCTCGCTTCAAGTCTACAAATGGTCTGACGGTAGTTACTTGGAAGATCAAGACCATTGGCGAATGGGTGGAATTCATCGTGAGGTGTTTCTTGAATCACGGCCGATGGTTGGGTTCGAAAATCTTAGTGTCCGCACAATTCCCGTCGGAGACAACTTTGAGAATTGGTCGCTGCAAATTCGACCGGAGATCCGCAAATCGTCGACCAGCAAAACGGACACCAGCAAATGGAAAGTAAAAGCCAAGCTTTACGACGTCGACGGCAAGCAGATCGAATGCGGCCCGATGCGGATCCCTGCCAACAAGATCATCAAAGAGAAACGTCCTCAGCGAGATACGGTGCCGTTTTCGTTGTTGGGAGCGACGGTGAAAGGCCCAGACCGATGGACGTCGGAAACGCCGAATTTGTATCGCTTGGTGGTTTCACTGGTCGATGGCAAGGGAAAACTTGTCGACTCGACAGGTATCAACGTCGGCTTTCGCTCTGTCGCGATCAACAAAACAGGCGAGTTCCTTGTGAATGGCGTTCCTGTGAAAATGATCGGCGTCAATCGTCACGATCACAGCCCAGAAAACGGCAAGGCTGTCTCCCGCGAGGAGATGGAAAAGGACGTGATGCTGATGAAGCAGTTTAACTTTAACGCCGTCAGAACGTCTCACTACCCCAACGATCCCTACTTTTACGATCTGTGCGACAAGCATGGATTGTACGTGATGGACGAAGCGAACTTAGAGACCCACGGGTTGCCCGGATACTTCTCCAATCACCCTGATTGGGCCGGTAGTTTTGTCGAGCGTGCCTCGCGGATGGTTGCTCGGGATTTGAACCATCCAAGCATCGTGATGTGGTCGTTGGGTAATGAGTCGGGGCAAGGGCCCAACCACGCTGCCATGTCCGCCTACATGAAAGAAGCCGATCCAACGCGCCCTGTTCATTACGAGGGAGCCAGTTCGGTGCCGACGGATCCTCGTTACATTCCTTTCTACAACAAGAAACGCTACACCGAAGACCAACGCTACATCGGCAACCCGACCGATCCGACTTGGGTGGACGTCATCAGTCGCATGTACCCGTCGGCTCGGCAGCTGAAGCTGATGAACGAGTCATCCCCTGGGAATCGGCCGATTGTCATGTGCGAATACGCGCACGGGATGGGGAATTCGCTTGGCAATTTGACCGACTATTGGGATCTGATTCGCAGTGAGCCTCGGTTGATCGGTGGCTACGTCTGGGATTGGGTCGATCAGGGGCTGTACAAAAAAGACGAAGCGGGCAACACCTTTATTGCTTTCGGCGGTGACTATGGCGACAAACCTAACTCTAGCAACTTCTGTTTGAACGGCGTTATTAACTCTGACCGGACTCCCAAGCCAGCGGTCTACGAGCACAAGCATGTGGTCCAGCCAGTGAATGTCACGATGGCCGACGGCGACAACCTTCAATGGAAGATCAAAAACCGATACTTCTTTCACGATCTAAGTCACCTTGCCGGCAGCTGGAGTTTGCTTGCCAATGGGGTCGAGATTTCCAACGGAAAGGTTGGCGCCATTGAGGTTCCAGCCGGTCAGTCGAAGTCGCTTCCAATCACCCTTGAGAAACCGGAAATCGTGCCGGGCGCTGAGTACGTGTTGCAGACCCGTTTCGCGCTGGCCGAAGATCAGTCGTGGGCCAAAGCGGGGCACGTCGTTTCCACCAACGAGTTCATTTTGCCTTGGTCGGTTGCCGCCAATCAAAAGAGTACTCCTGACGGACTCGTTGCCGTTAAAGAAACCGATGCAATGATCGTGATCTCTGCCAACAGCCGATCGCATAGTTTCTCAAAGCAGAACCTGACTTTAGTTTCGATGAAAAGCGGAGCGCAGGAGATTCTTGCGTCTCCCGTCGTTCCCAATTTTTGGCGACCGTTGACCGATAACGACCGCGCTGGGCAGGGAGAAGGACGCCGTCGAGCGTGGCAAAACGCGTTCGCCAAAGCCGAAATGCTGGATTACAAGTTAGACAAGGCCGATTCATCCGCGACGATCAATGTTAGCTACCAATTGAAGAAGCAGGATGCGACGCTGGCGGTAGTCTGGAAAGTGGATGGCGACGGGAACCTGAAAGTTTCTCAAACGTTGAAGCGAAGCGATAAGTCGCCGCTGCTGCCTCGGCTCGGTTGGCAGTTTTCCGTCAAGGACTCGCTGTCCAATGTCGCGTGGTACGGACGCGGGCCTCAAGAGAGTTACCTAGATCGCAAGCAAGGTATGTTCCTCGGTGCGTATCAACTGAAGGCGGACGAGATGTACTACAGCTATGCTCGGCCTCAAGAGAACGGAAACCGTTCTGACTGCCGCACGGCATCCTTCAAAATGGGTGACGTTTCACTCTTGGCTCAGGGCGAGCCAACGTTTGAGTTTTCGGTATGGCCGTACTCGCAGGATAACATCGACAGTGCACTGCATACCTATGATTTGAAATCTGACGGAACGTACACGGTCAACCTAGACTATCGCCAAATGGGTGTTGGTGGAGACAACACGTGGAGCCGTAAGGCGTTGCCGCTTAAAAAATATCGCCTGAACGAGCGCGAGATTACTTGGGAATTGTCTCTTGAGATGAAGTAGAGTCGCAGCGTTCATTCCAAGCTTGTTCATTGCTGCGACCCTTTCAGGGTCGGAAGGTACGAACGCTAGTTCCGGTGGTGTCGTTTCACTCAACCACCGGCTAATCGCTGGAACCCCGTCGGGGTAAAATGCTGTGCTCGCCTTTACAGCATTCACTTCTAAAGCACGCACTTCTAGAGCAATCACCGACAGTATGCTGAAAGGGTGAAAGCTATTGGCCGGGATTTAGCCGCAGCGGACATCCTCAAATATGTGCCCAGAATCCTCGCGTATTCCAAGACCTTCGGTGGCACCGGATGGGCGCAATAACATCCTGAAAGGATGCCAGCTATTAGCCGGGGGTTTGAACGCAGCGAACACCCCCGGATACGTGTCTCAAAATTTCGTCGACCCCGCAGGGGTCGCAGCGTCCAACTCAAGCATGGTTATTGCTGCGCCCCTTTCAGGGTCGGAAAGTGCGGGCTCTGGTTCCGGTGATGTCGTTTCACTCAACCACCGGCTAA
>CAZLYM010000150.1:0-10855 GCA_964563475.1 uncultured Pirellulaceae bacterium
ACGACCTCGAGGTTATGAGCCTCGCGAGCTACCGGGCTGCTCCATCCCGCACCGATATAGTAGCCATCGCTCGGTTCCTGTCGAGACCAAACCGCCCGTTTTAGAAATTTATCCAGTGATTTTTGTAGACCCCATCTGTGAAGGATCATTCAGGGATCGCGCGCCTATCCTTTAAGGCAATCGCAAAGTGGATCAACCTAATTTTCGTTCGGTGCGAACTTCATCGAACAGTCCGCTCGCAAGCGTCGATCACGCGAACTCAAACCGCCAAAATTCATCCACCCCATGATGCCCCAGCCGGAGTTCAATCACCGGCCAGTAGGTGATCAACCTTATTCCAGCCCGCCGATCTGACGGCTCGCCTCGAATCCCGCGATTCCGACCGAGCACGATAGGTTCAGGCTCCGCACGTGTTGGCCCGTCGGGATTCGTAACAATTTTTCCGAATATGCCGTCGTGATCGATTCAGGCAACCCGGATGTTTCACACCCAAAGATCAACGTGTCACCCTTGCGATACGATACCTCGGTGAAAGATCGCTTCGCAAAGCGGGAATACAACCACATGTTCGGCTCACAAGGGTCGCCATTCGATCCCATTGAGTCCGTCTCCGGGGAACCGTCGCCGGATTCGGCCAATCGCTCCAGCAGGTGGTCCCAGTGGTCGACGACCTCCCATTCCAAATACTGCCAGTAGTCCAAACCGGCTCGGCGGAGTGTTTTTTCGTCAATACGAAAGCCCAGCGGCCGAACCAACCAGAGCTTCGCCTCCAAGGCCACGCTTGTTCGCCCTACGGCTCCCGTGTTTCCCGGAATTTCCGGTTGATATAGAACGATGTTCAGTCTCGGTTGATAATTCACTCGAAAAGCTGCTCTCTGTGAGTCGAAAAAGCAAATAAGTACGGTATCGGAAGCGAACGATCACTTTCGACGGTGGCGACATTGTAAGGAGCCACTCAATCAATCAAAATGGTTGATTCACTTTTGAAATAGGGCACTCTGATGGTAGAAATCACGCGAAATTCGACTCGTGCAGTAAAAATTGGGACGATCAGCATTGGAGCCAACCATCCGATCGCTGTCCAATCGATGACTGCCACGAAAACCACGGACATTGACGCCACGGTCGCCTTGGTTCAATTGATGCAGGACGCAGGTGCGGACGTGGTGCGAATCGCGGTCGACAGCAAAAAAGACGCGGCAGCACTGGCGGAAATCCGGAAACAAACAACCGCCAATCTATCGGTGGACCTGCAAGAGAACTACCGGTTGGCTGAAATCGTCGCACCGCACGTCGACAAGATTCGCTACAACCCGGGGCACCTGTACCATCACGAAACCGAAAAGCCGTGGCAAGAGAAAGTTCGCTACTTGGCCGGAATCGCCGCGAACCACGACTGCGCGATGCGTGTCGGAGTCAATTGCGGCAGCGTTGATCCAGCCAAAAAGGAGAAGTTCGACGCTGAGGATTCGATTTCACCAATGCTCGAATCGGCACTCGAACACTGTGCCTTTTTGGACTCGATCGATTTCACTCGTTACTGCGTATCGCTCAAGGACAGCGACCCGACCAAAGTGGTTGAAGCCAACACGCGTTTTGCTGACGCTCGACCGGACATTCCGTTGCACCTAGGAGTCACCGAAGCGGGAATGCCTCCAGATGGAGTCATCAAGACTAGGATCGCGTTCGAACAGTTGATCGGTCGAGGCATTGGCGACACAGTTCGCGTTTCGTTGACCGTTGCCAATCATCGCAAGGGCGAGGAGATCGAAGCGGGGCGAGGGATCATCGACGACATTTATGCGGGTCGAGTCCGCAGTGTGGTGGATTTTAATCCTGATTCGTTGAACATCATCTCGTGCCCCAGTTGCTCACGAGTTGAAAATGAGGCGTTCGTTGATCTGGCCGAACAGGTCCGCGACATGACTCAGTATGCGAAAGAGCATGCCATCACGATCGCCGTGATGGGATGCCGAGTTAACGGACCGGGTGAAACCGATGATGCGGACCTTGGGCTCTGGTGCGGCCCAAAAGTTGTCAATTTAAAACGAGGCACCGAAGCATTGGGAGCCTATAGTTATGATGAGATCCTGCCGAAACTGAAGTCGGAACTGGATCAGTTGATCGCCAGCAAAGTTTAGCTCCTATCCAAGGTGACCGCCATGGTCAACACACTCTTTCTTCCTGAACTTCGCGAGATGCTGGCCACTGGCAACGCCCAGGAGATGGCCGAGTTCTGCACTGCGCTGCATCCAGCTCGAACCGCAGACTTCATGGCAGGACTGAACGATGACGAGCTGTGGCAAGTATTGGCTCATGCCGACATCGCGACTCAAGTGGATGTGTTCACCTATATCGAGAACCATCGCCAGATTGCGATTCTGGAAAGTCAGGATCGAGAGCAATTGGCGCAACTGGTGGCTCAACTTTCTCCGGACGATCGAGTCGATCTTTTGCAAGAAGTTGATGAAGGCGTACTGGACGACATCCTGCAACGGATGCCGGTCGAAGAACGTCGTGACTTCCTGCGGCTGAGCCAATACCCCGAAGGCACTGCGGGTGCCGTGATGACGACCGACTTCGCCAAGTTGCCAGAAACACTGACCGTCCGGCAGGCGATGGAGGAAATCAGCCGACAGTCGGAAGATTACGAGACCATTTACTATCTGTACGTCGTTGACGACGAAGATCACCTGCGCGGTCTTGTTTCTGCTCGGCAGTTGCTGACCAGCATGCGCAATCCGGATCGATTGCTGTCGGAGATCATGGAAACCGATCTGATTGCAGTGCGCGTTTCGGACGACCAAGAAGACGTTGCCAATCATGTGGCTCGCATGGACCTGTTGGCAATTCCGGTGGTCGGCCCCGAGCGTCGGATCTTGGGCATCATCACTCACGATGACGTGATCGATGTGATGAATGAAGAGGCCACTGAGGATGCACACCGCAGTGGTGCGGTCGACCCGCTGGACGAGACCTACCTACAGACGTCGGTCTTCACACTGACGTGGAAGCGAGGCATCTGGTTGGCGGTGTTGTTCTTCTTCGCGCTGGTGACGGCGTTCGCACTGCAACGATTTGAAGAGCCGTTCACGACTTGGGCATGGCTGGTACCATTCATCCCGCTGGTGATCAGTAGCGGAGGAAACTCGGGCAGCCAGAGTGCGACGCTGATCATTACGGCGCTTTCGCGAGGCCACATTACGATACAAGATTATCGGCGTGTAATGATTCGCGAACTGAAAATGGGTTTGCTGCTGGGCGGTGGGCTGGCGGTGATGGGATTCCTCGTCTGCTTCTTCTTCGTCCCCAACGATCAAGCGCTCGGTCCTTACGCGACGCTCGTCGTTCCGCTCACTCTACTGCTGGTGGTGATGTGTGGCACACTGACGGGTTCCGTCTTGCCATTGGTTTTTGAGAAACTGGGCTGGGATCCGGCCATGATGAGCAACCCATTCGTCGCGGGAATCGTCGATATTCTGGGTATTTTGATCTACGTGACCGTCGCCGTTCGATTGCTCAACCCAGTCTAGACGGGTTTCAGGGATCAGGGCTAAGATTGTGACGCAAGGTTTCCACATAGACTGTTGATCCCTATCTTCTCATCTTTAATTTTGGAATGCATCGGCATTCTCTGAAGCGAAAAATCATGCTTGGCAAACCTGCTATTCCTTTTGAGCTTTTGGATTCCGAAGGCAACCAACATCGTTTGGAAGACAGCCGCGGTCGCTCTCTAGTCCTGTTGTTTCACCGCCATCTTGGCTGACCGCCGTGCCGGCGGCACCTCACGCAGTTGCGTGAATTCGAATCCCAACTGGCAGAGTTTGCCGACGTTAAGGTCGTGACATTCGACAGTGCGAAACTGGCTTGCGATTACCGCAAGAACTTCGACTTGGATTGGCCTTTGCTGCTAGATCCCGAGTTTGAATTATATCGCGCCTACACGATGGAAAAAGCAAGCTGGTGGGCGTTGGCGAGCCCTCCGCGGATCATGCGCTATCTGGTAGACATTTTCAGCACCGGCGTTCCCGGCAAACAAGGTAAGGACATCCGGCAGCTTGGCGGCAACATCGTGATCGACCCTCAAGGCATCGTCCGGCTGTTCCATCCAAGTCAAAACCCTCACGACCGCCCGAGTGCCAATGAGATCGTCAACTTGGTGGCCTCACTCGGCTCTAGTGAACTCTGATTCGATTTGGTGACGCTACGAGTGCCACGGAATAGTCGGAAATTGCATGGATTGCCGCGGGTCCTTAACCAACTAATCCCAACCCGTGGTGCTGTGGAGCAGGTTCTAAGCATCCGCTGAGGTGAGCGAGCGACTCACTTTGGTCGGATCTGACCGGTGCCGCGAACGCGGTACTTGAAACTGGTCAACTGCTCGACGCCGATCGGACCTCGTGCGTGCATCTTACCGGTCGCGATCCCGATTTCAGCACCCATCCCAAACTCGCCGCCGTCAGCAAACTGGGTCGAAGCGTTGTGCAGCAGAATCGCCGAATCGATTTCGTTTAAAAAGCGTTCGGCAGCCTCAGCGTTCTCGGTCACGATCGCCTCGGTGTGAGAAGATGAATACTTCTGAACGTGTTCAATCGCCGCATCAACGCCGTCCACGATCTTGACCGAAAGAATCGAGTCCAGATACTCGGTAGACCAGTCCTCGTCCGCCGCGGGCGTTGCCGATTCAACCTGTTTGCAAACATCCTGATCGCCACGCAACTGGCAACCGGCCTCAATCAGAGCGTCGGCAATCGGTTGCAAATGAGTACCCACGACCGCCCGATCGATGAGCAATGTTTCTGCCGCTCCACAAATTCCCGTCCGACGCATTTTGGCATTTAGAACGATCTCGACCGCCATCTCCAGTGTGGCTGCCGCGTCAACGTAGACATGACAAATTCCTTCTAGATGAGCAAACACGGGCACGCGTGCTTCGGACTGGACGCGTCCCACCAACCCTTTGCCGCCCCGAGGAACAATCACATCGACGTTGCCATTGAGTCCAGCCAACAGTTCGCCCACTGCGGCCCGATCGGTCGTGGGAACCAGTTGTACAATATTAGGCGACAGGCCCGCTTCCTTCAAACCATCCACCATGCATTGGTGGATCGCTCCCGAGCTATGAAACGAATCACTGCCACCGCGAAGGATCACCGCGTTGCCCGCCATCAGGCACAGGGCACCGGCGTCGGCCGTCACGTTGGGGCGGCTTTCGAAAATTACGCCGATCACGCCCAAGGGACAGCGGACTCGTTCGATTTTCAATCCGTTCGGACGGTCCCACTGACTGATGATCTGGCCGACAGGATCAGTCAGTTCCGCGATCGCCAGCAGGCTGTCTCGAATTCCGTCGATGCGCTTGCCGTCCAGTTTCAGCCGGTCGAGCATCGCTTTGGAAAGCCCGGATGACTCGCCCGCCTGCATGTCGGTTACATTGGCGGCAAGAATCACATCACGATTCGAATCCAACTGCTTGGCTGATGCTCGTAGTGCGTCTTGTTTTTGCGATGTCGCAGCGTTGGCGATCTGCCGCGCGGCGGCTCGAGCACGTTGGCCCACGTCGGCCATGATTTTAGCCACGGACGTTTCTCGAGAAGTCGTTGTCATGTTCGTTCGCAATAAAAACTATTCGGCCACTAAATTGGCGGCTGTAAACTGTATTCTGTCAACTTCAAACTTACTCTATCACCATATCATCGCGATGGATCAAGACCGAGCGGTAACTTTCCCCCAGCAATCCTGTTAACTCGCTGCTCGATCGACCCTGCGATTTCTTCGCATCTTGGAAATCGTACTCCACTAATCCGCGACCAATCGTTGCTCCACCGGAATCAAGAATCAATACTGTATCACCTCGCGAGAAGTCTCCCGCAACGCCTGTCACACCAGCAGGCAATAAACTCTTGCCTGACTTGAGTGCTGCGATAGCACCGTCATCGATCGTGATTGAACCGGATGTCTCCAAGGTACCGGCAATCCAACGGCGGCGGTTGTTGACCGGATTCCTTGAAGCGGCGAACCAAGTACTACGTCCGCCTTGATCCAACGCCTTGAGCGGATGGGGCACCTTCCCCGATGCGATGACCATTGCCGCACCAGCCTGAGTCGCGATCTTCGCGGCCGCAATTTTGGTTCGCATACCACCGCTGGAAATTACCGAAGCACTTTCGCCCGCCATGGCTTCAATCTGCGGAGTGATCGCGTCAACCGTTTCGAGTAACTTCGCATTTGGGTCTTCGCTGGGCGGAGCCGTATAAAGTCCATCAATGTCGGACAACAAAACCAACAGGTCGGCATCCATCATCGAGGCCACTCGCGCGGCCAGTCGATCGTTGTCACCGTAGCGGATTTCGTTGGTGGCGACGGTGTCGTTTTCGTTGATGATCGGCACGGATCGCCAACCGAGCAATTGGCCAATGGTATCGCGAGCGTTCAAATAACGCCGACGCTCTTCGGTGTCACTTAACGTCAGCAGAACTTGGCCTGCCTGCATCCCGTACGATCCAAGCATTTCCGACCAGACTCGGCCCAACGCAATCTGCCCAACCGCTGCCGCGGCCTGGCTTTCCTCCAGCTTTAGATTCCTCTCGCAAAGAGTAGAGTCATGTTCGCACATCTGCCGCCGCCCCAGCGCGATGGCCCCCGACGAAACAATAATGACCTCGCCACCACGCTCCCAGATCGCGAACACGTCAGACGCCAATGACTCCAACCACGCGCGGCGGACACCCGACGCAAGATCGACCAGCAAAGCAGATCCGATTTTGACGACGACTCGTTGGTATTGGGATAGTTTTCCGGTCATATTTGGGAAACTGTGAACACTTAACTTATGAATACTGACAGGGCATTTCAGATTTAGTTCATTCATCAACCTCCATACTGTACTCAATCGACCGATTTCCAACGACCCGAAACGAATGTTCACCCCACGATCCGGTTTGCCAACCCGGCATAGCGCTTCACGCATCCAAACCGCATAGTGTTCCAAGAAGTGAAAGCTGGGATACAATATGCGAATGACTGCCACAGCTGTTTCCGCCGATTGCCTTTACCGCCAGATGCTCACGACTCCTTTGGGGCCGATGCTGGCGATCACCAACAGGGACGAGCTATTACTGCTGGAGTTTGACACTCGCAAAGATTTAGATGGCCAACTAGAAACGCTTCGCCAGATTGACTCACGCCCCATCGTGGAGCAGTCGAATTCAATTCTTCGATTGGCCCAGCAAGAATTGGACGCTTACTTTTCTGGCGCGCTAACCCGTTTTTCCGTGCCGCTAAAAATCAAAGGTAGCCCGTTTCGAGAATCCGTCTGGCGTGAGTTGACTCGGATTGATTACGGTGAAACCGTCAGCTACCAAGAGTTAGGTCGACGGATCGGTTGTCCTCAAGCTGCCCGGGCGATCGGGTCGGCCAACGGGCACAATCGGATTGCCATCATGATTCCCTGCCATCGAGTGATCCGGGCAGATGGCTCTCGGGGCGGTTACGCGGGTGGAACAGAGCGAAAACAAAAGCTGCTGGAACATGAATCGCGCATCGCATCACGTTGAACTTCACCCGCCATCCTTCCAAAAAATCGTGACGACGTATTCGTGACGCCGCATCAGAGCCCTAGTGGAACAGCCAATTGAATGACAACTATCGACCATTGAGTGCCGTCGTCTTTGACATGGATGGCCTGATGTTTAACACAGAATATTTATACGACTTGGCGGGGCAGCAGTTGCTCAAACCGCGCGGGCATGAATTCACACGCGAGCTTAAACTGTCCATGATGGGCTTGCCGGGCGAACAAGCTTTTTCGATCTTGATTAACCACTGCGGACTGGATGACTCGGTGGAGGAACTTAAGGCCGAGACAGACGCAATCTTTCAGTCGTTGTTGCCGGAAAGGATCGAGATGATGCCTGGCCTACAAACGCTGCTCGATGCGATCGATGCTGCAGGGCTCCCTCGGGCTGTCGCCACCAGCAGCCACCGCGTCTTCGCTGATCGAGCGTTGGGGCATTTCAATTTGCAGCCGGGTTTCCAATTTGTGCTGACCGCTGAAAGCGTAAAAAAGGGAAAACCTAATCCAGAAATTTATCAGACGGCGAGCCGTAAACTTGGGGTGCCCGCCGAGACAATGCTGGTGCTAGAGGACAGCGTTTTCGGCAGTCAGGCGGCCAGCGCGGCGGGAGCGTTTACGGTTGCCGTCCCAACGGAATACAGCCGAGACCAAGATTATTCGCATGCGGACGCGGTCGTCGATCGGCTCGATTCGCCGGAGGTGCTGAGATGGATCAAAACCCAACGCATCCCTGTGAACCTTTGAGGATATCCACAATACTGCCGGAGAATACTGCCGGAGAACTTGCTGTCACTTTGGGCAAGATGCTTCCGAGGGCTCGTGAAACGCCCTTGTTCCGATTACGATACGAACCTTGATTAACTTTCGGACATTCTTTAGTCCGATTTCACCGAACCCACCCACGCTCACCCCAAAAAAAACATCGACTCATGGACGCTCCGCTCGCCGTTGTACTCGCTGCCGGAAAAGGCACTCGAATGAAATCCGAACTGCCGAAAGTGCTCTGCGAAGCCAACGGCAAACCTCTCATCGAGTACGTGCTCGATTCGCTTCGAACGGCGGGTGTGAAAAAGGTGCTTGCCGTCGTTGGGTACCGAGAGGAACTGGTTCGCTCACGTTTGGAATCTCATTCTGACGTCGGCTTTGCGACTCAGTCGGAACAGCTGGGCACCGGCCACGCGGTGATGATGTGCCGCGAACAATTGCAGGCCCACGATGGCCCAGTCGTTGTCGTGGCAGGAGACTCTCCGATGCTGCAAGCGGACTCGATCAAGACGCTACTGGATGATTTTTCAGCCAACCAACCGGCTTGTCTGTTGGGAAGCCTAATCCACGAAAATCCGACGGGCCTGGGACGGATCATCCGCGACGGGGACGGCAATTTTACCGAAATTGTAGAAGAAAAAGACGCGACGGACGAACAACGCAAGGTCGCCGAAGTCAACATGAGCACGTATGTGTTCGACTGCCAGAAAATGTTGGGGGCGTTGGACCAATTGACGTCTGACAACAAGCAACAGGAATACTATATTACTGACCTGCCAGCGATCCTGCTGAAAGAAGGGCAGGACGTGCGAGCGTTGCCTGTGCTCAAACCGATCGAGGCGCTTAGCGTGAACACGGTTGAACACCTTGCGGACGTCGAAGCGGCGATAAAGTCGGCAGGAATGTAACGCGGGCAACCCGAGAGAAATTCGTCTACTAGCAACGGGGCGCTTTTTGCGATTTCCCTTTTGCGATTCCCCTACAGCTTACAAGCTTCTTCGGACAAACTTCATGCTGACCCCGGAACTAAAAATTTTCAGTGGACGCGGTAACCTAGATCTCTCAGAAAAAATCTGCGACTTTCTAAAGCTTGAACTTAGCTCGTGCAAATTTTCGACGTTTCCCGACGGTGAGTTTCATTGCAAGATCGAGGACGTTCGCGGGCGAGACGTATTTCTGGTTCAGCCGACCTGCCCACCGGTCAATGATACGCTGATGGAACTGTTGATCATGATCGACACGTGCCTGCGAGCCAGTGCTGAACGGATCACGGCGGTCATTCCGTATTATGGATACGCTCGACAGGATCGAAAGGACGAAGGACGCGTCCCGATTACCGCAAAACTTGTGGCGAATATGATTACTCGGGCGGGAGCCGATCGAGTCCTAGCGTTGGATTTGCATGCGGCTCAGATTCAAGGCTTTTTCGATGTCCCGGTCGATCACATGTATGCCGGCAAGGTGCTGACCGATCACTTTCGCAGCCTGAACATTCCTAAAGAAGATCTTGTCATCGTCAGTCCAGACGAAGGCAGTATCAAACGTGCTGTCGGGCACGCGAAACGACTGGGTGGCGACCTAGCCATCATCGACAAACGCCGCCTTGGTGCGGATTCGGTTTCGCAAGAGAACATCATTGGCGGCCCGATCGAAGGGAAGGTGGCCTTGATGTTTGACGACATGATCAGCACGGCGGGTTCAATCTGCGGAGCCGCAGATCTGGTCAAGCGAAAAGGTGCGGCTCAAATTCACGTGGCGGCAACGCACGGTGTGCTGGCCGGACCGGCGATCGATCGGCTACGTGATGCTCCCGTGGACAGTATCGTGATCACCGACTCCGTCCCGCTTCCTCCGGAAAAGATGCTGCCCAATATCAAAATCCTCAGCGTGGCACCAATGCTGGGCGAGGCGATCAAGCGAATCCATCACCACGAATCGATCAGCACCATCTTTCAGGCGTGACAGCCAGATTGAGTTTGGATTAAGTTTGTTTGGCGGGACCGTATCGACTGTCGTCGTTGTGGCATGCAACGATTAGTCGACATCCGAGTCCGTTTGCCGCGGGGTGTCACGCCGAAAGACGGCCACCACATCTTCGACGGGCACGACAAAAAGCTGGTTATCGGACTCGAAATCAACCGGAATGGCATTTTTCGGGTGAAACAGGACCTTGTCGTATTGCCGCAGCGGCACGTCTTCATCGTTCTCGATAGCCGCTGAAATCGTCACAATCCGCCCGGTGATCGTAGGAATCTCCGCCGCATCGGGAAGCGCGATGCCTCCTTTGGTCTCCCGCTTGGGGTCGTCCTTGCGAACGAGCACACGAAATCCAATCGGTTCGACATACTCGAACTTCGGAGCACGTTTCTTGTCACTGTCCGGCTGCTTCGCCATTCCCGTCTTCCTATCCTTCCAATTTTTTCCCAGAGTTATCGTCGCGAGGGCCATCAATAGCACTCAAACGCACACTAAACGCTTGCTCAAAGGTCAAAACGCCAGTAGATGGCATGCTCA
>CAZLYM010000151.1:0-7678 GCA_964563475.1 uncultured Pirellulaceae bacterium
GGTTGCCGAGCGAAGGTGGATTGATCAGGTTTTGCGCCGTAGAGTTGCCCCGTTGGGGCGGCGGGTGCGATGGTTCTCGCCACCAAAAAGAACGTGCAACCGCAGGGGACAAGCATGCTCATGCGATCGTTGAGTCAAGGGGCAAGGCTGTGTGAGCATTTTTTGATGTCACGCTTGAAAGAAACGACGACAGTTCGCGTGAGCATGGCACCCCAGTTCCGAACCAGATTTAGGATGCGCGCAACCTTTTTCTCGTGCACATTTGTCATTTGTCATTCGTGCCGCAGCGCTTCGATGGGTTCCATCTGAGAGGCTCGGATTGCTGGGTAGATCCCAAAGAATACGCCAACGACGACGGAGATGAAAAACGCGAGAGGAATGGACATCGGCACGATCTGTGGTTGCATCAATCGGGCTACCTCAGGAAGACGCCCGTAAAATTCTGGCGTGAACTGACTAAGCAGGTGACGTGTGCCGGCGACCGTCCATGGGCACAGCAGACCGCCCACGATTCCGGTTAGTCCTCCGATGACCGACAGGAAGACCGTTTCGACAAGAAACTGTTGCACGATGTCGCTGCGTCGGCCGCCGAGGGCGCGGCGGATGCCAATTTCTCGAGTCCTTTCTGTGACCGTGGCCAGCATGATGTTCATGATGCCGATCCCGCCGACGATCAATGAGATCGCTGCGATCAGGCCCATGAACATCATGAACATGATGCGTGTCGCTTTTGCTTGTTCGAGCAATTCGTAAGGCACGACGATGGCAATGTCCTGTCGATCGCGCTTGGCGAATCCGTTTCGAAGCGAGGCCTCGACCAGTTTGGCGGTCTGAGGAATGTCGGCCAAATCGGCGACTTGGGCCGTAATCTGAGTTAGCTCAAACCGTTTGGCAGAAAACGATCCGCCCCTGCGCCGTTGTTCTAAGTCACCGATCCGTAGCCGCATGGTCGTGATGGGGATGTAGATGTCGCGAGAAAAATCCTGTGAGGCCAGAGAACCACCGATCGCTGCGGTGGCGTTGCGGTGTTTGAGCACGCCGACAATGTTGAAATACTCTTGTTTTTCCGGCAGGTAAATTTGCCTGTCGATCGGGTCTTCCGAGGGGAAAAAACGCGCTGCCAGCTTTGCGGAGATCACGCAAACGGACATTTGAGCTTGGACTTCCCGGTCAGTCAGGAAATGGCCTCGGTCGATACGGAGTCGGGTGACTTCTGCATATTCGGGGGTGCAGCCAACCAATCTTCCATCGAGCGGTTGAGCGCTTGAGTTGCCGGAGTAGACGAACTTCTGAGCGATCTCACGAATTGGAATGACTCGCTTGATCGTCGGCACGGTGTTTTGGAGCAGGTGAAACTCCTGCCTAGAGACTCCAAATGTTGGAATGTCTCGGAACCCTCCGCTTTCTGTCGGAGGCTCGATGCTGCGAACGATTATGTTTTCGGCTCCGAGGTCTTCGATCTGTTTCTGCGCTTGCAGGCTGATACCTTCGCCGATGGCAAGCAACCAGATGACGCTGGCGACTCCAATGAAGATCCCCAAGACTGTCAGCGCGGACCGCATGGGGTGCAGTAGCAGGCTTTTGGCTCCAAGTTTGAGCGTTCGAAAAAGTCTCATCATTTGAACGCCACCTCGTTCATCCGGACAGTCAATCATTTGACTGCCTAGGCCACGAGCAAGGCTCTGCCCTACCCTGCCCTTTGAGCAGTTTACCTAGTCAGGTCATCTACGATCTCGCTGAACTGTTCGCTGGTCAGCTCCATTTTAGCAGAAGCGAAGGCACAGAATTGTTTTTCTGTATCGGCCAGTTCACCGTCGACGGCCATTAACCGGATGAACTCCTTGATCAGGTGCTCACGATCGGCAGGTGCTTCGGGGATGACGAGTGAAACGTTCCCTTCGGCTACCTCAGCCAACGCGTTTTCGAGTTCCCCTTCCGGGATCCCCCACCCTTCAGCTCGTTGTGCCAGAAAGCTGATTTCTTCGGGTGCGAATTTTTTATCAATCGCAGCCATCTTAACCAGATTGCGAAATAGATCTCTAAGTTCCATTGTTTTTGTCCGGCAAAGAACCGATAAGTGGAAAACGGGTTTTTGATTCGACCGATCGTCGATCAATGCCGCCTGATGAAGTCAGCAGCATAACTTCGAACGTCCTTCCCGTTAAGCACATGAACCATCCTTAGTTGATGAATTGTAGAATCACTGAAGCGACCGAGGGGCAAATGGACCCATGATTTTTTGAATTTACGGGCAATTTGCCGCCACGCGATACCCGGCGGAGCGGAACTGAGCAATGCGATTTGTCGGCATCGACTGTGCAGGCAGGCCGCTGCCAGCAATCGCTCTTCGAGTGTCGAGGCGAAATCGAGTCGAGGATCGGTCCAGATATCGGGGATGCCAACGGGAGGAAAAATAAACAGGGCTCCACCGTAGTTCCCCAAACAAATTCCCGGCCCGACCGGGTGACTGGCGAAGTCGGTCGCAAAAAATGCCAATGTCGATTCGTTGGCGTGCTCGGCAAACCAAGTCGTCCGCCACGGGTATTCTCGTGGGTCGGCGGGCGAGTCGAACAGCATCACTGCGCAGTCGAGCTTGCCGCGGGCGGGCGGAAGTTCCTTGACGTAGATTTGTTTGTCGTACCAGTGCCGGACGGTTTCTCGGATGTCGATGCCGTCTTTGACGCTGGTGGTAAACTTTTCTGTCTTGGCGAGGTCGGCTCCCATGACTTCGCGTGCACGATCGAAAACGCTACGGCGAAAATTCTCGATCAGCTCGTCCTCGGGGGGCCAGCTGCATTGCGAATAAGGATTCCATTGCTGCTGCCAGTCTTCTCGCTGGCTTTCGGCCGGTCGCGGGATGAGTTCTAGATTGGTCCAAGTGATCGGTGCACCGGGTAGGCGACTGACCATTTCTCGATATTCGTCGTCAGGAAAACGAGCCGTGTCCAGTGACATGCGAATGCCGGTTTGATCCTCGCTTTGAGTGTCGAAGACGGGGTAACGTTTGGCGGTTTCCAGAACGTGCAACGCGTAGGTGTCGCCGATGCATTGTTGAGCGGCTGTTACAATGGTCGCCAGTTGCGGCGTGAAGCGGTGCTCGATCAGGGTGAGGTTGCGAGTGTACTTGAGGCATTGAGCCAGTAGCTTGGGCGTGATCTTACGAGCTCGCTTTCCGTGCTCGTCCACGTAGGCTTCGCGTGCGGCGATCAGTAGTTCTTTGACACCGTCGATGGAGAGGTGCTTGTCGTCTTCGATTTCCTGTCGAGCCTTTTCGTAGAGCCCGGTGATCAGCGGTAGTTCCCCCAGCAGGAAGTACAGCGAGTCGTGAGCCACGGAATAGCTTTCAGGGTTTTCGGTGACTTCGTGGTCGGGCCGCTTTAGTTGCCGATTGTGAAAGGCTTGCCGAACCCACGGCCAATCGAGAACGCTCAGCACGACGAGGATATTCTTAAAATCGACCGAGAGCTCTCGAAGTTGCCACGCCATGTGGTCAATTCGCTGTCGCCATTGTTGCGACGTATCGGGACCGAGATGAGGAAGCACGGCCGCCGCATAACGCTCGATCGGAAGCCGCTTGAGCGCATAAGCATCTGGCAACGTTTGTTGATGGGGCTCGAAGTGATTCGTTTCCAGATCGATGAACCTGCGAGGGATCCGTTCGCCCATCGCGGTTCGGATTGCGGCGATGACGGGCTGACACGGATCGATGGGGACGTAGCTGGCTCGTTCGGAATCCGGATCACTTGATCCCGATTGTGCCTCAAAATTATCTCCCGTCACTCCCTCATCTTCTGACCACGGTTTCCATCCCTCGGCGGGGTTTTCGATTTCTCGTTGGGTGACGATGCCCGGTCGTGGCAGTTTTAGAATCGATTCTTCCACCGGTTCTTGAAACGATTCCGGCAGTGGAACGGCCACACAGTCAAACGAATGAGCCATCATCATCCGCCGGATTTCCCACGCGAAATCTCCGCTCCCGTGAACGACGGGTAACGCGGTGACGTGCGGGCCGATGTCGAGCAATTCGTGAGGCATGAGGGACTGTTTGAGTGTGTGATGCGGAGCCTGATCCGGGAGTTTGGCGTTGCGAGCTATCGACCGCGAGTTGCCCAAGTGTTCGGATGAGTTCTTTGGTTGTTTTTAAAATGGGGTGTCGTCGTCATCGCCGTCATCAAAGTGATCCGAGTCCGGGTGCAGCGGATCGCCGGGGTTGAAAAAGAAATCACCGAAGCCCATTGGCAGGGACTGGCCGCCGAGCGACTGATTTTTCAGCTGAGACAGTCGTTCTAAATCGAGTGCGTCCTCGCCGAGGCATTTTTCCAACGCTTCCCGCCACGCAACGTCGTTGGAAACCGGATGGTCGCCGTCTTGATGTATACGCTTCATCGCGTAACGTAGCAAGTTGATGCCGTCTCGGGTGGAGAAATCGAGTTTCAGCTCGTGCGACTTTTGCAGGAACTCGACCGTCATCGCCAGCATGTCGTCGGCACAAAACGGTAGGTGGTATTGAAGGATCAGCTTTTCATCTTCGCGGGACGGGAATTTTAAAGTCAGCGTCGGTTGCAAACGGCTAAGGATGTAATCTGGGATCTCGAAAGTTGATTCGTCCTGATTCATCGTCACCGCACAGCGGAAATTTGGGTGTGCTTGGACGGTGACGCCGGCGATGATCGATTCGACGTAGCGACGATGGTCGAGCAACGGTGCCAGTGAGGCCCATGATTTTTCGTTCATGCGATTGCCTTCGTCCAGCACGCAGACGCCGCCTCGAATCATGGCGGTAACCAAGGGCGAAGCGTGGTAGGCGATCGAACCGTTTTCGGCCAACACGGGAGTGATTAACAAATCTTCAGGCCGAGTGTCGGCGGTACACTGATAGATGTACAATTCTTGCTGGCGTTGTTTCGCGGCAGCGGTCGCCAAAGCGGTTTTTCCGATGCCCGGTGCGCCGACCAGTCGCGGGGTTAGTGGTAGGTCTTTGTCATCGACCACCAGCCAGCAGGCGAGAACCTGTTTGAGAACTTCCGATTGGCCAATCCACTGGCTGTCCAGTTCGTGGGGGGAAGCCAGATGAAGTTCCACGTCTTGAATCGAGACACTGTTGCTCATTGATCGACACCCGTTTTGTTGAGCGGGCGGTTGCGGTTAAGAAGGCTGTCTAATCAATCTATTGTGCAACCAACCCTCGGCGGCTTAAAGGGCCTTGAATGAACAGAATTGCAATTATTGGCTCCGGCATTGCTGGTTTGACCTTTGCGTGGTTGGCTAGGCAGGCTGGGATTCATGTAACACTGTTTGAAAGTCAGCCCAGTCTTGGGATGGACGCTCATTCGATTGATCTTCCGCTGGTGACTGAAAAAGGTGAATCGGAGCCCGTCCGTGTCGACGTGCCGCCTCGCATGTTCAACCGGGAAGACTGGCCTCGGCTGACGGGATTGTATGAATCTTTGGGCGTTGCGTCTGAGGCTGTCGATGCGTCCAAATCATTTTCGACTCAGGATCGATCCGGCTGGTTGAAATTGGGCGATCAGTATCGGGGCGGATTTTCTACGGCAGCGTTGTTAAGTTCCAAAGTTCGGAGGGTCGCGGCGGAGACGGCGCGGATGCAAGCCTTGGTCACGGATCAAGCGATCGATCAAATGCCGGTCGAGTTAACGTTGGGCCAGTATCTGAAACAGGAACAATTTAGCGATGACTTTGTGTTCGATTTTCTGTTTCCGGCGCTTGCGGCGACGGTGTTGACGTGCAGCTACGAAGCACTTGCGAACTATCCGGCCAAGGTTGGACTGCGAAGTCTGTTGAATCAGGTAGATCGATCGCCTTTGCGAAGAACGACTTATGGAACGGAGGACGTTGTTGCGCGGTTGAGCGAAAAGGTTGACGACATTCGGTTGTCGACAAAAGTGGCATCCATCCATCAAACGAACGATGGTGCGAACAACGGCGCGAGCGTTGTGTGTGCCGATGGAACGGAGTCTCAGTTTGACCGAGTGGTTGTTGCGACTCAGGCCAATTCGGCTGCCCGGTTATTGGGTGACGATCCGGCCTTGCGACCGGCGCAGGAGATTCTGGACAGGTTTGAATACGAAAACGTGTCGGTGGTCGTCCATCGAGACGATTCTTTTATGCCCAACGAGCAATCGGACTGGCGCTGTTTTAACTTTGTCAGCCAAGACGATCGAACCGACGCGATGTGTACGATCTGGCTGAATCGGTTTTATCCCGAATGGCCGCAAGCGGAGAACATTTACCAGACGATCCGTCCGTTGCGGATGCTGGCTGAAGAGCAGGCAATCACGACGTCGGCGATGCAGCGACCAATCGTCAGCGCGGAATCACTCGAGGCCGTAAAACAACTGAGAGCATGGCAGGTGGCTGGAGGCACGCAGCAGCGTGTCTGGTTCGTTGGCTCGTATGCGGCGGATTCCGTGCCGTTGTTGGAAAGCGGTGTCGGGTCGGCGTTCGAAGTGGCTCGTACGATGGGCATCGACATTTCCACCGCCCAAGTCGCTGAAACATCCGCTTGAAGATTGTCTTGAAGCAGGCCACTTCGCACTGCAATCGTTTCCCGGATTGCCAAAATGGCGTCGATGTTCTCCAATCCACGTCCGCGGCCATCACCAGAAACTATTTGCCAGAATTCTTCTACTCAGAATCTTCCACTGCATACCTCAGACCCCAAAACGAAAAAACAGCCCAATCTAATACTTGGGTTGGCGACGGCAGTCGGGGCTCAGGTGATCTGGGGTGTCTTCCCGGTATACATCAAACTGTTCGATGGAGTGATCGATCCGCTCGACTTGGTCGCTCATCGCGTCATGTGGTCATTTTTGGTTTTGGCTATCTGGATGGCGATTGTCTCGGTGCGTTCGAAATTGGCTAAGGTTGATGTCAGCGGGAGTCTGGCTTCGCTACGAAGCCAAATTTCCAATCAGCCGGGAACGGTTCGAATGTCAGTGTTCGCCGCTGTCGTGATTGTCACGAACTGGTTGATGTTCGTGTGGGCGATTGCCAACGACCATGTGATCGACGCGAGTCTTGGCTATTACATTTGCCCCCAATTAGTGGTCTTGCTTGGCGTTGTTTTCTTGAAGGAGCGACTGACCGTCCTGCAATGGATCGCTGTGGTGCTGGCCGCGGTTGGCGTCTCGATCATGACGTGGTCAGCCAATAGCGAGATCTGGATTGGATTGGTCGTTGCAATTGCCTTCGCGATCTACGCACTCATCAAAAAGAAAACGCAACTTTCAGCCACCGAAGGGCTGACGATGGAGACGGGGTTCTTGCTGCTACCAGCGATCGCGTTCATGGTGTGGCGGACTTCGGTCATGGGTGCCACCGTCATGCCCGAATCGATCACACTGAGCTTGTTGCTTGCGTGTAGTGGCATCGCAACGATCACGCCATTGTTTCTGTACGTCATCGCCGTCAAGCATCTGTCACTGTCAACGGTGGGGTTACTTCAATTTATTGGCCCGACCATTCAGTTTTTATTGGGACTGATCGTGTTTGGCGACCCCGTCGATTCGACGCGACTATTCGGGTTTGTGTTCGTTTGGATCGGTGTCACCGTCTACCTAGTTGCACTCCGCAACCGGTCAGCACCGAGTGACTAAAACGTTGTGCCCGTGGTTGGCGTTTTTACTTTGAACCGGAACCTTTGATTGCCGATCCTTTG
>CAZLYM010000151.1:7778-10707 GCA_964563475.1 uncultured Pirellulaceae bacterium
CCTTTGGTTGCCGAGCCTTTGGACTGCGAACCCACGGCAGCAGGTTTGGCGGGTGGCGTGGTCTCGGCCGCGGCTGGTTTGGCTGCCGAACCTGAACCCGATTTGGCTTCGGTGAAATTCAGTGAAGCCGAATTGATGCAATAGCGAAGCCCCGTTGGTTTAGGCCCATCGGGGAACACGTGACCAAGATGAGCTTCGCAGTGGCTGCAAACGACTTCCGTGCGAGTCATAAACATTGAGGCATCGGTATGCTCGGTGATGCTTTTTGAATCGATCGGCTCGTAGTAACTGGGCCAGCCAGTACCAGATCGATACTTGGCTTTTGAATCAAACAAAGGGTGTTCACAGCACACGCAAGTGTAAGTACCCTCTTTTTTGTTGTTCCAATATTTGCCGGTGAACGGACGTTCGGTTCCTTTTTCACGGGTCACGTAATATTGCTCGTCGGTCAACTGTGCCCGCCATTGTTCGGCCGTTTTCACGACACGCTCTTTGGGGCTCGCATCAGCGCTGAGAGAACCCATTTCTGCGGATCCGTCTGCAGCGGCCGATTGAGTTTGATCGGCTACGGCCGTCTGGTTTTCTGTGCTAGGAAACTGAGCGACTGCGATTCCAATTCCCAATGCCAAAGCGATGGCAATCAGTGCGAGGGGAAGCAGAGAATTGATGTTACAACATTCGATTTTCATGATTTGGCTCGATAGGTTCCGCGGACTTCACAGCTCGAAAGTGGGGCTTTCCTTTGGACGCAAGGAATTCTGGTTCACTTACCCAACTTACTAGGCATTTGTCATGGTGCTGGGCCAGTGGTTCGCGGCTATTGCGACTTGGAAGGGTGGTGAGGTTCTAACCAAACCCCTGAATCTAAAGAACGGCGTTTTTTCGGCAGGTTTGTTTTCAGTGGTCAAAAGTGAAGGGAATTACGTTCAGAAACGCGGCGACGGTCTCAGAATGAGAAAATCTAGCAAAGAGAAGCACTGATTTTGCTTGTATTCGTTGGATTTGATGGGGAAAAGGGCGAGGGTAAGCGATTTTTTGTGAAATCCATTTCTTTGGCACGGCAACTGCAATGTGACTAAATCGTGTGAGCGGGCACGCCAAAGGCCTCATCTCATCTCTCCGCCGTCTAGGGGGCCGTTCGCTCGCACATTTTTCTTTTCTTATTTTTTACAGTACCGGACCTCACCTTAGAATTCGTCCCCCGAATTCAAACAAACGACCACGCCCGCATCCCATGGGAGCCTTTCCTTCCTGTGGTCGTTTAAGCCGGTTATTTGAAATCCGTTGGACAGTTCCCCACTGCCAGCGGATTTTTTTTTTGGTAGTCTCCCCTGCTGTTTCTCAAGTTCGGAACAGTACGACGGCTTGGCGGAATCGTCATTGCGCGAGTCATGCTGATTGTTCGACCAGCCCATGTGGCTCCATTTCAACCGTGGCCCTTTGGGCACGATAACTCAACTTTTTTCGAAATTAAAAATGCCTGAATCGATTCTGCTGCAGCCATGGGAAGGTAAGTATGGAGGCGTGCCTCCTTGGGATCAAATTCGTCCTGAAGAGTTTCCCAAAGCGTTTGACTGTGCGATCGACGAGGCGAATGCTGAGATTCAGGCGATCGCAGGCTCAAGCGATCCCGCTACCTTCGACAACACTTTCGAAGCACTCGAACGATCTGGCCAGACGCTGGATCGGCTGACATCGATGTTCGGCGTTCATGCGGGCAATCTGAACCTTGGCCCGATCCCCGAGATTGAATCGTTGGTCGCCCAGAAGTTGGCGGCGTGGCGAGATTCGGTGGTCCAGAATTTGGATCTTTTTGCGCGTATCAAAGAAGTCAAAAATGGTGACCAGTTCAATAAACTGAACGCCGTCCAGCAACGATTGGTGGAAGAGCGATTCAGGGCGTTTGTGCGATCAGGGGCCAATCTTTCGGTCGACGACAAGGCCCAGCTTTCCAAGATCAACTCAAAGCTGGCCGAGCTGTACACGACGTTCAGTCAGAATGTGTTGGCCGATGAAGAGAAATATGTCACGTGGGTCGAGCAGGAGGATCAACTTGCAGGTTTGCCTGAGAGTTTAATTGCTTCAATGGGCGCGGCAGCCGAATCGAAGGGCCAGCCGGGAAAGTGGGCGGTCGAGAATACTCGATCGTCAATGGAGCCCTTTCTTTCGTTTGCACACGATCGAGAACTTCGGGAACAAGTGTGGCGAACGTACTTCAGCCGTTGTGATCATGGAGATGAAAACGACAACAAAGAAATTATTACCTCGATCCTGAAGCTGCGGGCCGAACGCGCGAAATTGCTCGGTTACCCGACGCATGCTCACTGGCGATTGGAGCCTCAGATGGCGAAGACGCCGGAAGCTGCGATGGATCTGATGATGAATGTCTGGTCCAAAGCGGTTGATCGTGCGCGGGAAGAAGTCGCGGATATGCAGGCAATCGCCGACGCCGAAAACAGCCAGATCAAGATCGAGCCGTGGGATTACCGGTACTATGCGGAAAAGGTTCGAGCCGCGAAGTACGATCTGGATTTCAATCTGGTCAAGCCGTATCTGCAATTGAGTCGATTGGTCGAAGGCATGATGTGGGCGGCGTCGCAAGTGTTTTCCGTGCAGTTCACACAAGTTCATGACGTGCCAGTTTTTCATCCCGATGTCGACGTCTGGCAAGTGCTTGACGGTGAGGGTGGCGAAGTTGGACTGTTCTATCTTGATCCCTACGCTCGGAAGGGAAAGCGAAGTGGAGCGTGGATGACTTCGTATCGGGATCAACATTGTATGGATCAGCCGATAACGCCGCTCGTTTCGAATAACTCGAATTTTATTCGCGGTCAGGACGGGCAGCCGACTTTGATCTCATGGGACGACGCGTTAACGTTGTTCCACGAATTCGGGCACGCGTTGCATGGCCTGATGAGCAAAGTCACTT